>NZ_CEEDBP010000021.1:83089-102486 GCF_979252845.1 Belnapia sp. AC561
GATTCCGGCACCGTGGTGAACCAGCGCTTCTTCACCCTGGGCGCCGTGGTGAAGCCGGGCGACCCGGTGATGGACCTCGTCCCCGACCACGACCGGCTGATCGCCGAGGTGAATGTCCAGCCCTACGACATCGACGTGGTCTATCCCGGCCTGCATTCGGAAATCCGCCTGCCCGCCTTCAAGCAGCGGCTGGTGCCCTATCTGCACGGCCAAGTGACCTGGGTGGCAGCAGACGTGACCACCAACGACCAGACCCGCCAGCAATACTACCGGGCCTATATCCTGATCGACCCGGACCAGCTGGCGAAGCTGCCCAACGTCTTCCTCACCCCCGGCATGCCGGTGGAAGCCCATGTGCAGGTCGGCGAAAGAAGCTTCTTCCGCTATATCACCCAGCCGATCCGCGACAGCTTCCATCGCGCCTTCCGCGAGCAGTAAGGAGACCACCCAGGCATGGCCGAGACCCGCACCACCCTCTTCGCCGACGGCATCCTCGACGCCAGCATCACCCATGGCGTCGCCCGGATGACCCTGGCGCAGACCGGCTCGGACGGTAAGCCGGTGCCCTGCGGCCAGCTGGTCGTGCCGCTGGTGCAGCTGCCGTCCATGGCGAATAGCCTGCTCGGCCTGCTCAAGCAGGTCGAGACGCGGATGAAGGAGCAGCAGCAGGCGGCCAGCCCGGAGGCCGGCGCTCCGGCGCCGACCGTCCCCGGCTCCTTCCGCTTCGGCTAGGCCGATGGCCGCCCCGACCCGGTCCCCGGCCGGCCTCGGCCGCCGGGGTCTGATGGCCCTGTCCCTCGCGGCCGCCGCATCGCCGGCGGCCGCGCAGGACCTCGCCCCGATCCGCGCGCGCATCGCCGGGCTCCGGCTCGGCGCCAACCTGGAACGCTGGTACCCGGTCGCCAAGGACAACCATCCGCGCCGCCTCGGCCCCGGCTGGTGGCGCGAATTCCGCGCCGCCGGCTTCGACCACGCCCGGCTCTTCATGCCGGAGGTCGGCAAGACCGGCTCCGGCATGGAATTGCCCGGCCTCTTCGCCGAGGCGGTGCAGGATGCCCAGGCGGCCGGCGTCACCATCTTCCTCGGCATGGCGGATTTCTACCACCAGTCGAATCCCTGGCAGGCCGCGGACTGGGCCGCGCTCCGCGCCCGGGCCGATTTCTTCGCCGCCCGGCTCGATCCCACGACCACCGTGCTGGCGGCGCTGAACGAGCCGGTCTTCGACGATACCGCGAGCTGGCTGCCGGTGCGCGACCGCCTGCTGACAGCGATGCGGCGGGCAGCGCCGCGCCACCTGCTCATGTGGGGCGGGCGGGAATGGTGCAGCGCCGGCTCCCTGCTGGAATGCACCCCCCCGGCCGATCCCGGCACCATGGCGGAGGTGCATGACTACCAGGGCGGCGATCCCGCCACCGTCGCCGCCCGCTTCGCCCCCATCGCCGCCTGGCGGGACCGCCATCGCCTGCCGGTGGTGGTGGCCGAACTCGGCGGCGCCATGGGCCATGAGACGAACCGCGAGGCCTTCGCCGCCGACCTCGCGCAATCCCTGCCGGCGCTGCGCAGCCTCGGCCTGCCGGTCACGCTCTGGTCCTATAGCCACGGCAGCTGGTGGCGGCTGCAACCGGGCGACGGGCCAGGGCTCCACCCCGGCCTCGTCCCGCCCGGCATGCTATCGCGCGGCTGAGGCCACGCCCGGCGCGGCGGGGCCCCGGCCCCGCCGCAGCAGCCAGGCATGCGCCGGCACCTCGATGAAGCGCCAGGCCAGCCAGCCCGCGACCAGGCTGGCCAGGAAGCCCGCCAGCATCAGCCCCATCCGGCCCGCCGGTCCCGGCTGCCCGAGCCGCAGCACCGCGACCAGCCCGGCCTCGATGAAGACCCAGCAGAGATAGATCCCGAAGGACGCCTCGCCGAGCCGCAGCAGCAGGTCCGGCCGCTTCGCCGCCACGCCGGCCACGGCCCCGGTGCCTGCGGCCGCGGCGCCCGGCCGGTGCAGCGCCGGCACCAGCGCGGCCAGGCCCAGCACCGCCAGCGCATCCTCGCCCAGCCAGAGCCCCAGCGGCAGGGCCGCCACCGCCGGCCACAGCATCGCCCGCGGCAGCCGCCCCTCCACCGCCAGCCGGCCGAGGCCCAGCCCGATGGCGAATTCCAGCCCGAAGCGCACCAGACCCAGGTGCAGGGTCCGGTTCAGCCCGCCCTCCGGCACCCAGCCCGAAAGCCAGGCCAGCCCCGCCATCCCCAGCATCGGCAGCAGCCAGACCAGCGGCCGCGGCAGCTTCAGCACCCCGGCCAGCACCAGCGGGAAGGCCAGGTATCCCGCCCATTCTACCGACAGCGCCCAGGAGGGATAGTTCCAGGCATGGATACTGGTCGTCTCCCAGGCATTCATCAGGAACAGCTGCAGGACGAATTCCGCCACCCCGAATCGCTCCGGGTTGCGGATGCCGGCCCCCGCCGCGCTCGCCGCCGCCACCAGCCCGGCCAGGGCGAACAGCGCCAGCGCATGCAGCGGCCAGATCTTGGCGAATCGCCGCCGCAGGAAGCCCCGGGCCCCCGCCCAGCCGCGCGGCGGCCGCGTCCCGTAGCCGAGGAACAGCGCATAGCCCGACAGCAGGAAGAACCCATCCACCCCGAGGTAGCCATGCCCCAGCAGCGGCGCCACCCAGGGCAGGATCTGGCTGACCTGCAGCGGCAGGTCGAGGTGATAGAGGATCACCCAGCCGATCAGGAAGAAGCGCAGCCGCGTCAGGGCCGCATCCCGCGGCGCCGCCCCACTCGATACCGCCCCATTCGATACTGGCTGCATCCGCCCTCGCTCTCCTCGTCACGCAACCCGGACGGCAACGCCAAACCGGCCTGTTCGCCCCTCCGGCGCCGCTTCACCTTAGCGAAGTGGGCCGCCCGGTCACCCATGCCGCCTGCCATACACGCCTGCTCCGCCCCCGGCGGTCACGCTTTCGGGTAGCGGCAATGACAGAAGGCTGATTAGCCCTCCGCCCTCTTCGCGTGACACAAGGCAGGGGCATGCCAAGTCTCACCTCCCCCTTCGGCCAGGTCCTGATCGCGCTCTGCGGCGCCACCGGGATGCTTCTCTTCGCCCTGCTGAAGCCGGAGTACCTGCTGCTCCTGCTGCCGGTCATGGTGCTGACCCTGGGCGCCCTCGCGCTCTATCAGTTCCCGCAGGCGATCGTCGGCCTGCTGGTGCTGACCTATGGCATCGGCCTCGACTTCCAGCTCGACGGCGGCATGTTCGGGGGCGTCGGCGGCGCCGCCGGGGCGCTGGGCTCCGCGGTGGTGAAGGTGGTGCCCTTCGCCCTGGCCGGCGCCCTCCTCATCCGCTACGGCCCGGCGAGCGCCATCAACTGGCCCTTCCTCGCCTATACCGTCATCGCGGTGATGAGCATCGTCATCCTGCCGATCGGCAAGGTCGTCACCAACGCGGAGATGATCCGCAGCTTCATCGGCTCCACCGCGCCCTTCGTGCTGGCCTTCGCCATGGCGCCGAAGCGGATCTGGACCACGGTGATCCGCGGCGCCACCTTGGTGCCCATTATCAGCGCCGTCGCCAGCCTGCTGACCACCGTCGCCGGGCTCTACCCCGCCTTCGACACGCTCGGCCGCTTCCAGGGCATGCATACCGCGCCCTTCCTGGCCGGCTTCTGCAGCACCGCCATCTTCGCCGCCATGCTGGAATACCTGCGCGGCTTCAAGATGCGCTGGATCATCATCGCCGGCCTGAACCTCGCCATCCTGCTGGCGACCCAGGCCCGCGCCCCGCTCGGCGCCGTGGTGATCTTCATGCTCGCCATCTTCCTGCTCTCGGACCGCAAGCTCTTCCCGCTGAAGCGCAAGGTCGACCTGATCATGGGCAGCCTGGGTCCCGGCCTGCTGCTGCTCAGCCCGGTGCTGGTCTTCGCCCTCGGCCGCTTCGTGGACCAGGGCAGCAGCAGCTCCGGCCGCGACCTGATGTGGCCCTATTTCATCGAGGCGATCGAGGCCCGGCCGCTGTTCGGCTTCGGCCTCGGCGCCGGCAAGCTGATCGTCAACCCGGACGACCCGCTCATCAAGCTGCTGGGCAGCACCGCCGCGCACAACGAATACCTGCGGCTGTCGGTCGATGGCGGCATCATCGGCTGCGCCGCGATCTTCATCGCCATCATCGCCTGGATCTGGGGCGGCTCCCGCCGCCTCGCCCCGGCCGAGAAGCTGGTGCTGCGCGCCGCCCTGGTCGGCGTGCTGATCCACAGCGGCTTCGACAACACGCTGATCGCCACTACCTCCGTCATGCAGTTCTGCCTCTTCGGGGCCATCCTCGCCCGCGGCCGGATCGAGGCGAAGCAGGGCCTGCACGGCCGCACCCCGCATGGCCGCGGCACCACCCGCCATGCCGCCGATACCCTCACCTGGCGCCAGCCCCGGCCCGAAGCCCGGCCGGGCTGACCGCCATGGACCAGGGCCTGACCCATCCCCCCCGGCCCCCAATCCGTCCCCCGGTCCGGGAACGCCGGCTCGACCTGGACCGGGCGCGCGGCATCGCCATCCTGCTGGTGGTCTTCGGCCATGTGGTGGCGCAGCAGGCGCCGTCCGGCGTCGAGTGGTACGAGCCGGTCCGCTACGCGATCTACCGCTTCCACATGCCCTTCTTCCTCTACCTCAGCGGCACCGTCGCGGTGCTCTCGGGGCTGCTCGCCACCGCGCCGCCCACCTGGCCGGCGGCGCTGCGCAAGCGGGCGGTGCGGCTGCTGGTGCCCTTCTTCGGCATCGGCCTGCTGATCCTGGCGTCGAAGCTCATCGCCCTGCAATTCCTGCACGTCGACAACCCGCCGGAGGGGCTGGGCGGCGGCCTCCGCGACCTGTTCTGGACCACCGGCCACAGCCCGGCGACCTCCGTCTGGTACCTGCTGGTGCTCTTCCTCAGCACCATCGTGGCGCTGCTGCTGCGCCGGATCGGCGGCACCGGGCTGGTGCTGCTCGGCCTCGCCCTGCAATTCATCGATGTCCCGCCGATCGCCTATCTCGACCGCTTCGCCAGCCACTTCCTCTATTTCGCCGCCGGCGTCTGGTTCACCGAACGCCAGGCCCGCGCCCTGCCCGCCTTCGAGCGCCTGCAGCCGCTCTGGTGGCTCGCCTTCGCCCTGGGGCTGGCCGCGGCGGAACTGGACTGGCTGGATGCGCGCTGGTCCATGGTGGTCTGCGGGCTGCTCTGCATCCCGGCGCTGCATGGCGCCATCCGCCGCCCGCCGGTCTGCCACTGGCAATGGCCGCTGGCGCTCGGGCGCTACGCCATGGCGATCTACCTCTTCAATACCCTGGCGATCGGCGGCGGCAAGGCGCTGCTGATTGCCGCCGGCATCGGCTGGACGGAGGAGTGGTTCCTGCTCCATGTCACGGTGGCCATGGCCTTCGGCCTCGGCGCGCCGGTGCTGCTGAAGTGGCTGGTCCTCCGCCGCATTCCCACGCTGGACCGCCTGACCGACTGACGCCGGGCCCCCGGCTTCAGGCTTTCTTCACCTGCTTGCCGCAGCCTGCTCCCCGGTGGCCCAGCAGGGGCCGGGCATCGCAGCAGGTGAGCCATGGATTGCGTCGTCTACTCGGCCCTCAGCCCGCGGGACCGGGACATCCTCCCCCCGGCCCGCTCCTCGGCCGCGCCCTGGACTATGCGGCGCGGGAGAATTGGCGCTCCGCCCGCGCCGTGCTGGACCGCGCGGTGGAAGACCCGGCCGAGCAGCGCCGCGCGCATTACCTGCTCTGGGAAGTCTGCCAGGTGCTGGGGGAGCCCGGCCCGGCCGTTCGCAACCTCCAGGCCGCGCTGGCCCAGCACCCCGTCACCTCCCGCTTCAGCCCGGCGCCGCGCCGTCGCATCCTGGCCCTCGCCGCGCCCGGGGATTTCCAGGCCAACCTGCCGCTCGGCGCCCTGCTCGATGCCGCCGATATCGCGCTGCATACCCTCTGGCTGACCGACCCGGCCGCGGTGCTGCGGGACCCCGCCTCCGCCTTCGCCGGGCAATTGCCCGAATTCGACTGCATCTTCGTCGCCATCGCCGAGGACCCGCGCCACCAGCTTGTCCTCGCCGCGGCGGACCATCTCGCCGCCGCGCTCGGCGCTCCGGTCATCAATTGCGGGCAGCGCATCGCCGGCCTCTCCCGCCTCGGCGTCGCCGCGCTGCTGCAGGGACTGCCGGATGCCGTGGTGCCGCCGCAACGCCTGCTGGACCGCGCGACACTGGAGGCCGGGCCCGCGCTGGAATGGCCCGTCATCATCCGGCCGGAAGCCTCGCATGCCGGCCGCGACCTCGCTCGGCTGAGCGGCCCCGCGGCGCTGCGCGCCTATCTCGGCAGCATCGATGCGCCGCGCTTCCTCATCGCCCCCTTCATCGACTACTGCAGCGGCGACGGCCACTGGCGCAAGTTCCGCCTCGTCGTCGTCGACGGCCAGCCGTTGCCCTACCACATGGCCATCCACGACGACTGGACCGTCTGGTACTACAACGCGCGCATGGAGCAGGATCCGTGGAAGCGGCGGGAGGAAGCCCGCTTCCTCGGCGACCTCGCCGGCGCCTTCCCTGCCCCGGCCCGGCGCGCGCTCCGCGCCATCGCCGACCGCATCGGCCTCGACTACTTCGGCATCGACTGCGGGCTGCTGCGCGACGGCCGGCTCGTGCTGTTCGAGGTCGAGACCGGCATGATCGTGCATGGCTGGGACCGGCCCGGCCTATACCCCTACAAGCGCGCCGCGGTCCGCAGCATCGTCACCGCGGTCGAGCGGATGATCGACCGCCGCATCGCCACCTGGCCCGGCAGCCGCCAGGCACTGCCCCGGCACTGAGGGCAACCGCGCCGCCGCCAGCTCCAGCGCCCCGGCCCGGTGCGGGTCGGGCAGCCCGCCCGCCGGCGTCTCCAGCCAGACCTCGATCATGTCCTCATGTCCGCGGTGGTCGAGGAGGAAGGACAGCGCCACCGCTTGGCTCTCCCCCGAAGCGGAGGCCTCCACCAGCCGCGCCTGCACCCTTTCCCCGCCGACGAAGACGCTCAGCCAGCGCGGCGTCGCAAGCCCCGGCAGCCGCCCGTGCAGGCGCAGGCGCCAAGGCCCGGCGGCGAGGTAGCAGAGCCGCATCACCGGCCTGCCGAAGGGTCCGGGCCCGGCGTCCTCGCTTTCGTCCCGCCGCACCGCCGGGCTGAACAGCGCCTCGCCGAAGCGGATGGTATCGCCCGGCCGCAGCCCGCCCTGCGGCCGCGGCAGGCCGCCGAAGGCCCGGTCCACCGCCGCCGCATCCTCCGGCGTCAGCGCATCGGCCCATTTGCCGATCCTGCCGTCGCCGATATGCGATTCGTTGAAGCCG
This sequence comes from Belnapia sp. AC561, assembly GCF_979252845.1. NCBI lineage: Bacteria > Pseudomonadati > Pseudomonadota > Alphaproteobacteria > Acetobacterales > Roseomonadaceae > Belnapia > Belnapia sp. AC561. The sequence goes on from NZ_CEEDBP010000021.1 coordinate 90,427, forward strand.
GTCGCCGGGTCCGAGCCGAAGCCTGCCGTCTGGTTCGCCCGCAAGGCCGCCGCCGCCGCCATCCGCGCCTTGACCTTGTCCAGGCTCCAGGCCGCGGCGATGCACCGGGCCTCCGCCGGGTCCAGCCCCAGGCCGAGCTGCGCCGCCAGGGCCGGCCCGGTCGCCGGGTCGCGGGTGATCGCCGCCTCGAAGGCCAGCACCCGCTGCCCCGGCAGCCGCAGCACCGTCCCGACCGAGGCCAGCGAGCGCGCCACATCCATCGCCCAATCCGCCGCCCCGCCGCCGAGCCGGGTGACCAGGGAGGCGACGCAATCGCGCGGGTCCCGCGTCGTCACCACGACCTGCCCGCCCGCCGCCCGCACCAGCGCCAGCAGCGCCGGCGTCGCGTTATGCGCCCGGATGACCAGGGAGCCGGGGCTGCCCTGCAAACCCGCCTCCACCGCCGCGAGGCTGGTCGCCTCGAAGCCCTGCACCGGCCCCGCCACCGCCGCGACCAGGTCGCGCACCACGTTGAAGACCCAGGTCGAGGCACTGCCCGGCATGCCGAGGCACAGCACGATCATCGCCGCGGGCCCCTCAGAGGTAGCGGAGGTCGGCGCGCAGCAGCAGCCAGTTCGGCCCCGCGGCGAAGACCCGCCGATAGCCCTGCGCCTCGAGGTAGCCCAGCACCTGCTCCTCCGCCGCCGGCGTATTCGCCTCGACGCAGATCAGCTTCGGCCCGGGCCGCGTCCAGTCGATCCCGCGCAGCACCGCCAGGTCATGCCCCTCCGCATCGACGCTGAGCAGGTCGGGGAAGTCGCCGCCGCACTGCTGCTCCACGATGCGGGCCAGGGTGGTGACCGGGATCTCGACCCGCTCGGTCACCGCGAAATCCCGCTGCGCGCCGACGAAGGCCGCCACCTCCGCGGGGTCGAAGCTGTTCCGGCCGGAGGCGCGGTCGATCATGTGGAAGGTCATCACCCCCTCCCGGTCGGAGGCGCCGAGGTTGAGGTTCACGTCCTCCGGCCGCTCCCGCCGGAAGGCCTCGATCAGATGCGGATTGGCCTCGACATTCACCCCGCGCCCGCCGCGGGCATAGAGCAGCGCGGTATTGCTGATCAGCCAGGGATGATGCGCCCCGACATCGACCCAGGAGGGCCGCTCGATCCCGAGCCGGTGGAAGATGTTGAGGAAGGCGAGATCCTCGCCATGCTGCGAATAGGTATGCCGGCCATACCACTGGTCCGGCGAGAAATGCGCGACCGGCTCGGCCGCGGCCAGCATCAGGTTCTGCTTGGTCTCGATATGGATCAGCCGCTGCCGGATCTCGGCGAGCAGCGGATCGGCCGCCCTGCCGCCGGCCCCGCTTTCCGCGTCGCTCGCCATCGCCACCGTCACTCCGCAATCAGCCAGAAGGAAATCCACTTCGCCCAGGCCCCGCCGGGGACCCCGCCGGGAACCATGGGCGCGGCGTCCTGCACCAGGCAGAGCCGGACCGGCAGCTCCTCGCCCGGCGTGATGCCGCGCAGGGTCAGCGCGATGGTCCCGCCCGCCTGCGGCCGGAACCGCGCCCCGCCGATCGGCCGGTCCCGGTGCAACGCGACCAGCGTCGCCTCGCCCGCCGCCGCCCCGTCCCAGGGCGTTGCCTGGATGATGAGGGTGGCCCGCCGCCCGCCCGGATGCGGCAGCCGCAGCGCCATGTCGGTCGCCCGGATCTCCACCCCATCCGGCCCCGCGGCGGCCGGCACCCGGCAGGACCAGGCGGAAAGCCAGTCCGGGCCCGCTCCCTCGGCCTCCAGCCGCCACTGGAGGCAGCGTCCCTCGCGCCCCGGCGCCCGCCCGGCCGGCGCCGGCGGCGGCATCGCGGGCGGCAGCCAGCCCGGCGGCGGCGGCACCGCGGCGGCGCCATCCAGCGCGCGCGGCGGCAGGCACCAGTGCAGCCCGTATTCCACCACCCCGCTGGCCGCCAGCCAGGCGCGCAGACCGGGGGTGAAGCCGGCGTTGAAGGGCTCCCGGCACAGCGGCAGCAGGTCCGGCCTTTCCCGCAGCAGCAGCACCGCCAGCGCCGCCGGGCCGCCGGGCCGCACCGGCGCCAGCAATTCATCGACCAGCCGTCGCGTCGCCAGGCCGAACAGCCCATGCTCCTGGATGCCGTAGAGCACCAGCCAGCGCAGCGCCTCGTCGTAGTCGAGGCCGCCGGCGCCGCGGAACCGCGGCCGCAGGTCGCGCCGGCCCAGCACCACCGCGACCGCCAGCCAGCTCAACCCGACCGCGCCATCCAGCACACGCAGGAAACAGCGGCCATCCATCCAGGCCTGCATCGCGGTATCGCAGCGCAGCGCCCAGGCGCCGGTATCGGTCCGCGTGGCATGCAGCAGGTCGTCGCCATAGCGTTCCAGCAGCGCCATCGGCGGCTGCAGGATACGCCCCCGGGCCAGCGCGCCTTCGATCGGCCCCGGCATGCTGCGGAGATCCTCCCGCAGCCGGGCATGGTCGAATTCCCCCAGGCGGCCGCCGAATTGCAGCATCGCCTAGCCGACCTGCCGCAGCAGCGGGGCAGCCGCCTCGGCCAGCAGGGCCGGCGCCTCCGCCAGCCTGCCGCGCTGCAGCCGGCAGACGAAGCCCCCCCCCGCCGCCGCCAGGGCCTCCGCCCCGGGCGCCCAGACGATGTCATGCAGGGCCCCGGGCATCGGCGCCATCCCGTCCCGCGCCGCCTGCCGGGTCACCACCCAGACGGGGCCGGCCTGCGCGGCGATGCGGCAGAGCTCCGCCGCCGCCGCCTGGCCCTGCCGCGGCCGCAGATCGTCGATCACCCCGATGGCGCCCGGGAAATCACCCGCCTCGGCCGGGATCGCCTCCGGCACCGCCGGCCGCAGCCGCAACGCCTCCGGCCCGGCCAGCCGCGCCATCGCGGCCCGCGCCGGCTCGAACAGCGGCGGCGGCACCAGCAGCACCGGATCGGCCGCGAGGAAGCCCGGCAGCTCCAGGCAGGCGGCCAGCAGGCCGATCTCCCCGAGCAGCACCGCCGTCCCGGGGACCCGCGCGGCGAGCCGGGCCAATTCCACGGCCAGGGCCGCCGTCCCGAAAGCCGGATCCGCCTCGGCCCCCCCCGCCTCCGCCAGCCGCCGCGCGGCGCGCAGGACGATCCGCCCCGGCGCCACCGCCACCCGCCGCAGCGCCTCGACCACCGCCGTGGCCTCATGCCCGGTCATGCAGGGCGGCTCCTCGAAGCCCCGTGCGCAGGCGGCCGACCAGCGCCGCGTCAGCCACCAGCAATCGCCGCAATCCTTCGGCGCGAGGTTGGCATTCTGCGGATAGCCGAAGAAGCCGAGCGAGGTCGGGCCGAACAGCACCACCCCCGGCACCCGCATCGCCCGCGCCAGATGCACCACGCCGCCCTCGGTATCGAGATGCGCCGCCGCCTGCTTCAGCACGCCGGCCGTCTGCTCGAGCCCGGTCGCGCCGCGCAGGTCGAGATCGACCCCCGGCACCAGCGCCTCCACCACATCGCCGAGCTGGACCACGGCATAGCCCTCGGCCTGCACCGCCGCGACGATCGCGGTCCAGAGCGGCAGGGGCAGGTTCTTGGTCTGCAGGCCGGAGGCCCCGGCCATGGTCCGCGCCGCGCCATGGTGGATGGTGACGTAATGCCGCCCCAGCACCGGGGCCAGCGGGTCGTCCCCCCCGGCACCGGGCGCCGGATACATCGTGCCCGGCCGGGGATAGAATTCCGGCCCCTGCCGGGCCGAGACGGCGAGGTTGCCGGTATGCCCGGCGAGGTCGAGCTTGCTGAACCCCGCCCGCACCGCCTGCTTCGCCAGGTCGTTGTTCCGGTGCGGCCAGTCGAGCCGCACGTAGCGCTGCCAGGGCGCCGCCCGGCCATGCGCCAGCCGCAGGAATTCCGCCGGGATCCGCGACAGCGGCGGCGTCGCATAGGACACCACTTAGCGGACGTCGGCGATCAGGTCGAAGACGTCCAGCGCATGCGCCAGGTCGAGGAAGCCGCTGCGCGCCGGCTCCTCCGGCACCAGCACGCCGAGGACATGGGGGTTGTGACCCAGCACCTCCGCCGCTGCCGGATGCTCATGCAGGACGATGATCCGCGGCGCCCCGAAGGCCTCCCACAACCCGCGCGCCACCGCCGAGAGATACAGCGCATCGCCGATCCCGCCCGAGCCGACGATGAGGATGGTGAGCGGATCCTCCCCCCCGCCATGCGGCGCCAGGCCGAAGACCGGCCCCTGCAGCCCGAGCCTGGTGAGGCCACCCAGCCAGGCATCGCGCCGCTGCATCAAGGAGGCGAGCTGCAGCAGGGGATCCAATGCGGCGGCCGGAAAGCGCCGGACCGGATCGGCCAGGGACAGTATTCCGGCAACCGAGCCTGCCGCACGGTCCAAATCATACCCGAGCCGGTCGATCTGGATATTCAGATACTGCTCACGGGCCTCGAGTTCGCGGATTCTGTTCTGTGCCAGATCCAGTTGATCCGCCAGGGTATCTTCCCGGATCAGGCCAAGCGTCTTGCTGGAACAGGAGGCACCGAATTCCATGCTTGGACCCCAGAATGCCATAAACGTTGTGGAATGTTAACGATACTATACGCAATTGCCCCAAAGGCCAGAGCCGAAATGAATGTCCGCGCATCGAAATGCTCCCCACAGCAAAAACGCCCCGGGTGGGGCGTTTTCGTCGGCAGGATCGGTGTCCGCGGTGGTCCGGGCCCAGGCCCGGCAGTCGTAGCCCCGGGCGTCGTAGCCCCGGGCGTCCTAGCCCCGGTCGTCGTAGCCCTTGGGATGCGCCGCATGCCAGGACCAAGCGCTGCGGACGATATCGTCCAGCGCCCCGAAGCGTGGCGCCCAGCCCGTCTCCTGCCGCAACCGGGCGGAGGAGGCGACCAGCACCGCCGGGTCGCCGGCCCGGCGCGGGCCCAGCGCATGCGGCACCGGCCTGCCGCCGATCCGCTCCACCGAGTCCATCACCTGCTTCACCGAATAGCCGGTGCCGTTGCCGACGTTGAAGCGCACGCTGCCGGTCTCGAGCCGCTCCAGCACCCGCAGATGCGCGTCGGCCAGATCCGTCACATGCACGTAGTCGCGGATGCAGGTGCCGTCCGGCGTCGGGTAATCCGTGCCGAAGACGGTCAGCGGCGGCCGCGTGCCCAGCGCCGCGCTGATCGCCAGCGGGATGAGATGCGTCTCCGGCTCATGGTCCTCGCCGATCTCGCCCGAGGCATCCGCCCCCGCCGCGTTGAAGTACCGCAGCGAGGCCGAGCGCAGCCCATGCACCTGGTCGGCCCAGGCCAGCGCCCGCTCCACCATCAGCTTGCTCTCGCCATAGGCGGAGACGGGGGCGACCTCCGCTTCCTCGTCGATCGGGATCCGCTTGGGGAAGCCGAAGAGCGCCGCGGTGGAGGAGAGGACGAAGCGCAGGCAGCCCGCCTTCACCGCCGCATCCGCCACGATCAGGCTGTTCGAGAGATTCTCCCGGCAATAGCGCAGCGGGTCCCGCATCGATTCGCCGACCAGCGACAAGGCGGCGAAATGCAGCACCGCGTCGAACTTCCAGCCGGCGAAGACCTCCGCCACCCGCGGCGCATCCGCGAGATTGGCGACGACCAGTTCCGCACCGGCCGGCACCGCCGCCCGATGCCCCTGCCGCAGGTCGTCGAGGACGACGACATCGTCGCCCCGACCGACCAGCGCCCGGACGATATGGCTGCCGACATAGCCGGCTCCGCCCGTTACCAGATAACGACCCATCTGCGCGGCTACTCCCGGAAATAGCCGCCGTAGCGGGGATGGTAGACCTCGGCATCCGCATAGCCGGACCGGCCATGCACCTTGGCATCCACCTGCGTCAGCGCGGCACCCACGACGCGGGCATGCGCTTCCTCGAGCAGGCCGAGGGAGTTGCGCACCACCGAACGCGGCGTGTCGCGCCACTTTACACACAAAAGTGTGGCATCGGCGAGGCGGGCGACGACCCGCGCATCCGCCATCGCCAGCGCCGGCGGCGCATCGAGCACGATCAGGTCGTAGTCGCGCCGCACCCGCTCCAGCAGCCCGCCCATCGCCTCGGACATGAAGAGGCCGAGCGAGTGGATCTCGGCCGCGCCGGCCGGGATGTAGTCGAGCGAGGAGAGATGATCGCGGCGGATGATCCGCTCCAGCAGCGCCTGGCCGAGCAGCAGGTCGGTCACGCCCGGCGCACCCTCGCAGCGGAAGACCCGGCCGAGCGCCGGCTGGCGCACGTCGCAATCGATCAGCAGCACCCGCTCCCCGTTCATCGCTGCCGAACGGGCCAGCGCGACCGAGGTCGTGGTCTTGCCCTCGCCCGGCCGCGCCGCGGTGATCACCACCACCCGCGGTGGCTCCGCGCCGAGCCAGAGGGAGGCCCGCAGGGTCCGCATGCTCTCGGAGAAGGGGCTCAGCGGCTTGCGGACGACGTAGTCCTCCACCTTGTGCCGCCCCAGCAACCCGCGCTTCAGCATCGGCACCAGCGCCAGGCAGGGCAGGCCGAGCGAGGCTCGAACCTCCTCGCCCGAGCGGATGGTGCTGTCCGCCTGCTCCAGGAACCAGATCACCAGCAGGCCGAAGAGCACGCCGAGCAGCGCCGCCGCCACGACGAAGAGCGAGACCTTGGGGAAGCTCGGCATGCCCGGCTTCGTCGCCGGCGACAGCACCCGCGCATCCGGCTTCTCGATCGCCGTCTGCGACACCGTCTGCTGCGACCGTTCCAGCACCGCGCGCAGCAGGGTGCGGGAGGCTTCCGCATCCCGCTCCAGCGCCGCCACCTGGATCTCGGCGCCCTGGCTCGAGTTGAGCCGGCCCTGCTGGCTCTTCAGCGCCGCCTCGAGGCTGGCGACGCGCGCCTGGGCGGCCCGCGCCTCGGCATCGAGCGCCTGGACCACGCGGCCCGTCTCGCCGCCGACCGCCCGTTCCGTCTCGGCCAGGCGCGAGCGCGCCGCCCGGACATCGGGGTGATTCGGCCCGAGGGTCGCCTGCAGCCGCTCCATGTCGCGCCGCGCATCGTCGCGCGCCGCCCGGGCCCCGGTCAGGTTGGAGGAGGCGAGCGCCGTGAGGTCGGCGCCGCCGCCGCCGCGCCGGGCCGCATTCAGCCGCGCATCGGCGGTCGCAAGCTGGTTGCGGGCCTCGATCAGGTCGGTGTTGATCCGGCTGACCTGCTCGGTCGCCAGGCCTGCGCTCACGCCGCGCGTGAGGCCGGAGGCGGTCCGCAGCTCGGCGATCCGGTTCTCGGTCGTCTGCAGCTCGGCGCGGAGCTGGCCGACCCGGCCGTCCAGCCAGTCGTTCGCCCGCCGCACCGCGTTGAACTTCGCCTCGAGCTGGTCGGCGATATACAATTCGGAGGCGAGGTTCGCCGCATCGGTGGCGAGCTGCGCATCCTCGGAGGTGAACTGGACGGTCAGCACGCGGGAATTCCGCACCACCACCACCAGCATCCGGTCGCGCACCGCCTCGGCGGCGGCGATCTCCGCCTGCTCCTCCGGCGGCCGCGGCTCCGGCGCCTCGGGCGCCAGGGCCTCGCCGATCGCCGGGGACAGCGCGCCGAGCCGGCGCGAGACCGCGTCCTGCCAGCGATACTTCAGCGTCTCCGGCCGCTTCGATTCCGTGACCCACCAGGCGAATTCCTCGCGGTTGGTCAGGTCGAACTGGCGGACGATGCGCCGGGCCACGGACAAGCTGCGGATAACATCCACCTGGCTCGCCAGCACCGCATCCGTCGTCGTCTCGTCGCGCAGGATGCTCTGCAGCTCGCGCGCCGAATAGTCGGTCGGCTCGAACATCACCGTCGCGCTGGCGGTGTAGCGCGGCGTCAATTGCTTCGCCGCGACATAGGCCGCGATGGGAAACAGCAGGGCGCAGAGCACGAGCACCAAGCGCCGCCGGCGCAAGGCCGCCAGCAGCGCCGTCACCGTCATGCCCTCGGGCTCGATCGGTGACGCGACGGGCGCTGGTGTACGGAGTTGCGGCTTCCTGTCGGTAGGGGGCCGCGATTCAACCGGTCTGTCGAGCATGCGGGGTGCGTCTTTCCTTCGCGGCGAATGCTGCGGAGCGTTTGGGCATTACGCGCCCGGCCGGAAGCCGGTCAATCAACGGGGTGGCGAACATCGCGCCGCGGCGCAAACATCAGCGTGATGGACCATGCACGCAAGGAAACGCGAATGTGCCGGACACGTGTCGTCTGGCAAAGACTATAACGACCTGCGCGCATCGTGGTCCGGGTCAGTCTCCCGGGCCGGGAAACGGCCATCGATTGTCTCGTCTTACGGAAGGAAAGCCCGCCAAATGCATATCCGCCGCGGTTTCTGCATGATGCTGCTGCTCACCGGCCTCACCGGCCTGGCCGCATGCTCCACCCCGGGCGCCGGCCTGCCGCCCCTGCCGGATGCGACGCTCGCCTCCTACCGGGTCGGCCCGGAAGACCAGCTCCGGGTCACCGTCTTCAACGATCCCCGCCTCACCGGCGACTTCCGCGTCTCCGATGCCGGCACCATCGCCCTGCCGCTGATCGGCACCGTCCGCGCCTCCGGCCTGACCACCACCGAGGTGGAACGGGCGGTCGAGAAGGAGATGCGCGACAAGAACCTGTTCCGCGACCCCTCGGCGGCCGTCCAGGTCATCGCCTATCGCCCGGTCTTCGTGCTCGGCATGGTCGAGCGCGGCGGCCAGTTCCCCTACCAGCCCGGCATGACCAGCCTCACCGCCGTGGCCGTCGCCGGTGGCTTCAACTATCGGGCGATCAAGGATTATGTCTCGATCACCCGCATCGGCGCCGATGGCCGCCCGGTGGAATACCGCGCCCAGCGGGAATCCCTGGTCCAGCCGGGCGACGTCGTGACCGTCTTCGAGCGCCGTTTCTGAGACGTCTCGCCACCCTGCTCTGGCTTGCCGCCGGCCTGTTGCCGGCGGCAGCGCTTGATCCCCGGCCGGCGGCAGCGCAGCCGCTGGACGCGCCGGCCAGCTGGGCGGCGGCCAGGACCCCCGTGCCCGGTCCCGCCCGCATCATCGGCGGCACCGGCCTCGGCTGCATCGCCGGAGCGGTGTCCCTGCCGGCGGATGGGCCGGGCTGGCAGGCGGTCCGCCTGTCCCGCAACCGCCACTGGGGCCATCCGGCGCTGATCGCCACGCTGGAAGGCTTCACCCGCGCCGCCCAGGCCGCCGGCTTCCCGCCGCTCTGGATCGGCGACCTCGGCCAGCCCCGCGGCGGGCCGATGCCCTATGGCCATGCCAGCCACCAGGCTGGGCTGGATGCCGATATCTGGCTCGACCTCGGCCCCAAGCCGCCCCGCCCGCCGGCCCAGCGGGAGGATATCGAGGTCGCCTCCCTGGTCCTGCCCGACGAATCCGGCGTCGATCGCCGGGTCTGGCGCCCCGGCCATGCCGCCCTCATCCGCCTCGCCGCGGAACAGCCCGGCATCGATCGGGTACTGGTCAACCATGCCATCAAGCGGGAGCTCTGCCGCACCGAGGCCGGCGCCGCCTGGCTCCGCCGGGTCCGCCCCTGGCGCGGGCACGACAGCCACATGCATATCCGCCTGCGCTGCCCGCCCGGCCAGCCGGAATGCCGCGACCAGCCCCCGCCCCCGCCCGGCGATGGCTGCGACGCCAGCCTGGCCTGGTGGCTGACGCCGGAAGCGCGCCACCCGGCGCCGCGCCCGCCCGGGCCGAGGCCGCAAATGCCGGCCGCCTGCGCCGCCGTGCTCTCGGGCTATCCCGCGGCGCCCTGAATGCCAGGCCGAGGGGCGCCTCCGCCCCGGCCCGCCGTTACGACCAGCGCCGCGCCGGCCCGCAATCCAGATGCACGAAGCCATCCCGCCGATACAGCCCGACGCCGCCGATCTGCATCTCCGCCGCCAGCCGGGCCAGGCCCATGCTGTCCCGCCCCGGCAGCCGCACATCCGCCGCCATGCCCGACATGTGCAGGCTGGCCCGCGACACCCGGCGCGATTCCCGCGCCCGCGCCGCATTGGTCTCCGGCGCCCGGTAACCGCTGATGACCTGGTAGCCCTCGCTCGCATCCATCTGCCGCGCGACCGTCGCCATCACGTCGAAGAGCCGCGGGTCCATCGGCGTCACCTCCTCCATGGAGGGGTCGCGCAGCAGCCAGTCGAGCTGGCGCAGCGCCTCGCGGTCGTAGCGCCCGTCCCGCCAGTAGTCGCCGGTGAAGCTTTCCCCGGTCTGCATCCGCTGGATGCTCAGGCTGCGCGGCCCGCCGCCGAGGAGCTGGGCCTGCGCCCCGCCCGCCGCGGTGCAGGCCAGGCCGATCGCCGCGCCCAGGAACCCGCGGCGCGAGACCACCGCCTCCCCCCCGCCGGCGCAGCAGGGGCAGGCCGGCAGCTTGGCCCGCATGCTCAGCGCGCCCCGCCCAGGCTTGTCGTCCCGGCGCTGGCGACGCGCGTCCGGCTGCTGTCCATCGCCCGCGCATAGGCCTCGTCCAGCCCGTAGATATCCGGCCGCAGCACCACCTGCCCGCCCGCGACGACCGCGGTGGTATAGTGCAGCCGCACCGGAATCGACCGGGCGATGGCGACGCCCGTCGTCGCCCGGCTCGCCAGCACCCGCTCGGCCCGCGCCCGGTCCCAGCCCGCCGTCCCCTGCAGCACCACGTCCAGCAACTCCATCGGCTTCTCCAGCCGGATGCAGCCCGAGGAGAAGGCGCGGTCCGGTCGGCGGAACAGGTGCCGGTCGGGGGTATCGTGCATGTAGATGTCCTCGGTATTCGGCATGATGAACTTGATGCGGCCCAAGGCATTGATATCGCCCGCATCCTGCCGGATGAAATAGGGAAATCTGGTCGGGTTCACGCTGGCCCAGTCGATCGTCGTCGGATCGATCTCGGTGCGGACGCCATCGACGAAACCGTAGACGCGAAAGCCCTTCTCCATCATCGCCCGGGGGTCGCGGCGGAAGCGCGGCAGCAGGTCCTCCCGCGCATTGCGCTCAGGCACTCCCCATTGCGGGTTGAACTGGATCGCATTCAGCCGCACCCGCAGCATCGGCGTGGCCCGGGCCGGCTTCCCGACGATCACGGCCATGTCAAGCAGCACCCGGCCCTGCTCGGCCAGGACCAGCCGCTGATGCGGCACGTTCACCTCGATATGCCGCTCCGCCGGCGGCGGCGGCGCCGCCCGCCGCATGTCGAGCGCCACCCGGAGCTGGCGCACCGTCGCCTCGGCCGGGCGGTTCAGCGCGGCGAAGGTGATGCGGCCGATCCGCCCATCCGGCTCCAGCCCCTCGGCCGCCTGGAAGCGCTTCACCGCCGCCACGAGCGCTTCATCGTATACGATCATGTCGCCGACCTCGGCCGAGGCCAGCAGCGCATCCGTCGCCAGCAGCCGCGCCCGCAGCGCCGGCACCCGCAGCGCATCGAAGCTGCCGGGCTCCAGCGTATCCGGCCCGGTGGTCGGCACCACGGGATAGCCGCCGGCGGCCACCCGCGCCCGGGCCACGGCCAGCGCCCGCTTCAGCACCGCGGCCTCCCGCGGCAGCAGCGCCGCCCGGTCCAGCACCGCGGCCGGCTCCGCCGCCGTCGCCAGTTCCGTCATCCAGGGGCCCAGCGGCACGGCCGCCAGCTCGCGCCGCAGGTCGGCCCGGTTCGGCAGTTCCGCCACCCGGCCATGCAGCAGGTCGGTCAGCGCCAGCAGCGCCGACCGCTGCAGCCCGGCATGCCAGGCCGCCGGGTCGCTCGCCGCCAGGGCATCGGCGGGCACCGCATAGGCGCGGGGGTCGAGCCCATCCTCCTCCAGCCGCCGCAGCCGGTCCGCCAGCCGCAGCAGCGCCTGGCTGTCCTGCGCCGCGAAGGGCAGCCCCTGGCCGGGGCCGGCCATGGCGCCCGGCGGTGCGGCGAGGGCAGCCGCGGTGAGCCCCCCCTGGATGAGAAAGGGGCCAGCGGCCCCGAGCAGGGCTCCGAGCGAGGCGGAGAGGATGATTGCGCGCACGATCCCTTGCATACAGCCCCGTCCCGCCGATCGCCAGGGCTTCGCAGCCGAGTCGCCTTGTCCCGCCACGGGTTCGCCGCGGCTGTTGCCGATCCGCCCCCCGCTGCCGGCCCCCCCCTGCC
>NZ_CEEDBP010000022.1:0-97882 GCF_979252845.1 Belnapia sp. AC561
GCCTCGGTGAAGGCGAAGTCGACGGGGCCGGCGCTGAGCAGGCTGGCCTTGCCGCCGGAGACGGCGGCGCCGTTGTATGTGATGCCGTCGACGTAGAGGTTGCGGTCGCCACCGCCGCCGTCCCAGGCGTCGTTGAGGAAGCTGACGGTCACCTTGTGGGCGCCGGCGGTCCAGTCGCCCTTGACGGTGATGAGGTCGTCCTGGCCGGCGGCATGGGAGGCGCCGGCGGTGAGGGTGCCGCCGATCTGCTTGCCGTCGACGCTGACGGTGTACTGGGCGCCGGCGAGATAGGCATCCTGGCTGATCTTGAGGACCAGCGTGTCGCTGCCGCTGCCGACGGTCTTGATCACCGGCGTCGTGTCAATGATAGGCGTGGGGGTGACGGGCCGGGGCGCAACGGGCTTGCCGCCGGTGAGGCCGGCCACCGTGGCCGCCATGGTCGCCGCAAGCTGGTCCGCCACCCGCATGGCATCCGCCGTGCCCATGTGGCTGCTATTGGCATAGCCGTCGCCATCCATCTGCAGCCCGTTCATCGCGGTGCTGTCGAAGGTGGCGTTGAAGCCGGCATCGGCCGAAAGCTGGTTCATGCCGTTCTGGATCTGCTGCCAGCTGTCGCCCTTGACGTAGTTGTAGGGGACATAGGTGAAGACATAGGGCGTCGTCGCGCTGCCCTGGCCGAGCGCCGCGCGCACCAGCGCCGCATCCGCCGTCACCTCGGAAACCCACTTGGCCGTGGTCACGCCCGGAGTATTGCCGTCGTATTCGTTGTGCATCCACAGGGTGACGGTCGGATTGTCCCGCACCCCGGCCGGCTCGGACCTGAGGAAATTCAGCAGCCCCTGCTGCTCGCCATCGGTGTCCCAGTCGAGAAAGGCGGTGCCGGCGTAGATGCTGCTGTCGGCCTCGTTGTAGCTCGCCAGGATGTGGATATCGACGCCGGGCAGCTGCGCCTCGATCTGGCGTTCCAGCGACGCCGCGCCGCCATCCGCGACGAACAGCAGTGCATTGCTCTGGCCGCGGATCAGCAGGTTCACATCTGTGGTCATGGCGAATCCAGTGCTGCCCCTGGGCAGGTCGGCCCGCAGGGGCCGGGGATTCCCAGGGAGGGAATGACCGGCGCGCCCCTAAGACCTCACGACACCGTGAAGTCAGGTATATCGTATATGAAAGACTTGGCAATAAGATTCTACCTGGGGTTGGAATCATTGCCCTCCCCGGGGGCTTGCCGTCGGCTCAGTACATCTGGCTGGCGATCCGCGCCTGGTATTCGGCCTCGTAGCGCGCCGGGTCGATCTGCCCGCCGGCGGTATGCGCCGCGATCATCTGGCCATTGGTCGGCAGCCCGGCCGGGCGCGGAATCTCGCTCCAGAGCCGGGAGCGCATGACCGACTTGGCGCAATGCGCGTAGATCTCCCGCACCGTCACCAGCAGCACCGTCACCGGCGCCTTGCCCTGCACCGCGAAGCGGGCGCAGAGCGTGGGATCGGCGGTGATCCGCGCCGTGCCGTTCACCCGCAGGGTCTCGCCCGCGCCGGGCACGACGAAGAGCAGGGCGACCTCGGGGTTCGCCAGGATGTCGCGGAAGGCATCCAGCCGGTTGTTGCCGCGGCGGTCGGGCAGGGCGAGGGTGCGCTCGTCGAGCGCCTCGACGAAGCCCGGCGCATCGCCGCGCGGCGTCGCATGCGCGCCCTGCGGCCCGCAGGTGGCCAGCACGCACCAGGGCGAGGCGGCGATGAAGGCGAGCGAGGTCGCCTCCAGCCGGTCCGTCACCTTGGCGAGGAAGCGCGGATGCGGCGCCTCGTACAGCGCCGCGAGCTGCGCCGGGGTGGTGACCGCATGCGGGTCGTCGCTCATCCCCGCAGCGCCTTGATCTGGGCGGGGTAGCTGCCGGGGTCGACCAGCACGTCGACCAGCGCCGGGCCGGGGGCGGCCAGCGCCTCGGCCAGCGCCGACCGGTACTCCGCCTCGTTCCGCGCCCTGAGGCCGAGCCCGCCGAGGGCGGTGAAGATCCCGGCGAAATCCGCCGCCGGCCAGCCGAGCGCGGCCGGCGGGACCTCCCCGGATTTCTTGATGTCGATGAGCGAGAGGGTGCTGTCGTCGAAGACCACGACGACCAGCTTCACCCCGAGCGCGGCCGCCGTCGCCAGTTCCCCGAGCGCCATCAGCAGCCCGCCGTCGCCGGTGAAGGCGAGCGCCCCGCGGGCCGGGTCGTGCAGCGCGGCGGCGATGCCGGCGGGCAGGGCGAAGCCCATGGTGGCGAGGCCGTTCGAGATCAGCAGGTCGCCCGGCCGGCTGGCCTGCCAGAAGGTGGTGCTGGGGAACATATGCGCGCCGGCATCGACCGAGACGCGCGGATCGGCCCCGGCCTGGCGGCAGGCGGCCTGGGCGAGCTCGACCACGGCCTGGGGCGAGATGCCGCGGTTGCCGCCGGGCGCATTGGCCAGCACCGCCAGCCAGCGGTCGCGGTGGGCGGCGATCGCCGGCGCGGTCCAGCCGCTGGCGGCGGCGCCCTCGGCGAGTGCGGCGAGAGACGGGGCGAGGGGGCCATGGATCGCCGCGGCCGGGGTGCGGTAGGCCAGCGGCCGCGGCGCGGTGCCGAGCTCGATGACCGGGGCGGCGAAGCGCCAGGGCTGGGGTACGAATTCCACCGGATCGGCGCCGGCGAGGATGATGCAATCCGCCTCGGCCATGATCGGCGCTTCCGCCTGGCCGCCGGTGAAGACGCCGCCGAACAGCGGATCGGCGTCGGGGAAGACGCCCTTGGCCTTGTAGGTGACCAGCACCGGGCAGCCGAGCTCCGCGGCCAGGGCGCGCAGCGCGTCGCAGGCGGCGGGATCGGTCGCCTCCAGCCCGGCGACGATCACCGGGCGGCGCGCCTCGGCCAGCAGGCGCCGCGCCGCGGCCAGGGCGGGACCAGCGGCGGCGGCGGGCCGGGCGGTATCGGTCGCAGGCAGGGGCTGGGCCGGGGCGCGGGCGGCGCCGGCCGACAGCTCCAGCAGCACCGGGCCGCGCGGCGCCGCCATCGCGGTCGCCAGCAGGGTGGCGGCCATGGGGCCGGCGGCGGCGCCGGCCTCGACGGCCCGGGCGGCGCCCTTGGTCACTGGCGCCAGCATGGCGACCTGGTCGAGGAACTGGTGGTTGGCATAGGCCCGCTCGGCCCCGGGGAAGCCATCGGCCAGCAGCAGCACCGGCGCGCGGTCGAGGCTCGCCTGGGCCATGCCATTGGCCGCGTTGCTCACGCCTGGGCCGCGGGTGACCAGGGCCGCGCCGGGCTTGCCGGAAAGCTCCGCCTCGGTCGCCGCCATGATGACCGCGGCGCTTTCCTGCCGGGCCAGGATGAAGGGAATGCCCTGCGCCGCCGCCGCCGTGATCAGGTCGAGGCTGGAGCCGCCGCCCGGCACGCCATAGATCCGCGCCACCCCGGCCGCCGCCAGCGCCGCCGCCACCGCATCCGCACCCGTCATCGCCACTGGTCGTATCTCCCTGGTCCCGGCCAGCATAGCGGCGGCGCCGCCGGCCGCCAAAGCGGGCGATGCCCGTCCGAGTGGCGGGCAATGGCCGGGTCCTGGGCAGGGGATGGGCAAAACGGTAGGTTGGCGGGCAATTCCCTGGCGGGCGGCGCTTGCGGCCGCATGGCCGTCCGTGCTGGTTTGCGAAGGGCTGCTTTGCTGGGGCTGGGAAATAATTATGGGGGCCGCATCGTCCGTGTCGCAGGCAAAGACCGCCGCTTTCGACGAAATGCGGGCAGAGGAGGGCGTGCGCGCCGCCTATGCCGAAATCGACCGTTGGCTCCGCGCCACCCCGCGGGAACAGCTGGACAGCAAGCGGCATGAGGCCGAGCTGCTGTTCCGGCGCATCGGCATCACCTTCGCGGTCTATGGCGAAGGCGGTGACCCCGAAAGGCTGATCCCCTTCGACATCATCCCGCGCATCATCGCGCGGTCCGAATGGGACCGGATGGCGGCCGGGCTGCGGCAGCGGGTGCGGGCGCTGAACGCCTTCCTCGGCGATGTCTACGGCAAGCAGGAGATCCTGCGGGCCGGCCGCGTCCCGACCGCGCTGGTGCTGGAGAACGAGGGCTACCGCGCCGAGATGGTGGGCATCGTCCCGCCGGGCGGCGTCTATACCCATGTCGCCGGCATCGACATGGTGCGCACCGGGCCGGACGAATTCTACGTGCTGGAAGACAATTGCCGCACGCCCTCCGGCGTTTCCTACATGCTGGAGAACCGGGAGGCGATGCTGCGGCTGTTTCCGCGGCTCTGCGCCCAGCACCGCATCGCCCCGGTGGGGCGCTACCCCGAGGAATTGCTGGAGACGCTGAAGGCGGTGGCGCCGCCGCGCGCCGGGGCGGATCCCTGCGTCGTCATCCTCACCCCCGGGCCCTACAACAGCGCCTATTACGAGCACTGCTTCCTCGCCGACGAGATGGGCATCGAGGTGGTCGAGGGCGCCGATCTCTGCGTCGAGAACAACCTGGTCTTCATGCGGACCACCGCCGGGCCGAAGCGGGTGGACGTGATCTACCGCCGCATCGACGACGAATTCCTCGACCCCACGGTCTTCCGCGCCGATAGCCTGGTCGGCGTGCCGGGGCTGATGGGCGCCTATCGCGCCGGCAACGTGGCGCTGGCCAATGCGCCCGGCGCCGGCATCGCCGACGACAAGGCGATCTATCCCTATGTGCCGGAGATGGTGCGCTTCTACCTCGGCGAGGAGCCGCTGCTGGCCAATGTGCCGACCTTCCTCTGCGAGCGGGAGGAGGACCGCAAGTATGTCCTCGGCAACCTCGACAAGCTGGTGGTGAAGCTGGCCAAGGGCTCGGGCGGCTACGGCATGATGATCGGCCCGCATGCGACCAAGGACCTGCGCGAGGAGTTCCGCGCCCGCATCCTGGCCAAGCCGGGCGACTACATCGCCCAGCCGACCCTCGCGCTCTCGACCTGCCCGACGGTGGTGGAGCAGGGGATCGCGCCGCGCCACGTCGACCTGCGCCCCTTCATCCTTTCGGGCGGCAAGGAGATCCGCATCGTGCCCGGCGGGCTGACCCGGGTCGCCATCCGGGAGGGCTCGCTGGTGGTGAACTCCTCCCAGGGCGGCGGCACCAAGGATACCTGGATCCTGGAGGACGAGGGTCCGGGCGCCGAGCCGCCGGCGGGCCAGGGCCAGTCCCAGAGCCAGGGCCAGTCCCAGAGCCAGTCCCAGAGCCAGTCCCAATCCCAGTCGGTGCTCGGCTGATGCTCAGCCGCACCGCCGACAGCCTCTTCTGGCTCGCCCGCTATACCGAGCGCGCGGGCAACGTCGCCCGCGGCCTCGGCGTCGCCTCCCGCATGGCGGCGGTCTCGGCCCGCTTCGGGGCGGAGGCGGAGGAATGGCGCTCGCTCATCACCGCCTCGGGCGGCGACGACACCTTCTACAAGAAGTACGAGGCGCCGAGCGCCGAATCGGTGGTGCACTGGCTGGTCTTCGACCCCGACAATGCTTCCGGCATCTCCGCCTGCATCGAATCGGCGCGGCGCAACGCGCGGGCGGTCCGCACCGCGCTGACGGTCGACATGTGGGAGGCGCTGAACGATACCTGGAACCAGCTCCGCGCCATGCCGCCCGAGGCGATGGAGGGCGAGAAGCTCGCCGATTTCCTCGGCTGGGTCCGGGAGCGGGTGACGCTGTTCAACGGCGCGGCGCATGACACCATGCTGCGGAACGAGGCCTGGCACTTCGTCCACCTCGGCACCATGCTGGAACGCGCGGACAATACCGCCCGGTTGCTGGACGTGAAGCACCAGCTGCTGACGGCGGAGGCGGATGGCGCGGTGGACTACGTGCAGTGGCAGTCGGTGCTGCGCTCCGTCTCCGCCCTCAGGTCCTATCAGTGGATCTACCGGGACCGGCTGCAGCCGCGGCTGATCGCCGAGCTGATGATCCTGCGGCCCGAGCTGCCGCGCAGCCTGATGGCCTGCTTCGCCGAGGTGGCGGAGACGCTGGAGGCGATCGCCACCGGCCAGGGCGGCCGCCGCGGCGAATGCCACCGCGTCGCCGGCACCATCCAGGCGCAGCTCCGCTTCGGCCGGATCGACGCCATCCTCGAGGAAGGGCTGCATGCCTTCCTGACCGCGATGATCGACCGCACCGCGGCGCTGGGGGCGGAGATCGACGCCTTCTACATCCAGCACGCATGACCTATTGCGTCGGCCTCTACCTGCGGGAGGGCCTGGTGCTGCTCTCGGATACGCGGACCAATGCCGGCGTCGACAACATCTCCGTCTTCGGCAAGATGCAGGTGGAGGAGGTGCCCGGGGAGCGGGTGCTGGTCCTGCTCTCGGCCGGCAACCTCGCCATCACCCAGGCGGTGTGGAACCGGCTGCAGGAAGGCGTCCGGCTGGACGGGGAGACGCTGACGCTGCGCAGCGTCGACAGCATGTTCCACGCCGCGCAGCTGGTGGGCCAGGCGGTGCGGGAGGTCTTCGCGGCCGATGGCCCCTCGCTCTCGGCGCAGGGGGTGCGCTTCGACATCTCGCTGATGCTCGGCGGCCAGATCGGCGGCCCCGGGGTGCACAATCCGCCGAGGCTCTTCCTGATCTACGCCGCGGGAAACTTCATCGAGGCGACCACCGACACGCCCTTCCTGCAGATCGGCGAGCACAAATACGGCAAGCCGATCCTCGACCGGGTGATCGGCTTCGACACGCCGCTGATGGATGGGGTGAAGCTGGTGCTGATCAGCATGGACAGCACGCTGCGCTCCAACCTCACGGTCGGGATGCCGATCGACCTGCTGGTCTACCGGGCGGATGACTTCGCGGTGACGCTGCGGCGGCGAATCACCGAGGAGGACCCGTATTTCCGCGCCATCTCGGAGGGCTGGTCGCAGGCGCTGCGCAATGCCTATCTGGCGCTGCCCCGGCCGGACTGGCTGGACCCGCCGCCCGCCGGCTAGCAGCCTTGCATCCGCGCCAGCCCCGGCCGATCCTTCCCCGATAAGCACGGGGAAACGCGATGCGCCGTCGGACTCTCGCCGCCACGATTGCCGCCCTCGGGGCTCCTCTCCGGGCGTCCGCCCAGTCGGGCACGCCCTGGCCGGGCCGGCCGGTCCGCATCGTGGTGCCCTTCGGCCTCGGCGGTTCCGCCGATGTCGCGGCGCGCTTCCTGGCCGATCCGCTGACCCAGGCGCTGGGCCAGCCGGTGGTGATCGAGAACCGCCCCGGGGCCGGGGCGGTCATCGGCACCGACCTCGTGGCGAAGGCGCCGCCGGATGGCCTGACCCTGCTGCTGATGTCGAATACCCATACGGCGAACGAGACGCTGCTCCCGCACCGGCCCTATGCGCTGCTGCGGGACCTGGTGCCGGTCGCCGCCATCAACATCGCCTTCCACGTGCTGGCGGTGCATCCCTCGCTCGGGGTGCGATCGGTGGCGGAGCTGATCGCCAAGGCCCGCGCCGCGCCGGGTACGCTGGACTACGCCTCCTCCGGCCCCGGCACGCCCTATCACATCGCCTCCGAGGTCTTCGCCGCGCTCGCCGGGATCAAGCTGAACCACATCCCCTTCCGCGGCTCGAACGAGGCGCGGACGGCGCTGATCGCCGGGCAGGTGCCGATCATGTTCGACGCCATCCCGACCATGCGGGAGCAGATCACCGGCGGCCGGCTGATCGGGCTCGGCACCACCGGGCCGCGGCGCAGCCCGCTGCTGCCGGAGGTGCCGACGGTGGCGGAGAGCCTGCCGGGCTTCGAGGCCTCCATCTGGCTCGGGCTGATGGCACCCGCCGGGACGCCGCCGGCCATCATCGAGCGCCTCCATGCCGAGGTCGACCGGATCCTGGCGGCGGGGCCGGCGCGGGAGGCGATGGCGCGCGGCGGGGCCGAGCCGATGCTGATGTCCGTCGCCGAATTCGGCGAGTTCCTGCGGCGCGACGTGGAGCGGCAGCGGGAGTGGATCCGCCTGGCGAAGATCGAGGCCGGCTGATGCGCCCGACCCGCCGCCTGCTGCTGGCCGCGGCCAGCAGCCTCGCCGCGCCCGGCCTGCGGGCGCAGCCCGGCCCCGGTGGCGCCCCTTGGCCGAGCCGGCCCATCCGCATCATCGTGCCCTTCGGCCTGGGCGGGGCCGCCGATGTCGCCGCGCGCTTCGTCGCCGAGCCGCTGTCCCAGGCGCTGGGCCAGCCGGTGGTGATCGAGAACCGTCCCGGCGCCGGCGGCACCATCGGCACCGACCTGGCGGCCAAGGCGGCGCCCGACGGGCATACGCTGGTGGCACTGGGCAATACCGCCTCGGCCAATGAGGTGCTGATCCCGCACCGGGGCTACGTGCTGCTGCGGGACCTGACCGCGGTGGCGCCGATCAGCATTGCCAACAACGCCCTGGCGGTGCACCCGATCTGCCGGCAGTGGCGGAGGTGCTGCCGGGATTCGAATACCCGATCTGGATCGGGTTGATGATGCCGGCGGCGACGCCCCCCGCCATCGTCGCGCGGCTGCATGCCGCGATCACCGCCATCGTCGATGCGCCCGCCGGCCGGGCGGCGATCCGGCGGATGGGGGCGGAGCCGATGGTGATGACCTTGGCCGACTACGACGCCTATCTGCGGCGCGACGGCGCCACCCTGGCGAAGCTGTTGCACGACGCGAATATCCGGCCCGATTGAGGAGACGCCGCAATGGTGCAATTCACCCTGAACGGTGCCGCGGTGGCGCTGGACGTGCCCGACGACGCCACCCTGCTGCAGGCGCTGCGCGGCCCGGGCGGGCTTTCCGGCCCGCGCTTCGGCTGCGGCAACGAGCTCTGCGGGTCCTGCATGGTGCTGGTGGATGGGGTGCCGCGGTACAGTTGCACGCTCGGTGCCGGGGCGGTCGCCGGGCAGCGGGTGGTGACGGTGGAGGGCCTCGGCACGCCGGAGGCGCCGCATCCGCTGCAGGCTGCCTTCCTGGCGGAGCAGGCGGGGCAATGTGGCTATTGCCTCTCCGGCATCCTCATCAGCGCGGCGGCGCTGCTGGAGCGGGACAAGACGCCGGGGGAGGACGCCATCCGCGCCGCGCTGGAGCCGCACCTCTGCCGCTGCGGCAGCCACAACCGGATCATCCGGGCGATCCAGGGGGCCAGCGCATGAGCCACGGATTCGGCGCCGCCCTGAAGGTGGAGGACGGCAAGCCGCGGCTGCCGGGCAACCTGCATACCAACCGCCGGCTGTCGCAATGGCTGGCGATCCACCCGGATGGCCGCGTCACCATCACCCCGGGCAAGGTGGAGCTGGGGCAGGGGATCCTGACCACCCTCAGCCAGATCGCCGCCGACGAGCTGGACGTCGCCTTCGCCCGCGTCACTGCGCAGCCGGCCTCGACGCCGGACAGCCCGGACGAGGCGGTGACCAGCGGCAGCCTCTCGACCCAGGATAGCGGCAGCGCGCTGCGCCATGTCTGCGCCGCGGCGCGGATGATCTTCCTCGGCGTGGTCGCGCAGCGGGTCGGCGTGCCGCTGGAGGCGATCCGCATCGAGGACGGCCGCTTCTTCGGCCCGGCCGGGGAGATCGGCAGCTACTGGGCGCTGGCCGACCAGGCGCTGCTGGAGTGCGAGGCGCCGGTCGCGGTGACGGCCAAGGCGCCGGGCGCGCGGACCATCGCCGGCACCTCGGTGCCGCGGATCGACCTGCCGGACAAGGTCTTCGGCGCCGCCCGCTACGTGCACGACATGCGGCTGCCGGGGATGCTGCATGCCCGGGTGGTGCGGCCGCCGGCCCGCGGCGCGACGCTGGCGGCGCTGCGCGAGGGCCCGTTGCCGGGCGATGCGCGGCTGGTGCGGGACGGCAATTTCCTCGCCGTGCTGGCCTCGACCGAATGGGATGCGGAGGCGGCGGCGGCCCGCATCGCCGCCCGCGCGGACTGGAACGCGGCGGATAGCCTGCCGGAGCAGGCGCTGCTGGCCGAGTGGCTGCGCGACGCGGCGACGCGCGGCGAGCGCAGCAGCGTGGCGAGCCGTGCCGAGCCGGCGCCGGCCGTCGCGCGGACGCTGCGCCGCAGCTTCACCCGGCCCTACCTAGCACATGCCTCCATCGCCCCGTCCTGCGCGGTGGCGCGCTGGGAGGGTGATGCCGTCGAGGTCTTCACCCATAGCCAGGGGCCCTACAACCTGCGCGCCGACCTGGCGAAGGCGCTGAAGTGCCCGCCCGAGAAGATCGTGGTGCGGCATCGCGAGGGCGCCGGCTGCTACGGCCACAACGGTGCCGACGACGTGGCGCTGGATGCCGTGCTGGTCGCCCGCGCGGTGCCCGGCGTGCCGGTGCGGCTGCTCTGGTCCCGTGCCGAGGAGCTGGGCTGGTCGCCCGTCTCCCCGGCCATGCTGGTGGACATCGAGGCCGACCTGGACGCCGCCGGCAACCTCGCCGGCTGGCGCAGCCATATCGTCAGCAACGGCCATTCCTCCCGGCCCGGGCGGGGGGCGGAGCCGACGCTGCTCTCGGCCGCGCTGCTGGCCGAGCCCTTCGCGGTGAAGCCCAGCATCAACCCGCCGATGGCCGCCGGCGGCGGCGCCCCGCGCAACGGCGTGCCCTTCTACCGCATCCCGGCGCTGACGGTGGAGACGACCCGGCTGCTGGAGATGCCGATCCGCACCTCGGCGCTGCGCGGGCTGGGCGCGACGCTGAACGTCTGGTCGATCGAGAGCGTGATGGACGAGGCGGCGGCGCTGGCCGGCGCCGATCCCGTGGACTACCGCCTGCGCCACCTGGACGACCCGCGCGCGATCGCCGTGCTGGAACGCGCCGCCGCCATGGCCGGCTGGGCCGGGCGCACCCGGCGCGAGGGCTGGGGCATGGGCGTCGGCGTCGCCCGCTACAAAAACTCCGGCGCCTGGGCCGCGGTGGTGGCCGAGGTCGAGGCGCGCGAGCGCATCTTCTGCCGCCGCCTCTGGATCGCCGGCGACGTCGGCGAGGTGGTGAACCCCGATGGCGTGATGAACCAGTACGAGGGCGGCGCCATCCACGGCACCTCGGTCGCGCTGCTGGAGCAGGTCGCCTTCGACCGCCGCACCGTCACCAGCGACACCTGGGAGAGCTACCCGATCCTGCGCTTCTCCGAGGTGCCGAAGGTGGAAGTCGTGCTCATCGACCGGCCGGACCAGCCCTTCCTCGGCTCCGGCGAGGCCAGCATGTCGCCCACCATCGCCGCCATCGCCGGCGGCATCTTCGAAGCCCTGGGGGTCCGGCCGCGCGCGCTGCCCTTCACCCCCGACACCCTGGCAAAGGCCGAGGCATGAGCCGCATTCCCCTGACCATGGCGATGGCCGCGACCGACCGCACCCGGCCGGTGCTGGACGGCCGCGTCGTCATCGCCGGCGTCGACCTCAACCCCATCATCGGCGAGCCGGAGGACATCTTCCGCCGCGCCCTGCGCGACAAGGCCTTCGAGGTCACCGAGCTCTCGATGGGCAGCCATATCGTCACCACCGCGCGGGGCGACAGCGGCTACGTCGGCATCCCCGTCTTCCTCTCGCGCGCCTTCCGTCACTCGGCCATCTATATCCGTACCGACCGTGGCATCCGCAGCGCGGCGGATCTCGCCGGGCGGACCATCGGCCTGCCGGAATACCAGCAGACCGCGGCGCTCTGGGTGCGCGGCATCCTGCGGGAGCACTACGGCGTCGATACACGCGGCATCCGCTGGCGCATCGGCACCGAGCGCATCGCCATCACCCTGCCGCCGGGCTTCGACGTGGCCCCGCTCGGTCAGGACCTGCCGACGGCCCTGGCGGAAGGCACCATCGATGCGCTGATCGCGCCGCGTCCGCCGGCCTGCCTCACGGATGGCAGCGCCCCGGTCGCCCGGCTCTATCCGGACTACAAGGCGGAGGAGATCGCCTGGCACAAGGCCAGCGGCTTCTTCCCCATCATGCATTGCATCGCCATCCGCAAGGATGTTGCCGAGCGCCACCCCTGGCTGCCGCTGGAACTCTACCGCGCCTTCGGCAAGGCCAAGGCGCTGTCCCTCGCGGAGCTGCAGCTGGTGAACGTGCTGCGGGTCTCGCTGCCCTGGATCGCCGCGGCCTATGAGGAGCAGGCAGCGATCATGGGCGGCGATCCCTGGCCCTACGGCTTCGCCCGCAACCGGGAGGAGGTGGCGGCGATGATCCGCTACGCGGTCGCCGACGGCCTCGCGGCGCAGCCCATCCCGCCCGAGGCGCTGTTTCACCCGAGCACCCTGGCGGAGATCGGCTGAGCGGGCCGTTCAGGACCCGCTATTGGTGCCGCCGGGACTGCGGCCATAGGGCGGCGGCCCGGCCGCCGGCTGCAAGGGGCCGCAGGCGGCGACGAGAGCGAGGCCGAGCAGAAGTATCAGGCGAAGCAGGGGCATCCCGGCTGAACATCCGGCATCGCCCCGGGTCGCAGCCCGGGCGCTTCAGCTTGGCGCGACCGCAGCCTCAGCCCGCCGCCGCCTGCCGGGCCCCCCGGGCGTATTGCCAGGCGATCATCGCCAGGGCCAGCGCCAGCGCCGGCAGCACCGTCAGGTTCAGCACCACCCAGCCCGCCTGGGCATGCACCGCGCCCGAGGCGAAGGCGGTGCAGGCGACGGTGCCGAAGACGATGGTGTCGTTGGCGGCCTGGGCCCGCACCCGCTCCGCCGCGCTATGGGCCGTCGCCAGCAGGTTGGTCGCGCCGACGAACATGAAGTTCCAGCCGAGCCCCAGCACGCCGAGGGCGATGCCGAAATGCGCGAAGCTTTCGCCCGTCAGCCCGATGACGACGCAGAGCGCGGTCAGCGCCGCCCCGGTGGTGATCACCGGCCGGACCCCGAAGCGGCTGATCAGCCGCCCGGTGAAGAAGCCCGGCCCGAACATGGCGATGGCATGGATCTGGATGACCGTCGCCGAGGCGCCGACGCCAAACCCACAGAGCATCATCTCGACCGGGGTCGAGGTCATCAGCAGGTTCATGGTGCCGAAGGCGACCATGCCGGTGACGACCGCGGTGATGAAGGCCGGGCGCAGCATGATCTCCCGCACCGGGGCGCCGCCGGCGTTGCGGGCGGGCGGCGGCGGCAGCTTCACGAAGGACAGCAGGGTCATGCAGACCAGCGGCAGGCAGGCCAGCGCCAGATAGGTGCCGAGGAAGAGGAAGGGCGGCATCACCTCCCGCGTCGCCTTCACCAGCTCCGGCCCGAAGATCGCCGAGAGGATGCCGCCGGTCATCACCAGGCTGATGGCGCGCGGCCGGTAGGCCGGCGTGGCGACCTCCGCGGCGGCGAAGCGGTAGTGCTGGGCGATGCCGAAGCCGAGCCCGGCCGGGACGGCGCCGAGGCAATACAGGGTGAAGTCGCCGAACCAGACCCCGGCGGCGAAGGTCAGCGACCCCGCCATGGCGCCGAGCGCGCCGAGGATGAAGCCGGGCTTCCGGCCGAGCCGGGCGAAGACCAGGCCGGCGGGGATGGAGGCGGCCATGGTCGCCGTCATCTGGATGGCGACCGGCAGGGTCGAGAGCGACTTGTCCTCGGCCAGCGAATGGCCGATCAGCGCCGCCATCACCGCCTGGCCAACGGTCGCCGCCTGCATCAGGGCCTGGCAGCAGAACAGCAACCAGACCTGCCGCTTCATGCGGCGTTCTTCGTCAGAAATGGCTCCATCCCCCCGCCGGCAGCGCCAGCGGGGCGCCGTCCGGTCCTTGAACGAGGACCTCTTCGGGTCCCTCGGTGAATTCCCCGATCCGCGTCACCGGCGTGCCGGCGGCCGCGGCCCGGGCCTCGACCATGGCAGCCGCCCCGGGCGGTGCCACGAAAAGCAATTCGTAGTCGTCGCCGCCGCTCAGCACCAGCGCGAGCAGCGCCGGGTCCGCCATGACTAGGGCGCGGGCCGCGGGGGAGAGCGGCACGGCGGCGGCCTGGATCCGGGCGCCGAGGCCACCGGCGCGGCAGAGATGGCCGAGGTCCTGCACCAGCCCGTCCGAGACATCCATCGCCGCCCGCGCCAGCCCGGTGAGCGCCGCGCCGAGGGCGAGGCGCGGCCGCGGCAGCCGGTAGCGATCGGCGAGATGGCCCGCCGCATCGCCCGGCAGCGTCCCCTGCAGCACGCGGAGGCCGAGCGCCCCGTCGCCGATGGTCCCGGAGACCCAGATCTGGTCGCCCGCCCGCGCCCCCTGGCGCCGCAGCGCCGCCCCGGGCGCGACCGTGCCGAGGATGGTCAGCGACAGGCTGATCGGGCCGGGGATGGAGACGGTATCGCCGCCCAGCACCGCCAGGCCGAACTCTCGCTGGTCGGCCGCCAGCCCGGCGACGAAGCCGGCGATCCAGGCCTCCGGCAGGTCGCGCGGGAAGGCTGTCGTCATCAGGTAGCCGAGCGGCGCCGCGCCCATGGCGGCGAGGTCGGAGAGGTTCACCCGCAGCAGCTTGCGGCCGATGGTCTCCGGCGGGTCATCCGGCAGGAAGTGGACGCCGGCGACCATGGCATCGGCCGCCAGCACGAGCTGGCGGCCGGGCGGCGGGTCCAGCAGCGCGGCGTCATCGGCCAGCCCCAGCGCGCCGGGCCCGGCCAGCGGCAGGAAATGCCGGGCGATCAGCGCGAATTCGGCCGGGGCCGCCATGGCCTATCGCCCGGTGCCGGGGAATTCCTTGGGCCGGAGGCTGCGGGCCAGGGCGTCCAGCATGCCATTGGCGAAGCGGGGTTCCTCGCCGCCGAAGAAGCCATGGGCGATGTCGAGGTATTCGTTGATCACCACCTTGGCCGGCGGCGCATTGGCATCGCTTGTGCCCTCGGGACCCCAGAGCTCGGCCGTCGCGGCGCGCAGCAGGGCGCGCAGCACCGGGTCCAGCTTGGTCAGCGGCCAATTCGCATCCAGCAGCCCGGTCAGGATGCCATCCAGCGTCTCGCCGTTCTGCGCCGCCTTGCGGACGATGGCGCCGAAGAGCGGGACATCGGCCTCGGGGATCCAGCCTTCCTCGTAGCCGCCGCGGCCGGGCAGGGAGCCGATGCGGTGCTGGAGGAACTGCTGGATGACCGCCTCGGCCGATTCGCCGGTATGGTCGCTCTGGTACAGCGCCTGCACCGCGGCGACGCGGGCGCCGGTGCGCGGCCGGCCGCGGGGCTTCGGCCCGGCCTGGGGCTTGCCACCCGGGGTCTTGCCGGCCTGTGCCTTGCCGCCTTGGGCCTTGCCACCCGGCTTGGCCTTCGCGGGCTGCGGCTTCGGCAGGGCGGCGGCCGCCTCGGCGCGCTGCTCCGCCTCCATCTCGGCGCGCAGCTTGTCCAGCTCGCTCATGCCGGTATCCTTCGTGGAACCGCTCACGACAGGCCCCAGCGCCGCCTCAGCGCCACCTGGCCGAGCAGCGCATGCGCCGCCTCCGCGCCCTTGTTGTGCCGGTCGTCGGCCGAGCGGGCTTCCGCCTGGCCGAGATTCTCCACCGTCAGCAGGCCGAAGCCGATGGCCGCGCCGCGCTCGGTCGAGACGTTCATCACGCCCTGGCAGACCGCGTTGCAGATGAAGTCGTAGTGGTCGGTCTCGCCCTTGATGACGCAGCCGAGCAGCAGGAAGCCGTCGTAGCGCATCGGCTTCGGCCCCTTGGTCGGCTGGCTGATCGCCATGCGCAGCGCCGCCGGCAGCTCATAGGCGCCGGCGACATCGACCACGTCCACGGTGCAGCCGGTCGCCTCGAAAACGCGTTCGGCGCCGCGGCGCATGCCGGTGACCACCGCTTCGTAGTAGGGCGCCTGGATCACCAGCAGGTGCGGCGCCGGCCCGGGGATCGCCTGGGCCGTGCGCTCCGGCGCATCGATCGTGCTCATGTCCTAATCCTTCTGGATGAGCGCGCGGGTTTCCACCACGCGCAGCCCATAGCCCTCGAGCCCGACGATGGGCCGGGGGTTGTTCGATAGCCGCACCATGTCGCGCACCCCGAGGTCGGCCAGGATCTGCGCGCCGATGCCGTAGTCGCGGATCTCGGGCGGGGCGACGCGGCCGGCGTTGCTCTTCACCTGCTCGCTCATGTTGGTCAGCCGCCAGTCGCGGATGATGACGACGACGCCGCGGCCGGCCTGGTCGATCATCCGCATGCTGTCGTGCAGATCGCGCGAGCCGGTGCCGACGACGGTGTCGTTCAGCAGGTTGGCGGCATGCATCCGCACCAGCACCGGGCCGGGGGCGGAGACGTCGCCCTTCACCATGGCCATGTGCTCGGCGTATTCGAGGGTGTTGGTATAGACCACCAACTTCCACTCGCCGCCGATGGCGTGGTCGATATGGCCCTCGGAGACGCGGCGAACCAGCCGCTCGGTCCGGCGCCGGTGGCCGATCAGGTCGGCGATGGTGCCGAGCTTGAGGCCGTGGTGCTGGGCGAAGGCGACCAGGTCCGGCATCCGGGCCATGGTGCCGTCGTCGTTCATGATCTCGCAGATGACGCCGGAGGGGTTGAGCCCGGCCAGCCGCGCGAGATCGACCGAGGCTTCCGTATGCCCGGCGCGGACCAGGGTGCCGCCGTCGCGGGCGACCAGCGGGAAGACATGGCCCGGCGTCACGATCTGCTCGCGGCTCATCTCCGGGTTGATGGCGACGGCGATGGTATGGGCACGGTCGGCGGCGGAGATGCCGGTGGTGACGCCGTCCTTGGCCTCGATGCTGACGGTGAAGGCGGTCGCGTGGCGGGTGCCGTTGGCCTGGGCCATCAGCGGCAGGCCGAGCTGCTCGACGCGGCGGCGGTCCATCGCCAGGCAGATCAGCCCGCGGGCGAAGCGGGCCATGAAGTTGATGGCGGCGGGGGTCGCGAATTGGCCGGGGATGACCAGGTCGCCCTCGTTCTCGCGGTCCTCGTCATCCACCAGGATGAACATGCGGCCGCTGCGGGCCTCCTCGATCAGCTCCTCGGTCGGGGAGATGAAGTCGGAGTAGTTGACGGTCTTGGTCTCGATCGCGGGGGATGGCCCGGAAAGGGATGGCCCGGAAGCCGCGGCGGCAGTCATGCTGAAATCCCCTATGCGGCGGTCCCGCGCGGCGCGGCCACGCGGGAATTCATGTCGGTCGATACCAGCCGGGCCACGTAGCGGGCCAGGGTATCGATCTCGATATTGACGAATCCGCCCGGTTGCAGCGTGGCGAAGGTGGTCACCGCCGCGGTATGCGGGATGATGTTGACCCCGAAGACGTCGCCGTCAACCTCGTTCACCGTCAGCGAGACGCCGTCGATCGCCACCGAACCCTTCTCCGCGACGAAGCGCGAGAGGCCCGGCGGCAGCCGGAAGCGCCA
This sequence comes from Belnapia sp. AC561, assembly GCF_979252845.1. Taxonomy (NCBI): domain Bacteria; kingdom Pseudomonadati; phylum Pseudomonadota; class Alphaproteobacteria; order Acetobacterales; family Roseomonadaceae; genus Belnapia; species Belnapia sp. AC561. The sequence continues at coordinate 17,208 of NZ_CEEDBP010000022.1, forward strand.
GCGGACGGAGCCATTCTCCGGTACCGCGGACAGCACCTCGGCGACGCCGTCGACATGGCCCGAGACCAAATGCCCGCCCAGCTCGTCGCCCATCCGCAGTGCGCGTTCGAGGTTTATGCGGCTGCCGGCGACCAACCGGCCGAGCGTCGTCTTCGACAGGCTCTCGGCCGAGGCATCGACCGCGAAGAAATCCCCGCCGAGCTGCACCGCCGTGAGGCAGCAGCCGGAACAGGCGATGGAGGCGCCGATCACCGCCGCCGGCTCCCCCAGGAAGGCCGGGGAGGTGCCGATGACGAGGCGCATATCGTTACCCTCGCCCAGCGGCTGGATGTCCCGCACGGTGCCAAGGTCGGTCACGATCCCGGTGAACATGCTGCCTCGACCTCCTCGAATTCGCTGAGCCAGTCCTCGCCCAGGGGCCGGCTGGCGACCCGGTGGAACTTGGGCATGGCGGAAAGCAGGGCAAGCGGCAAGGGCTGCACCGCGGGCAGGCCATCGCCACCCATGATCCCGGGCGCATGGAACCAGGCCAGCCGGTTGACGAAGCCGCCACGCAGCAGCCCGGCGGCCAGCCCGGCGCCACCTTCGGCCAGGACCCGCGTCACCCCGCGCTGGGCCATCGCGCCGAGCAGGGCGCCGAGGTCGAGCCCGGCCCGCGCCACGCCGGGCCGGGCGCTGGGCACCGAGAGGATCTGCACCCCGGCGGCGAGATAGGGCGCCAGGTCGCTGGGCCGGCGGTTGGTCCGGGTGGCGATCCAGGTCGGCACCTCCCGCGCGGTCGCCACCAGCTTCGAGGCCAGCGGCGTCCGCAGCCGGCTGTCGGCGACGACGCGGGCAAGCGCGACCCGGGCCATGCCGGGGATGCGGCAGGTCAGCTCCGGGTCATCCGCGAGCACGGTGCCGCTGCCGACCAGCATGGCATCGTGCCGGGCGCGCAGGGCATGCGCCTCCCGCCGGGCGGCAGGGCCGGTGATCCACTTGCTTTCGCCCGCGGCGGTGGCGATGCGGCCATCGAGGGTGGTGGCGAGCTTGAGGGTGACCAGCGGCAGGCCGCGGGTGATGCGGCGGGCGAAGCCGGCATTCACCGCCCGCGCCTCCGGCCCCAGCAGACCGAGCTCGACGGCGACCCCGGCGTCCCGCAGCCGCTGCAACCCGCGGCCATCGACGCGGGGATCGGGGTCGCCGGTGGCGACGACCACCCGGCTCACCCCGGCGCGGATCAGCGCGTCGCAGCAGGGCGGGGTGCGGCCCCAGTGGGAACAGGGCTCGAGCGTGACATAGGCGGTGGCGCCGCGGGCGCTCTCACCCGCGCGGGCCAGCGCCTCGGCCTCGGCATGCGGCCGGCCGCCGGGCTGGGTCCAGCCGCGGGCCAGCACCTGGCCATCCTTCACCAGCACGCAGCCGACCGCCGGATTGGGCCAGGTATTGCCCAGGCCGCGCCGCGCCACGGCGAGCGCCGCCGCCATGTGCTGCCGATCGCTAGCCGGGTCGCTCATGGCGCGGGATGGGGGGTGGCGAGGCCGGTCACGGCGGAGAATCATTCCTCGGGGAGAGCCGAACCACTGCCTTTAGGCCAGATCGTGCGGCGCTGGTAAGGGGGCAGCCGATGCGCTGGACGCGGGGCCGCTTCCTGGCAAAGCCAGCTCCACCCGCAACCCGGGCGCCGCATCGCCCAGGCTCAGCCGCGCCCCGTGCAACTCGGCGACCGCCGCGACCAGGGCGAGGCCCAGCCCGGCGCCCGGCCGGCTGCGCGCCGCATCCAGCCGGTGGAAGCGCCGCAGCACCGCCCCGCGCGCCTCGGCCGGGATGCCGGTGCCGTCGTCGGTGACGGTGACCAGCCCAGCGGAGGTCAGGGAGAGGGTGACCCGGCCGCCCTCCCGGCCATGCTTCACCGCATTGTCCAGCAGGTTGGCCAGCGCCTGGGTCAGCAACTCCGGGTCGCCGCAACCCGCCACGCCGGGGGCCAGGTCGCAGTCCAGCCGCTGGCCGCGCTCCTCGGCGGCGGGGGCATAGACCTCGGCGACGGTGGCCAGCAGGGCCGAGAGATCGAGCTTCGCGAAGCCGGCGCGACGGGCGCCGCTCTCGACCTGGGCGATCCGCAGCAGCGCGGCGAATATGTCCAGCAACTGCTCGCAGTCGCGGATGGCGGCCTCGGTCGCCTCCCGCCAGCCGGCGTCGTCGGGGGCCCGCAGCGCGCCCTCCAGCCGTTGCCGCAGCCGGCCGAGCGGGGTGCGGAGGTCGTGGGCGATGTCGTCGGTCACCTGCCGCAGGGTCTGCATCAGGCTCTGCACCCGGTCGAGCGCGGCATTGATCCGTCGCGCCAGCCGGTCGAACTCGTCGCCGCCGATGCGCACGGGGAGGCGGTGGCCGATCTCGCCGGCCTCCACCCGCGCCAGCGCCGCATCCATGGCGGCGGCCCGGCGGGTGACGCTGCGGCCCATCAGCAGCCCGCCGCCGAGGCCGAGCAGCATGGCCGCGCCGCCGACCCAGCCGGCGGCGCCGAGCAGCAGGGATTCGAGCTGCCGCACCGGGGCGATGTCCCGCGCCACCACCAGGAAGCCGCTGCCGGGCAGGGCGGTGCCGAAGGCCAGCAGCTCGGCCGCCTGGTCGTCCGGGCCCTCCAACCGCAGGTTCTCCCAGCCCGCGGCGCGCGGCGCCTGGGCCAGGTTGCCGGCGAGGCGCGTGCCGTCCGGCCCCGCCAGCAGGTAGTATTGCGTCCCGCTGCGATCGGCGGCCAGCCGCGCCTCCACCGAGACGGCGACCGAGCGCGGCCCGCCCAGCCGCGCCGCCTGGATCAGCACGCCCGCATCACGCTCCACCTCCTGCGCCAGCTGCCGCAGGGCGAAGCCGGTGGTGGCCAACCAGGCGACGCCCGAGAGCGCGGCGGTGCCCAGCAGGGTCAGCAGCAGGTGCAGCAGGGTGACGCGGAAGGCGGTGGTCCGCCACCAGCGCGTGCCGGGTTCGGCCAGGCGGGGCTCAGTCCGGCGGGCCTCAGTCCGGCGGGCCTCAGTCTGGGGGGCGGATGACATAGCCGGCGCCCCGCATGGTGTGGATCAGCGGCGCGGCCTCCTCGCCGCCGAGCTTGCCGCGCAGCCGGCTGACGTGGGTCTCGACCACGCTGGTCCGCGGGTCGAAGTGGAAGTCCCAGACGCCTTCCAGCAGCATGGTCCGGGTCACCACCTGGCCGGCACGGCGCATCAGGTATTCCAGCAGGCGGAATTCGCGCGGCTGCAGCTCGATCCGGCGGCCCGCCCGGGTCACCACCCGGCGCAGCAGGTCCATCTCCAGGTCGGCGACGCGGAGGATGGTCGCCTCCGTCGTCATGGGCGGGCGGCGGGCCAGGGCATTCAGCCGCGCCACCAGCTCGGCGAAGGCGAAGGGCTTGCCGAGGTAGTCGTCGGCCCCGGCCTCCAGCCCCTCCACCCGGTCGCCGACGCCGGTGCGGGCGGTCAGGAACAGCACCGGGGTCCGCAGCCCGGCGGCGCGGAGCGCCCGGACCAGCCCGAGCCCATCGAGCCGCGGCAGCATGCGGTCCACCACCAGCACGTCGTACCCCCCGCTTGGCCCCCCGCCCATCGCCAGGTGCAGCCCGTCCGGGCCATCCGCGGCATGGTCCACCACGTGCCCGGCCTCGGTCAGGCCGCGCCGGATGAAGCCGGCCGTCTCCGCATCATCCTCCACCAGCAGGATCTTCACGCAACCTCCGCCCACCATACGGATCGGTATGGTTCGGGGCAGGATGCGGGCAAACGCCGGGGTGTTCCATGGCCCTCATGCCGATCCCCGCTTCGGGGACGCCCTTGAGGAGCCAGAACCGATGCCCCGTCTCCAACCCCGCACCAAGATCTTCGCCGCCGGCGCCCTGGCGCTGGCCCTCGGCACCACCGCGCTGACCCAGTTCGCCCCCGCCGCCACCGCGCAGCCCGCCGCGAGCCCGGCAACCGCCGTCGCCCTGCCGCGCCCGGTCGGCCCGGATTTCGCCGACCTCGCCGCCCGGGTCGCCCCGGCCGTGGTCCGCATCAGCGTCATGGGCCATACCGAGGCCACCCCGGTCCAGCTTCCCCCCGAATTCCGCGGCACCCCCTTCGAGCGCTTCTTCCAGCAGCATCAGCAGGGCGGCCCCGGCGGCGCGCCCGGCGGCGGCAACGGCGGCGAGCGCCGGACCATGGGCCAGGGCAGCGGCTTCATCATCGACGGCGCCGGCTATGTCGTGACCAACAACCACGTGGTCGGCGAGGCCGATGCGGTGAAGGTCGAGCTGGCCGATGGCCGGCAGCTGCCCGCCAAGGTGGTCGGCACCGACCCGAAGACCGACCTCGCCCTGCTGAAGATCGAGGCCGGCGGCCCCCTGCCCACCGTCGCCTTCGGCAGCAGCGACAGCCTCCGGGTCGGCGAATGGGTGCTGGCCATGGGCAACCCCTTCGGTCTCGGCGGGACGGCGACGGCCGGCATCGTCTCGGCGCGTGGCCGCCAGATCGGCGCCGGCGCCTATGACGACTTCATCCAGACCGATGCCTCGATCAATCCGGGCAACTCCGGCGGCCCGCTGTTCAACACCGCCGGCGAGGTGGTCGGCGTCAATGCGGCGATCTTCTCGCCCTCGGGCGGCAACATCGGCATCGGCTTCGCGGTGCCCTCCTCCCTGGCGCAGACGGTCATCGCCCAGCTGAAGGAGACCGGCCATGTCGATCGCGGCTGGCTCGGCGTCTCGATGCAGGCGATCGACCCGACCCTGGCCAGCGCGCTCGGCGTGACGGACAGCAAGGGCGCGCTGATCGGCGGGGTCGAGGCGGAAGGCCCGGCGGCCAAGGCCGGCCTGCAGCCGGGCGACGTGGTGGTGGGCTTCAACGGCCGTGCCATCGCCGCGCCGCGCGACCTGGCGGAAGCGGTGGGCGGGGTGAAGCCGGGCACCGCGGTGACGGTCGCGGTGCTGCGGGACGGGAAGCGGCTGGAACAGCATGTGACCCTGGGCGAGACGGCGGATTCACGGGAAGCGAAGTCCTCGGGTCCGGCGACGGCGCCCTCGACCGGCCTCGGCCTGGCCCTGGCGCCGCGCGGCCGCGGCACCCCGGGCGGGGCCGGCCCCGGTGTGGTGGTGGCGGAGGTCCGGCCGGACAGCGTCGCCGCCACCCAGGGCCTGCAGCCCGGCGACGTCATCCTGCGGGCCGGGGACCGCACGGTCTCCCGCCCCGGCGACGTGGCGGAGGCGGTGAGTGCCGCCCGCCGCGACAACCGGCCGGCCATCGCGCTGCAGATCGAGCGCGACGGCGGCCGGGCCTTCGTGGCGCTGCCGCTCCGCGCGGGCTGAGCCGCGGGAGGCAAGGGGGGCCGGGGCGGGGACGGAAGTCCCGCCCCGGCCTTGCCATATGCGCTCCCCGGGATGACCCCCGGCACATGGCTTGCTAGACCCCCGCCGGCATGGGGTGGAGCAAGGCAGGCATGGCCGAGGTACAGGCGTGACCCGAACCAAGGCTGGACGCCTGCTGCTCGGCGCCGTCGCCGGCGGCCTCGGCGGCGCGGCTTTCGCCGCCCTGCACCTGCCGCTGCCCTGGCTGATCGGCTCGCTGCTCGCCGTCGCCGCCACCCGGCTCGCGGGCGCTCCGGCCGAGGCCTCCCGCCCCGCCCGGAATCTCGGTTTCGTCGTGGTCGGCGGGGCGCTCGGGCTCTATTTCACCCCCGCCACCGCCGCCGTGCTGCTGGCCAACATGCCGCTGCTGGTGGCCGCGGCGCTGGTCACCATCGGCATCGGCGGCGGGCTGGCCCTGCTGCTGGCGCGTACCGGACAGGTCGATCCCGCCACCGCCTGGTTCGCCTCCATCCCCGGCGGCGCCGCTGACATGGCGATGCTGGCCGAGGGCTATGGCGGCGCCGGCGCCCCGGTGGCGGTCGCGCAATTGCTCCGCGTCGTCTCCGTGGTGGTGCTGGTGCCCAATATCATGGCGGCGACGGGGCTGCATGGCGACCATCCGCAGATCGCCGCCAGCCTGCCCTTCTACGTCCCCGGCTATGCCGTGCTCTTCCTCGCCGGGCTGGCCGCCGCCGGGGTGCTGCTGCGCTGCGGGCTGCGGGCCGGCTGGATGCTGGGGCCGCTGGCCGCCAGCGCCGCCATCACCGCCTGCGGCATCACCCTGTCCGGCGTGCCGCTCTGGCTGACCGCCACCGCCCAGGTGGCGCTGGGCGCCAACCTCGGCGCCGGCTTCGACCGGCCGATGCTGGCCCGCACCCGCCGCTTCATCCTCCCCGCGCTGCTGCATGTCTGGCTGCTGATGGCCGGCTGCGCCGCCGCCGCCATCGGCCTGGCGCTGCTGACCGGCAAGCCGATGGGCGCGCTGCTGCTGGGCACCGCGCCGGGCGGCATCGCCGAGATGAGCCTGACCGCCAAGACCCTGGGCCTCGAGGTGGCGCTGGTCGTCACCATGCAGGTGACGCGGATTTTCCTGGTGGCGGCGCTGACCCCGCCGGTATTCCGGCTGGTGCACCGGCGGCACCTCGCCGCAGCGCCGGCGGCGGGGGATTGACCGAAGCATGACCGAGGACCCCTGCCTGCTCTCGGCCGCCGAGGCCGGCCGCCGCATCGCCGCCCGCCGCCTGTCGCCGGTCGCCTATGTCGAGGCGCTGCTGGCCCGCATCGCCGCGGTCGAGGACCAGGTGCAGGCCTATATCACCGTGCTGGCCGAACCCGCCCTGGCCGCGGCGCGGCGCGCCGAGGCCGAGATCGCCGCCGGCCGCTGGCGCGGGCCGCTGCATGGCGTGCCCTTCGCGGTGAAGGACAACTACTTCACCGCCGGGGTACGGACCACCGCCGGGTCCCGGCTGATGCTGGATTTCGTGCCGGACAGTACGGCGCATATCATCACCCGGCTGGAGGCGGCCGGCGCCATCCTGCTCGGCAAGCTCAATACCTGGGAATACGGCACCGGCAATGGCGGGGTCTACTTCGACCTGCCCTTCGCACCCGCCCGCAATCCCTGGGACCTCGACCGCTTCACCGGCGGCTCCTCGACCGGGGCCGGGGCCTCGGTCGCCGCCGGCATCGCGCCCTTCGCCCTGGGCTCGGATACCGGCGGCTCGATCCGCCTGCCGGCCGCCGCCTGCGGCCTGGCCGGGCTGAAGGCGACCTATGGAAGGGTCAGCCGGGCCGGGGTGCTGCCGAATTGCTGGTCGCTCGACGTCACCGGCGCGCTCTGCTGGACCGCCGAGGACAGCGCCCTGGTCCTCAACGTCATCGCCGGGCATGACCCGGCGGACCCCGGCAGCGCGGCGGAGCCGGTGCCGGACTACCGTGCCGGGCTGCACGCCGGCGTCGCCGGGCTGACCATCGGGCTCGTCGCGGCGGAGGGCGTCACGCCGGAGATCGCCGCCGGCATCGCGGCGACGGCGGCGGTGCTGGAACGGCTCGGCGCCCGGCTGGTCGAGGCAGCGCTTCCGGCGCCGCTGGCGGATTACCGCCGCGCCGCCAGCCTCATCAACTGGTCCGAGTCGCTGTCGATCCACGAGCAGGATTTCCGCGAGCGCGCGTCCCTGATGGGCCAAGCGCTGCGGGACAAGATGACCTCGGGCAGCCTGGTCCGTGCCGCCGACTACCTCGCGGCGCAGCGGCTGCGGCGGCAGCTGGCGCGGGCCACCGATGCGATTTTTGGCGGCTGCGACCTGCTGCTGCTGCCCGGCGCCTTCCGCGTCGCGCCGCGCTTCGAGGATGCGGCCGGGACCATGGCCTTCACCCGGGAAAGCGCGATGAACGTCGCCAACCTTTCGGGCCATCCCGCCATGTCGGTACTCACCGGCTTCGATGCCGCCGGGCTGCCGCTGAACGCCCAGCTCATGGGCCGGCATTTCGACGAGGCGACGGTGCTGCGCGCCGCCGCCGCGCTGGAAGCCGCCACCCCGCACCGCGCCCGCCGCCCGGCGCTTTGAGGCCCTAGCGATGACCGAACCAGGCCCCGAGGAAATCGCCGCCTTCGCCGCCCGGCACGGCCTTGCCGGATTGACGCCGGCGCAACTGGCGCGCATGGCGGAACTCGCCCGGACCGTCGCCGAGACCGCCGCCGGCCTGCCCCGTGTCACCGATAAATTCGTCGAGCCGATGCCCGTCTTCCGGGTGCGGAGCTGAGAGGAGGACCGCCATGGAACCCTGGCAACTCACCGCCACCGCCGCCATCGCCCTGCTGCGGGAGGGGCGGCTGACCGCCGAGGCCCTGACGCGCTCCTGCCTCGAGCGCATCGCCGAGCGCGAGCCGGTGACCAAGGCCTGGTCCTGGCTCGACCCGATGCTGGCGGTCCGCAACGCGCGGGAGGTGGACAAGGCCTACGTCCGCGGCGCGCTGCATGGCCTGCCGCTCGGCGTGAAGGACATGATCGACACCGCCGACATGCCGACCACCCACAACTCGCCGATCTACCAGGGGCTGCAGCAGGGGCGCGACGCCGCCTGCGTCGGCATCGCCCGGGGCGAGGGTGCGGTCATCCTCGGCAAGACGGATACGGTGGAATTCGCCTCCGGTGGCAGGCGCGCGCTGACCCGCAACCCGCATGACGCGGCGCGTACGCCGGGCGGCTCCTCCTCCGGCTCGGCGGCGGCCGTGGCGGATGGCATGGTGCCGCTGGCCTTCGGCACCCAGACCGGCGGCAGCACCATCCGCCCGGGCTCCTTCTGCGGCGTCTATGCGATGAAGCCGACGCATGGCGTGGTGAATTCGGAAGGCGCCAAGCGCTATTCCCATACGCTGGACACCATCGGCTGGTACGGCCGCGCGCCGGGCGACCTGCGGCTGGTGGCCGAGGCCTTCCGGCTCTTCGATATCGAGACCCCCACCGGCAAGACGGTGCAGCAGATGCGGATCGGCATCTGCCAGGGACCGAACTGGCACCTGGCGGAACAGGATTCGCAGAATGCCCTGCTGCTTGCGGCCAAGCGGCTGGAAGCCGCCGGGGCCCAGGTCGAGGAACTCTCGCTGCCGCAGGCCTTCGAGGGCATCACCGAGGCGCAGCGCGTGGTGCTGCTCGGCGAGGGCCGCGGCGCCTTCCTGCAGGAATACGTCCAGGCGCATGGCAAGCTGCATGCCGACTTCCGCGACCGGGTCGAGAATTTCGCCGATATCAGCGCGGCGCAACTGGTCGGCGCCTATAACCTCGCGGCCGATTGCCGCAAGCTGTTCGACGCGCTGTTCCCGCGCTTCGATGCGGTGCTGACGCCGGCCGCGGTGGGCGAGGCGCCGCTGGGCCGGCAGGATACCGGCAACCCGGTCTTCAACAGCATGTGGACCCTGATGCATGTGCCCTGCATCGGCATCCCCTGCACGAAGGGGTCGCATGGCATGCCGGTCGGCGTGCAGATCGTCGGGCCGCGCTTCGGCGATGCGGCGCTGCTAGATGTGGCCGCGGCGGTCGGGCCGGTGATCGATACCGAATAGGACAGGGCCGGGGAGGTGGCGTGGCCATCGCCTCCCCGGATCGCAGCGCGCCTCAGGCGATGCTGCAGGCTTCCTCGAAGCTCAGCCGCGGCAGGCGGCCGAAGACGCCGCTCGGGTCGCCATGGCCGAGGTTCACCAGCCAGTTCGACTTGATCTTGGTGCCGGCGAAGAAGGCCTCGTCCACCTTGGCCTTGTCGAAGCCGGACATGGAGCCGACGTCGAGCCCGACCAGCTTCGCCGCCATGGTCAGGTAGGCGCCCTGCAGGGTGCCGTTGCGGAAGGCGGTCTCCTCGGCCAGCGCCGGGCTGGAGGTGAACCAGGACCGCGCATCGGCATGCGGAAACAGCTGCGGCAGCTTCTCGTAGAATTCCATGTCGGTGGCGACGATGACGCAGACCGGCGCGGCCATGGTCTTCTCGAGGTTGCCGGAGGAGAGCGCCGGCGCCAGCTTCTCCTTGCCTTCCTTGCTGGTCACGAAGACGAAGCGCGCCGGCGAGCAATTGGCCGAGGTCGAGCCGAACTTCAGGATGTCGTAGATCTGCCGGAGCTGGTCCTCGGTGACCGGCTCGTCCTTCCACTTGTTCTGGGTGCGGGCCTTCAGGAACAGGGTATCGATGGCGGCCTGGTCGATCATGGGAAAGCTCCGTCGTTCCGCTGGTTCTTAGCCCCTGGCCATGGATGCGTCACCCGGCATTCCGCCGAGGCCCGCCAGCACCTCGGCCACCGGCAGGACATCGGCATACTTCACCGCCATGTCGTAGAGGTTGGCGAAATGCGGGCTTTCGTGCCGGTCGGCCACGGCTTCCTCCGGCACGATCATCCGGAAGCCGCAGGACAGCCCATCCACCACCGTCGCCCGGACGCAGCCGGAGGTGGAGCCGCCGGTGACCACCACCGTATCCACCCGGTGGAAGGTCAGCAGGGAGCGCAGGTTGGTCTCGAAGAAGGCGGAGGCCATGCGCTTGTTGAACACGATGTCTCCCGGCGCCCGCTCCACCCGCGGGTCCAGCATGGCGCGCGGCGAGCCCTCCCGGATGTTCTGCAGGCTGTCCGGCGTATCCGAGCGGGTGCCCCAGACGCCGCAATCCTCGCCGCCCGGGAGATAGGCGACATAGGTCCAGACCACGGGGAAGCCGCGGCTGCGGCAGAGCGCGGCCAACCGGTTCATGTGGCCGATCTGGTCGGGGTCGGTCTCATAGGCGGTCGGGTAGGTCGCCGGCTGGGTATAGGCGCATTGCACGTCGACATTCACCAGGGCGGCGCGACGGCCGAAGCCGAAGCGCCGCCGCGGCGGGGCCGCCTTCAACGCGGCATAGAGCTGCCGCGCGGTCAGTCCCTCCTCGATCATCAGGCCGCCGCCTGGGCGATATGCTTGCGGCACTGCATCAGCGGCTGGATGCGGGTACCGAACTGGTCCATGCCGATCAGGAAGTCGTCGAAGGTCAGCATCACCCCCTGCAGCCCCGGCGTCTCCGCCAGCGCGTCGAGCTGCTTCGCTATCGTCTCATACGATCCGATGAGCCGCAGCATGTTGGTCGGCACCCGGTCGGAGCGGACCATGCGGCCGACCGTGCTATGCGCCTCCGCCTTGGTGTCGGCGGCCGCCTGGCTGTCCCGCCAGGCCAGCGCCTCGAGGTCGGTGCCGGCGACGTAGTGGTGCCACTTGGCCATCGCCGCCTCATCCGTTTCGTCGGCGATCACCATCATCAGCAGCATGGCCCCGCATGTGCGGCCCGAGGCCCGGGTCGCCGCCACCAGCCGTTCCGTATGCTGCGCAACCTGGGAGATGTCGTTGATGCCGCCGGCGCTGATGAAATTGTAGTCGGCGTATTCGGCGGCGAATTGCATCCCGCGGTTCGACTGGCCGGCCGAGATGATCTCGATCTTCTTCGTCGGCAGCGGGCTCACCCGGCAATCCGTCATCTGGAAGAAGTCGCCCTTGAGGTCGGAGCGGCCGGTCGCCCAGAGGTCCTGCATCACCTGGACGTACTCGGAACAGTATTCGTAGCGCCGGGCGAAATGCGCCTCGCCGGGCCAGATCCCCATCTGCTCGTATTCCGCCTTCTGCCAGCCGGAGACGATGTTCACCCCGAAGCGGCCATGGCTGATGCTGTCGATCGTCACCGCCATGCGCGCCAGGACCGCCGGCGGGATGGTCAGCACCGCGACCGAGGCAAACAGCTTGATCCGCGTGGTCACCGCCGCCAGCCCGGCCATCAGGCTGAAGCTTTCGAGGTTGTGGTCCCAGTATTCGGAAGGCCCGCCGAAGCCGCGCAGCTTGATCATCGAGAGGGCGAATTCGAAGCCATAGGCCTCCGCCTTCTCGGTCACCGCGCGGTTGAGGTCGAAGCTCGGCATGAACTGCGGGGAGGTGCTGGAGATCAGCCAGCCGTTGTTGCCGATGGGCAGGAAGATGCCGATGTCCATGAGGCCCGCTCCATGTCCGGAAGACGGCAGGATACCGGCGGCGCGCGGCCGGGGGAGGGGCGGGACCGCGGCGAAATCGGCCGCGCCGCCCGGTTTCGCGCAGCCGCTGGGCAGCCGGAGGCGGCGCCGCCCAGCAATGCGGCACAGCCGTCGCCCGGCGCCGCTCCTCGCCGCCTGACCCATGGTGCGGTGCGGTATGGGGTGGTAACCGGACCGGCCATCGCCGGAGCCATGATATGCCTCGCGTCACCGCCCTGCTGGTGCTGGTCCTGGCCGCCATGTCGGCCTTCGGGCCGCTTGCGACGGACATGTACCTGCCGGCCTTCCCGGCCATCGCCGCCGGCCTCGCCGCCGATCCCGCGGCGGTGCAGAAGACCCTGGCGACCTTCTTCGCCGGCATGGCCATCGCCCAGCTCGTCTTCGGCCCGCTGGCGGACCGCTTCGGCCGCCGCCCGCCGCTGCTGGTCGGGCTCGGCATCTTCGTCACCGGCTCCATCGGCTGCGCGCTGACCGCCGACATCGGCTGGCTCACCATCTGGCGCTTCGTCCAGGGCCTCGGCGGCTGCGCCGGGATGGTGATGGCGCGGGCCATCGTCCGCGACGTCACGGAAGGCCCGGCGACCATCCGGCTGATGTCGCGGCTCATGCTGGTGGTGACCCTGGCGCCGATCCTGGCGCCCTCCATCGGCAGCCTGCTGCTGGGCCTCGGCGGCTGGCGGGCTATCTTCTGGGCGCTGGTCGCCTATGGCACGGGGCTGGCCGTGGTGGTCTCCCTGGTCCTGCCGGAGACCCTGGCGCCGGAGCGGCGGCGGCGGGACAGCCTGGGCGGCATCCTGATGGTCTATCTGCGGATGCTGTCGAACCGCCGCTTCATGGGGCTGACCCTGTCGGGCGTGCTGCCGATGGCCGGGATGTTCGCCTATATCGCCGGCTCGCCTTTCGTCTTCATGGAACTGCATCAGGTCGCGCCGGCGCATTACGGCCTTTTCTTCGGCGGCAATGCGGTGGGCATCATGGCCGTCTCCCAGCTCAATGCCTGGCTTTCCAGCCGGCAGCCGCCGGAGCGGGTGCTGCTGTTCGGACTGCTCTCCATGGCCGGCGCCGGCATCGCCCTGGTGCTCTTTGCCCATGGCGGCAGCTTCCTCGGCGTGGTGGTGCCGCTGTTCGTCTATGTCGCCAGCATCGGCATGGTGATGCCGGTCGCCTCGGCCCTCGCCATGGCCTCCCAGGGGCGGACGGCGGGCAGCGCCAGCGCGCTGATCGGCACCCTGCAGTTCACCGGCGGCGCGCTGGCGGGCGGCGTCGTCGGCGCCCTGCACGACGGGACGGCGATGCCCATGGCGGTGGTCATCGCCGTCGCCGGGACGGCGGGGTTGCTGTCCCGGCTGATCCTGGTGCGCTGAGGCCTTACGCCTCCGGGTTGCGCTCGGAGGCCATGCCGTTGAGCGCCTCGCCCAGGGCCTTCACCTGCTCGGCATTCTTGGACTCGGCCTTGCCGGCGAGGGTGACGGTTTCCTTGCCCAGCTTGCCGACCAGCTTCATCACCGCATCGCCGTCGATCGGCTCGGCATGCAGCTGCTTCTTCAGGGCGCCGAGGTCGCGCAGGATGCCCTTGGTGCCGGGAGTATCCATCTTGCCCAGGGTATCCTCCCAGCCCTCGATGTTCTTCACGGCGGCGCTGACGGTGAAGCCCTTCACGCCTTCCTGGATGTGCTTGATGGTCGCGGCGAACTGCGGCATGTCGCTGTCTCCTCCCGGCACAGGCTGCGCCGATACGGGAAGAACCGATGCCGCGCGTCCAGGTTGCGCGGCGAAAATATATAGCAAAGGACGGTCTTGCCGGGCTTCCGGGCCGCCTAATTGCTAAGAGTTACTCGGGCCGCACTTGCCGCCGCAGCATATGCTTCTGGATCTTGCCGGTGCTGGTCCGTGGCACTTCCGTGAATATCACCTGCTTCGGTGCCTTGTAGCCGGCGAGCTGCGTCCGGACGAAGGCGATCAGCTCCGCCTCGGTGGCCTCCGACCCCGGCTTCAGCTCGATGAAGGCGCAGGGCACCTCGCCCCATTTGTCGTCCGGCTTGGCCACGACGGCGGCCAGCATCACCGCCGGGTGCTTGTAGAGCGCATCCTCCACCTCGATGGAGCTGATGTTCTCGCCGCCGGAGATGATGATGTCCTTGGAGCGGTCGCGGAGCTGCACATAGCCATCGGGGTACTTCACCGCGAGGTCGCCGGTATGGAACCAGCCGCCGGCGAAGGCGGCCTCGGTGGCGGCGGGGTCCTTGAAATAGCCCTTCATGACGACGTTGCCCTGCATCATCACCTCGCCCATCGTCGTGCCATCGGCGGGCACCGGCGCCATGGTGACGGGGTCACGCACGTCGAGGGCTTCCAGCGCGAGATACCGCACGCCCTGCCGCGCCATCAGCCGCGCCTGCTCGCCGGCCGGCAGCGCATCCCAGGCGATATTCCATTCGTTCACCACCGCCGGGCCGTAGCATTCGGTCAGGCCATAGACATGCAGCACGGCGAAGCCCGCCGCCTTCATCCGGCCCAGCACGGCTTCCGGCGGCGGCGCCCCGGCGACGACGAATTGCACCTGGTGCGCCAGCGGCTTCTGCTCGGCCGCCGGGGTGTCCAGCAGGGTCGCCATGATGATCGGCGCGCCGCACATATGGGTCACGCCATGCTCGGCCATCAGCGACCAGAGCGTGGCGCCGCGCACCGCCCGCAGGCAGACATGGGTGCCGGCCACGGCGCAGACCGTCCAGGGGAAGCACCAGCCGTTGCAGTGGAACATCGGCAGGGTCCAGAGATAGACCGGATGCCGCGCCATGCTGGCCGAGAGCACGTTGCCCGTCGCCAGCAGCTGCGCCCCGCGGTGGTGGTAGACCACGCCCTTCGGCCGGCCAGTGGTGCCGGAGGTATAGTTCAGCGCGATCGCATCCCATTCGTCCCGCGGCAGCGCCCAGGGATGGGCGGGATCGCCCTCGGCCAGCAGCGCCTCGTAGCCCAGCGCGCCCATGGTCTGGGCCCGGGCCGCCTCCGCCGCCACCGGGTCGTCCACCTCGATCACCAGGGGCGTGGCGCCGCTGACCGCCAGCGCGGCGCGGGCGACGGGGATGAACTCGCGGTCCACGATCAGGACCTTCGCCTCGCCGTGGGTCAGGATATAGCCGATGGTATCGGCATCCAGCCGGGTGTTGATGGTGTTCAGCACGGCGCCGGCCATGGGCACGCCGTAGTGGCATTCCAGCATCTCCGGGATGTTCGGCAGCAGCGCCGCCACCGTGTCGCCGCGGCCGATGCCGCGCGCCGCCAGCGCCGAGGCCAGCCGCACGCAGCGGTCCCGCAACTCCCGGTACGGCCGGCGCAGCGCGCCATGCACCACGGCGACGTGGTCCGGGAAGGTCGCCGCCGCGCGTTCGAGAAACAGCAGCGGCGTCAGCGGCTGGTGATTGGCCGCGACGCGGTCCAGCCCGGTCTCGTAGTCCTGCGCCGCCATGTCCCGCTCCCTACCGATGCCGCCATTCCGGCTTTCGCTTGGCCACGAAGGCGCCGATCCCCTCGGCGGCATCCTCGGCCATCAGGTTCTCTACCATCACCGCCCCGGCCGCGGCATAGGCTTCCCGCAGCGGCATCGCCTGCTGCGCGTTGAAGCCGCGCTTGCCGAGCTGCACCGCGACGGCCGAGCGCGAGGCGATCTGCTGCGCCAGCGCCAGCGCGGTCGGCAGCACCGCCTCGGGCGGCACCACCCGGTTTACCAGCCCCATCCGCTGCGCCTCCTCGGCCGGGATCATCTCGCCGAGCAGCAGCATCTCCATCGCCGACTTGCGCGGCACGGCACGGGCCAGGGCCACCCCCGGCGTCGAGCAGAAAAGCCCGATATCGACGCCCGGCGTGCAGAACCTGGCCACCTCAGAGGCCACCACCAGGTCGCAGCTCGCGGCGAGCTGGCAGCCGGCGGCGGTGGCGATGCCCTGCACCGCGGCGACGACCGGCTGCGGCAGCGCGACCACCGCCTGCATCACCGTGCCGCAGGCCGCCATGATTCCGGCGAAGAAGGCCTCGCCGCCATCGGCATCGGCGCGATGCGCGGTGACCTCCTTCAGGTCATGCCCGGCGGAGAAGGCGGGGCCCTCGGCCGCCAGCACCACGGCGCGGATGCCGGCATCGGCGGCGACCTCGTCCAGCGCGGCCTGCAGCGCCGCCAGCATCCCGGTCGAGAGGCTGTTGCGCGACGCCGGGCGGTTCAGGGTGAGGATGGCGACCGCGCCCTCGTCCCGGCGCAGCACCGGGGGTGCATTCTCGTGCATTGCTTGGCTCTCCATATGGCGCAGTATCCGCCGGCGGTTGACCCGGCGGCAAGGGCAGGGGAGCCTGCCGCGATGCAGCACCCGGATCCTATCACGGTCGAAGTCATCGGCTCGGCGCTGGCCTCCATCACCGAGGAGATGGGCGAGGCCCTGGTCCGCGCCAGCTTCTCGACCAACATCAAGGAACGCCGGGACTGCTCGACGGCGCTGTTCGACCGGGAGGGCCGCACCCTCTGCCAGGCCGAGCATATCCCGATCCACCTCGGCAGCTTCCTCGATGCGCTGCCCTCGATCCTGGCCCGGCATCCGGAGGCCGGCATCGCCCCCGGCGATGTCTTCGTCTTCAATGATGCCTACGCCGGCGGCGGCACCCACCTGCCGGACATCGTCCTGGCCGAGCCGATCTTCGTCGATGGCGCGATCCAGGCCTGGGCGATGAACCTGGCGCACCACGCCGACTTCGCCGATCGCGGCCATGCCCATATCTTCCAGGAGGGACTGCGGATCCCGCCCGTCCGGCTCTACCGGGCCGGCGAGTTGCAGCCGGATATCCAGGCGCTGATCCTGCTGAACTGCCAGGTCCCGCGCGAGCGCCTGTCCGACCTCCGGGCGCAGATGGCGGCCAACCGGCTCGGCGTGCTGCGCTTCCAGGGGCTCTGTGCCCGCTACGGCACGCCGGTGGTGCTGGCCGCATCCGAGGCGCTGCTGGACTATGCCGAGCGCCGCATGCGTGCCGGGATCGCCGCCATCCCCGATGGGACCTACCGCTTCACCGACCGGCACGACGGCCCGGAGATCGACGGTGAGCTGGAACTGTCGCTGACGCTCACCATTGCCGGCGACGCCATGACGCTCGACTTCACCGCCCCGCCGCAGCTCCGCGCCGGGATCAACATGACGATGACGGCGCTGCTGGCCACCGTCTACTACGCCGCCCGCGCCGTGGTGGACCCGGAGGTGCTGCCGAATGCCGGCCTCGCCCGGCCGCTGCGGGTGACGGCGACGCCGGGCAGCGTGCTGAATTGCACGGCGCCGGCCGCGGTGCATTCCCGGCTCTCGACCTGCCAGCGGGTCGTGGACCTGGTCTTCGGCGCCCTGGCCCAGGCGGTGCCGTCGCGGGTCACCGCCGCGCATAACGGCGCCTGCACCATGCTGGCCTTCGCCGGCACCCAGCCTGGCAGCGGCGCGCCCTGGGTCTACCTCGAGACCGTCGGCGGCGGCTTCGGGGCGCGGGCGACCAAGGACGGGCTGGATGGCGTGCATGTCCATACCACCAATACCTCCAACCTGCCGGTCGAGGCGCTGGAGCCGGAATACCCGCTGACCCTGGTGGACTATGCCCTGGTCGATGGCTCTGGCGGCGCCGGCACCTGGCGCGGCGGGATGGCGCTGCGCCGCACCTACCGGGCCGAGGCGCCCTGCCGGATGGAGATCGACATCGCCCGCACCCTCTCGGCGCCCTGGGGCTTGGCGGGCGGCCAGCCGGGCGGCCGCGGCCGGATCGACTACGGCCCCGGCGTCACGCCCTTCGTGAAGGGGCAGGGGAGCCTGGAGGCGGGCCAATGGATCGCCATCATCACCCCCGGCGCCGGCGGCCATGGCCCGCCTTCGGGGCGCGACCCGGCCCTGCTGGCGCGGGACCGGCGGGAGGGCCGGCTGGGCTAACGGAACCTTCGGCCCGGCAGGGCGCTCGGTCCCGTATTATTCCGCGGAAGGACGCGTCATGGCCGAGGACAAGACCCAGGATGCCGCCAAGCCGGCCGGGGCAGGGAATGACTTCGCCCAGGGCGGCAAACCCGAGGGTGCCAGGGCCCCGAAGCCGGTGCTGGACCAGGCCGAGGGCGAGGCCATGCGGCAGGCCCGGCAGGATTCGAAGCTCCATACCCCCACGGATACGGCGCCGAAGAAGAGCTGACGCAAGGCGGGCGCCCCTTCGACGGGGCGCCCGTCCGGTTCAGGCCGGGGTGAACATGGTCGCCGGCGGGCTGTCGCCGGTGGTCGGCTTGAACACCACCTTCACCTTCTGGCCGATCTTCAGCGCATCCATGTCGCAGTCGACGATGTTGGTGAAGATGCGCACGCCCTCGTCGAGCTCGACATAGGCGACGCAGTAAGGCTCCTTCGTCCGCATCACCGTGTAGGTGTAGATCGTCCCGGTGCCCTTGGCCGGCACCATCTCGACGTTGTTCGAGAGGGTGAAGGGCGAGCACCCCCGCGGATACCAGAAATGCTTGTTGGTATCCTTGCAGAGCCCGATGAGCAGCTTGCCCTCACGCGCCGCATCGAAATACGGCTTGTTGGTCGGGTCCACCTGGATGGCGGGCAGCGCCCGGTTGGATGCCATCGTCGCCATGATTCAGACCCTTTCCAGAACGACGGTTGCGCTGCCGTGCCGGGTGCCGAGCAGCCCGCCGGTGCCATGCGCCAGCGCCAGGGTGCAGCCGGGCACCTGGACCTTGGGATGGGCCTCGCCACGGAGCTGCCGCACCGCCTCGATCACCTTGGTCATGCCGCCGCGATTGGCCGGGTGGTTGTTGCAGAGCCCGCCGCCATCGGTGTTGAAGGGCAGCTTGCCGACGCCGCTGATCAGGTTGCCGTCGGAGACGAACTTGCCGCCCTGGCCCTTCTCGCAGAAGCCGAGGTCCTCGAGCTGCATCAGCACGGTGATGGTGAAGCTGTCGTAGATCGAGGCGTACTGGATGTCGCTCGGCTTCACGCCGGCTTCCTCGAAGGCGCGTGGGCCGGAGTAGCGGGCACCGGAGAAGGTCAGGTCGGTATAGCCGGCATTCTGGTTCTTGGTCGCCTCGCCGGCGCCCTTCACCTTCACCAGCGGCCGCTTCAGCGACTTGGCGATTTCCGGCGTGGTGACGATCAGCGCGCCGCCGCCGTCCGAGATGACGCAGCAGTCGAGGCGGTGCAGCGGGTCGGAGACCATCGGGGAGTTGATGACGTCCTCGACGGTGACGACCTTGCGCAGCATCGCATGCTCGTTCCACTGGGCATGGTGGCTGGCGGCCACCTTGATCCAGGCGAGCTGCTCGCTGGTGGTGCCGTATTCGTACATGTGCCGCATGGCGCACATCGCATAGGCATTGGCGACGGTGCGGCCATAAGCCATCTCGAAGGGGTCGTCGGGCACATTGGCGCCCCAGGTGCGCGGCGCGGTCCCGGTGGCCATCGCCTCGGCCCGCGGCCGGCCGGCGAGCGTGATCAGCGCGATGCTGCACTTGCCGAGCGCGATCGCCTCGGCGGCGTGGCCCACGTGCATGACATAGCTGCTGCCGCCGACATCGGAGCTGTCGATGTGCTTCAGCTTGGTGAAGCCCAGGTAGTCCGCCATGTTCAGCGGGCCGAGGCCGGGGGCGGCGCCGGTGCAGAAATAGCCGTCGATGTCGTCGTGGCTCAGCCCGGCATCCTGCAGCGCGCCATAGGCGACCTCGGCATGCAACTGGGCGACGGAGGCGTTGTCGGCCTTGCGCGTCGGGTGCTCATAGGCCCCGACGATATAGGCCTTGCCGTTGATGCTCATGGGGCTGGGCGCCCTCCCTCTCGATTAGATAGCTAGCTTAAGGTTCCCTTCCGGGCCGGTTTCGTCAAGTCTCGGACCACGCCGGCCTTAAACCACGCTGGTCAGCCCGCCATCCACATAGAGCAGGTGGCCGTTGACATAGGTCGAGGCCTCGGAGGCGAGGAAGATCGCGGCGCCGACCAGCTCCGGCAGCTCCCCCCAGCGCCCGGCCGGGGTGCGCTTGCAGAGCCAGCCGTTGAAGACCGGGTCGGCCTGCAGCGGCGCGGTCAGCTCGGTGCTGAAATAGCCCGGCGCGATGCCATTGGCCTGGATGCCATGCTGCGCCCAGTCGGCGCACATGGCCTTGGTCAGCATCCCGAGCGCGCCCTTGGTCGCGGTATAGGGGCCGGTGCCGGGGCGGCCGAGCATGCTCATCACCGAGCAGGTATTGATGATCTTGCCGCGGCCGCGCGGGATCATCCGCTGCGCCACGGCGCGGGCGCAGAAGAAGGCGCTATGGAGGTTGGTGGCGATCACCGTGTTCCAGGTCTCGGTCGGCATCTGGTCCAGCGGGCCGCGCAGGTTCACCCCGGCATTGTTGAACAGGATGTCGATCGGGCCGATCTCCGCCTCGATCCGGGCGACGCCGGCCTCGACCGCCGCCGGGTCGGTGACGTCGAAGGGGGCGATATCGACCGTGAGGCCAGAAGCCCTGAGGCCGGCCGCCGCCGCCTCCAGCTTGGCCGCGTCGCGCCCGTTCAGCACCACCGCCGCCCCGGCCTCCGCCACCCCGCGGGCGAGCGCCAGCCCGATCCCCTGGCTGGAGCCGGTGACGAGGGCGCGGCGGCCGGTGAGGTCGAATAGCTTGAGCGACATGGTTCCATCCCCTAACAGCAGCCGGGAAACTCGCAGGGGAGGCGCGCTTGGACAAGCCGAAGGTTCTGGTCATGGGCGTCCTGCCGGATTGGGACCTGGGCCCCATGGCCGAGGATTTCGAGCTCTGCCTGCTCTACGAGGCCGCCGATGCGGAAGCCTTCCTGGCCGGGCACGCCGCCGATATCCGCGCCATCGTCACCAAGGGCGAGATCGGCGCCGCCGCGGCGCTGATGGACCGGCTGCCGAAGCTGGAGATCGTCGCCTGCTACGGCGTCGGCGTCGATGCCATCGACCGGCCCTATTGCGCGGCGCGCGGCCTGCCCGTCACCAATACCCCGGACGTGCTGACCGAGGATGTCGCCGACCTCGGCTTCGCCCTGCTGCTGGCCGCGGCGCGACGCATCCCGGCGGCCGATGCCTGGGTGCGGGACGGCTCCTGGGTGGCGCAGGGCTCGATGCCGCTGACCGCCCGCGTCTGGGGCAAGCGCCTCGGCATCGTCGGCCTCGGCCGCATCGGCCGGGCGGTGGCGAAGCGGGCGGAGGGCTTCGGCATGGCCATCGCCTATAGCGGCCGCAATCCGCAGGACGACGTGCCCTATGCCTATCATGCGACCCCGGCCTTGCTGGCGGCCAATGTCGATATCCTGGTCTGCTGCGCCATGGGCGGGCCGACCACGGTCGGGCTGATCGACCGCGCCGCCATCGAGGCCTTGCCCAAGGGCGCCATCTTCGTGAACGTCAGCCGCGGCTCGGTGGTGGACGAGGAAGCGCTGCTCGATGCCCTGCGCTCCCGCCGCATCGCCGCCGCCGGCCTCGATGTCTTCTGGAACGAGCCGGCGATCGACCCGGAATTCGCAACCTTCCCCCATGTCGTGCTCGCCCCCCATGCCGCCAGCGGCACGGAGGACACCCGGCGCGCCATGGGCCTGTTGATGCGGGACAACCTGGCGGCGCATTTCGCCGGCCGAGCCTTGCCGACGGAGATCAAGCCATGAAGTCGGTCGTCATCCATGCCCCGAAGGACCTGCGCGTCGAGGACCATCCGGAAGCCAGCCCCGGCCCCGGCCAGATCCGCATCCGCATCAAGGCCGGCGGCATCTGCGGCTCGGACCTGCACTACTACCTGCACGGCGGCTTCGGCGCGGTCCGGCTGCGGGAGCCGATGGTGCTGGGGCACGAGATCGCGGGCCTGGTGGATGCGCTGGGGGAGGGGGTCTCGGGCTTGGCGCTGGGCCAGCCCGTCGCGGTCAATCCCAGCCTGCCCTGCGGCGCCTGCAAGCAGTGCCTGGCCGGGCGGCCCAACCATTGCCTCGACATGCGCTTCTACGGCAGCGCGATGCGGCTGCCGCATGTCCAGGGCGGCTTCTCCGAGAGCCTGGTCTGCGAGGCGGCCCGCGCCGTGCCGCTGCCCGAGGGCATGACGCCCGAACTCGCTGCCTTCGCCGAGCCGCTGTCGGTCTGCCTGCATGCTGCTCGCCAGGCCGGGCCGCTGCTCGGCGCCCGGGTGCTGGTGACCGGCGCCGGGCCGATCGGCAACCTTGCCATCGCCGTCGCCCGCCATGCCGGGGCGCGGGAGATCGTGGTGACGGACCTGCACTCCACCCCGCTGCTGACCGCCCGGCGGATGGGCGCCGACCGCACCCACTCCCTCAGTGAGGACCCGGACGCGCTGCTGCCCTACGGGCTCGACAAGGGGCATTTCGACGTGGTCTTCGAAGCCTCCGGCAGCGGCCAGGCGCTGGGCGCCGCCATCCATGCGGCGCGGCCCCAGGCCACCATCGTCCAGCTCGGCCTCGGCGGCGACGTCAGCCTGCCGTTGTCCTCGCTCGTGGCGAAGGAGATCACCCTGCGCGGCACCTTCCGCTTCCACGAGGAATTCGCCCTGGCGGTGGAGGTCCTGTCCCGCGGCGGGATCGACCCGGCCCCGCTGCTGACCGCCACCATGCCGGCGGCCGAGGCGGTCGCCGCCTTCGAGCTGGCCGCCGACCGCGGCCGGGCGATGAAGGTGCAGCTGGCGTTCTGAACCCAGCCGATGGCCGAAGCGCCGCAGGGCGCGGCGGGCTGAATCGGCGGGGCCGATCATCCCCACCTTGATCCTGGCGGCCGGCTGCCGCAGGCTGCCGGCAACAGACAAAGGACTGCCGGCGATATGCGTGCCCTCGTACTCCGCCAGCACGGCGACCTCGACGTGCTGGCGCTGGAGACCGACTACCCGACCCCGACCGCGGTCGCGGGCCATGTCGTCATCCGCGTCCGCGCCTCCTCCTTCAACTACCACGACGTCTTCACCGTGAAGGGCATGCCCGGCATCAAGGTGCCGATGCCGGTGGTCATCGGCCTCGACATGGCCGGCGAGATCGCCGAGGTGGGTGAGGGCGTCTCCGGCTGGACCAAGGGCGACCGCGTCCTGGTCAATCCCATCAACCAGGCCAAGGGCCTGATGGGAGAGATGCTGGACGGCGGCATGGCGGAGTATTGCCTGGTCGATGCCCACCAGCTCATCCGCCTGCCGGAGGGCGTGAGCTTCGAGCAGGCCGCGGCGCTGCCGGTCGCTTACGGCACCGCGCACCGCATGATCGTCACCCACAAAACCATCAAGGCCGGCGACAACGTGCTGATCCTCGGCGCCTCGGGCGGCGTCGGCACCGGCTGCGTGCTGCTGGCGAAGCAACTCGGCGCCTATGTGGTCGCCGCCGCCGGCGGGCCGGAGAAGTGCCAGCGCATGCTGGAGATCGGCGCCGACGAGGCGATCGACTACAAGGAAGTCAACTTCTCCAAATGGGCGGTCGAGCGCTTCGGCAAGCCGCAGCGCCGCAGCCATGAGGGCGGCGTCGACGTCCTCATCAACTACACCGGCGGCGATACCTGGGCGCAGGGGCTGCGCTGCGTGAAGCGCGGCGGCAAGATCCTGGTCTGCGGCGCGACCGCGGGCTTCGACCCGAAGGAGGACCTGCGCTTC
This sequence comes from Belnapia sp. AC561, assembly GCF_979252845.1. Classification (NCBI taxonomy): domain Bacteria; kingdom Pseudomonadati; phylum Pseudomonadota; class Alphaproteobacteria; order Acetobacterales; family Roseomonadaceae; genus Belnapia; species Belnapia sp. AC561. The sequence continues at coordinate 40,704 of NZ_CEEDBP010000022.1, forward strand.
ATCTGGACCTTCGAGCTGCAGGTCATCGGCTCCAACAGCTTCTACAACGAGGATTTCTCCTCGTTGATGGGCATGATCCAGGCCGGGCAGATGAAGCCTGTTATTGATACCGTCTTGCCGCTGGAGAAGGCCGCCGAAGGGCTGGCGCTGATCCGCGACCGCAAGGTGATGGGCAAGGTGATCGTCACGCCATGACACTCGAGGAACTGCAGGCGCTGGTCACCCGTGCGCCCTACCACCAATGGCTCGGCCTGAACGTCATCTCCTTCGGCGAGGGCGAGATCGAGATCCGCGCCACCTGGCGCGAGGAATGGGTCGTCAACATCGAGCGCCGCTACACGCATGGCGGGATCCTCGCCGCGCTGGTCGACCTCGCGGCCGACTGGGCGCTGGGCGCGGCGCTGGGACGGGGCATCCCGACCATCGACATGCGCGTCGACTACCATCGCCCCGCCATGCCGGGCGACCTGATCTGCAAGGGCAAGATCGTGCGCCAGGGCGGGATGTTCTCGGTGGCCGAGGCCTCGATCTTCGACCTCGACGGCAAGCTCTGCGCCTCCGGCCGCGGCGTGTATCTGACCGCGCCGCCGAAGTGACCGCCTTCCGCAACCTCGGCGCGCTGATCGACCCCGCCGCGGATGCGGAGAAGACGGCGCTGGTCGACCTGTCGGGCGGCGTCGCCCGTCCTGTCAGCTATGGCGCGCTGGATGCGCTGTGCAATGCCGTGGCGCGCGGGCTGCTGCGGCGTGGCCTGCGGCGCGGCGACCGGGTCGGCGTGCTGGCCGCCAATTCCACCGAATTCCTCGCCGCGCTGAACGGCGCCATGCGCGCCGGCCTCGTCGCCGTCCCGGTGAACTACCGCTTCCCCGCCGCCACGGTGGACTACGTGCTGGGCAATAGCGGCGCGGCCCTGGTCTTCGCCGATGCCGCCCGCATGGCGGCGGTGCCGGCCGGCCTCGCCGCCATCGAGCTCGGCGGCGCCGCGTGGGATGCGCTGCTCGACCCCGGTCCCTTCGAGGCCGTCGCGCCCGAGCCGGCCGAGCCCGCGCTGTTCCTCTATACCTCCGGCTCCACCGGCAAGCCCAAGGGCGTGGTGCTCTCGCATCAGTCGCATCTCTGGGTGGTGGAACAGCGCCTGGCGGGGGCCGACATGCGGCAGGAAAGGGCGCTGATCGCCGCACCCCTCTATCACATGAACGGCCTCGCCCTGGCCCAGCTCGCCTCCGCCGCGCATATCACCGTCGTGCTGCTGCCGGCCTTCGAGGCGCGGGCCTATATCCGCGCCATCGGCGACCACCGCGTCACCTGGATCACCGGCGTGCCGCCGATGATGGCCATGCTGCTGCAGGAACGCGATCTGCTGGGGGCGACCGATACCTCCAGCGTCCGCCACGTCCGCTGCGGCTCGGCGCCGACCTCGCCGGCGCTGCTCGCCGCGATTAAGGAGGCCTTTCCCCAAGCCAGGTTCGTCAACGGCTACGGCACCACCGAGGCCGGCCCCGTCGTCTTCGGCCCGCATCCCGATGGCATCCCGACCCCACCGCTCTCGGTCGGCTATCCGCACCCCGCCGTGCAGCTTCGCCTGAACGCGCAGAACGTGCTGGAGCAGAAATGCCCAGGCCAGATGAACGGCTACTGGAGGCGCCCCGACCTGAAGCCGCCGCTGACGCCGGATGGCTTCTACATCACCGGTGATGTCTTCGACCGCGACGCGAACGGCTTCTTCACCGTGGTCGGCCGCATCGACGACATGTTCATCTCCGGCGGCGAGAACATCTTCCCGAGCGAGGTCGAGAAGGTGCTGGAGACGCACCCCGGCGTCGAGCAATCCGCCGTCATCCCGGTGCCGGACGACATCAAGGGCACCAAGCCCGTCGCCTTCGTGGTCAGGCGCAACGGCGCCGCGGTGGATGAGGCCGCCTTGAAGGCCCATTCCCTCGCCCATGCGCCGGCCTATATGCATCCGCGCCGGATCTGGTTCCTCGATGCCCTGCCATTGATGGGCACCAACAAGATCGACAAGGCGCAACTCGCCACCTGGGCGCGAGACCACCTGACCCAGGACTGAGGGAAGGAACGGCCGTCACTCCGACTTCGGGAGAATGACGACCGATGCACCGACGTTCCCTGCTCGCGCTTGCCGCGCTGCCCACGGCCGCCCGTGCTCAGGCCTTCCCCGATCGGCCGGTGACGATGATCGTCCCCTATGCGCCGGGCGGCTCGGCCGATGTGCTGGGCCGGGTCGTGGCGCCTGCCATGGCGGAAGCCCTTGGCCAGTCCGTGGTGGTGGAGCTGCGCCCCGGCGCCGGCGGCAACATCGGCGCCGCGCATGTCGCCACCGGCGCCCGGGCGGATGGCTATACCGTCCTGCTCGGCTCCCTCTCGCTGGCCTCCGCCCCGGCGCTGCAGACCATCCCCTTCGACCCGACGCAGGACCTCGTCGCCATCGGCGGGCTTGGTGCCGTCGCGAGCCTGATGGTGGTGGCGCCCGACAGCCCCTTCCGCAGCCTGGCGGATGTGCTGGCCGCCGCCCGCGCCCGGCCGGGAGCGATCACCTACGGCTCCTCCGGCCCCGCCACCGGCAGCCACCTCGCCGGCGCGCTGCTGGCGGCCCGGACGGGCGTGGAGCTGACGCATGTGCCCTATCGCGGCTCCGGCGCCGTCTATCCCGACCTGATCGCCGGGCGCATCGCCTTCCTGCTGGACGGCATGGGCAGCTCCGCCGGGCAGGTGAGCAGCGGCGCGGTCCGCGCCCTCGGCATCACCTCGCTGCAACGCTCCGCCCAGTTCCCCGAGGTGCCGACCCTGGCGGAGCAGGGTGTCCTCGGCTTCGAATTCCTCATCTGGCTCGGCTTCTTCGCCCGCAGCGGCACGCCGGAGCCGGCGCGGGCGAAGCTGGAGGCGGCGCTGGTGCATGCCATGGCCCAGCCCGGCGTGCAGGAGAAGCTGCGCCAGACCAGCACCCAGCCGCTGCCGCCGGACGGCGCGGCATTCGGCCGCTTCTACGCGGCGGATGTCGCGCGCTGGCAGGCGCTGGTGGGGCAGGGGAAGCTGGCGCGGCTGGACTAGGGCGCGGGCATTTGCGTACAGAAGCGGGATGGCCATTCCCCCCGACGTCCGCGCCCATGCCGGGCTGATCCTCGCCGATACCATCGGCGCCATCATCGCCGGCCATGCCCAGCCGGAGGTCCAGGCCATCACCGCGCGCCACGCGACCGGCGGCGTGCCGCTGCTCGGCAGCCGCCGCGCCGCGCCGCCGCCGATGGCCGCCTTCCTCACCGGCCTCGCCGGCACCGCCTGCGAACTCGATGAGGGCAATTACCCCGCCGGCGGCCATCCGGCGATCCATGCCATCGCCCCGGCGCTGGCCGAGGCCGCCGCCGCCGATGCGACCGGCGAGGCGCTGCTCACCGCGGTCATCGCCGGCTACGAGGCCGGCGCGCGCGTCGGCCATGCCACGGCGCTGCGCCCGGCGGCGCATCCGCATGGCACCTGGGGCGTCATCGGCGCCGCCGCCGCCGTCGCCAGCCTGCGCGGCCACGATCCCGCCCGGACGCTCGGCGCGCTGGAACTCGCCGCCAGCCTCGGCCTCGCCACCAGCGCCACCGCCTCGCTGCGCGGCGGCTCGGTCCGCAACGTCTATGCCGGCGCCGCGGCGCAGAACGGGCTGCTCGCGGTGGATCTCGCCGAAGCCGGCATCACCGGCGAGCCCGGCGGCATCGCCGTGGTCTTCGGCCAGGTCATCGGCAGCGCCTTCGATGCCGCGCGCTACGAAGCCTCCGCCGGCCGCTGGTTCATCCTCGAGAGCTTCCTGAAGCAGGCGAGCTGCTGCCGCGAGACCCAGGGCGCGCTGGAGGCGATCGAGCTGCTGCTGGCCGAGGCCCCGGTCGACCCGGCGGCCGTCGCCGGCATCGAGGTCGCCACCTTCGCCTCCGCCGCGACCCTGGCGGAGCGCGCGCCCGTCGCCCCCATCGCCGGCCGCTTCTCCATCCCCTTCACCGTGGCGACCCGCATCCTCAAGGGCCATGCCTGGATCGAGGCCTTCAGCCCCGAGGCCATCGCCGACCCCGCCATCCGGGCCCTGGCCGCCAAGGTCACGGTGGTCGAGGACCCCGGCTATACCGCCCGCCTGCCGGCCGAACGCCTCTGCCGCCTGACCCTCTACCTCGCCGACGGCAGCCGGCGCGAGCGGATCGTCCGCGGCACACCCGGCGACCCCGACCGGCCGCTGCCCGAAGCCGCCCTGCGAGAGAAATTCCGCCGCAGCACCGCGCCCATCCTGGGCGAGCGCTGGGCCGGGCTCTGGGAGATGGCCCGCCACCCGGACCGTCTCGGCCGCACCGCCGAGCTTCTGGCCGCCTCCCGGCCCTAGGCGCTCAGCCTCGGGTTCAGCAGGGTCACCCCGCCCAGCCCGTTGTGCGGCGCCTCCGGCAGCAGCTCCAGCTCCAGGGTGAAGGTGCCGCCGCGGCAGCCCGGCAGGTCCCAGCGGAGGCTGGCCCCGGTCCCCGGCGGCAGCGCCATCGCGGCGGTGGCCAGCGTCCTGCCCGCCGCATCCTCCAGCCGGCCCTGCAGCCGCATCGGCGGGGCCTCGGCAAAGGTTGCCACTCGGGCCTCGAGGCGCATTCCCGCGGGCCCGTCGGGCAGGCCTGAAAAACCCAGCCGCGGCGGCGGCTGCCCGGGCGGATTGGCATGCAGCATGAAGCCGCCCTCGATCGGCCGGCAGTAGTCGTTGCCTGCGGCCAGCCGCACCCGCAGGCCGCTGCCGGACCGCAGCGGCGCGCCCTCCGGCCCGGCCAGCCCGGCCGGCAGGGCCAGCCGCAGCCCGGCGGCCTCCGGTCCGTCGTGATCCAGCGCATGCTCCAGCCAGCCGGGCGAGCCATCCAGCGCCGCCACCAGCGTGGCGAATTCCGCCAGCAGCGGTGCCGCGGCGGCGGCGATCACCCAGGGCTCCCCGGCCGAGGCGAGCAGCGCATGCAGCCGGCCGGCCAGCGCGATGACCGGCGGCAGGTCCTGCTCCCGCTGGTGCCGCAGCGAGTCCCGCACCAGGTCGGCCGCCTGGGCGGCATCCGGCACGGGCAGGTCCAGCACCGCGGCCAGCCGCGCCAGCTCCGCGCGGGGCGCCGCCAGGAAGGCCTCGTAGCTGCCGATGTAGTCCAGCTCCGGCCCCGCCTCGGCCAGCAGCTCGGCATGGTGCCGCAGCCAGAGCGCCTCCCCCAGCGCCCGCGGCACGCCGTTGCGCGCGGCCAGGGACCCGGCGACGGCGCGCGGGTCGCGCAGCATCAGCAGCCAGCGCGGCCTTGCCCCCAGCCGCCCCAGCACCTGGCGCCACAAGGGCAGGAACAGCGCGCTGCGCGGGTCCTTGAAGCAGAAGGCGCCGCCGCCCTCGGCCAGGCGCTCCGCCAGGATGGCCTCCAGCGCGGCCCCTGCGGCGCGGGTGGCGGCATGCTCCAGCCAGCCCGGCGGCAGGCCGCGCACCACCGCCGGGGCCAGCATGCTGCCGAACAGCGCCTGCATCAGCGCTTCCTGCACCGCGACGACCGGGGCGCTCTCCCAGTAGCCGAGCGCATTGTCCGCCGCCGGCGCATCCAGCAGCGGCCCGCCGAAGCCGATCCCCGGCCGCCCGGCGCCCAGCGTGCCGATGCTGCGCGCCAGCATGGAGGTGCCGCTGCGATGCATCCCGAGGATGAAGGTGACCTGCGGCATCGCGCCAGCCTGGCCGCTAGACGCCGCCCGCCTCCATCTCCCGCCGGATGCGCACCGGCTCGCTCGTGGCATCGATCGCCACATCGGCCCAGCCGACCGTCTCGCCGCGCTTCACCGCGCGGGTCAGCCGCACCCCATGCGCCAGGCCGATCGGCAGCGCGCCGAGGGCCAGGGACCGGGCCGCCGGGATGCACTTGCCCCAGACCATGGCGCCGCCCTCGCCATCCAGCACCTCGCCCTCGGCCAGGTCGCGCTTGGCGGTGCTGGCCACGTCGCCGCGCCAGGCCTCCGGCGCGCCGGTCGGCTCTCCCCTGAGGGCCACGCTGGCGACCGAGACGCCGAGCTCCAGCCCGATGAGGTGATAGGGCCGCCAGAGCGCGGCATAGCGGCCGGAGGGATCGGTATGCACGCCGTATTCGGCGAAGCACCGGCGGATATAGTCGGTCTCGCCCTCGAAGACCGCGTAGACCCCCCAGCGCAGGTCGCCGACGACCTGGCGGCCGTCCCGCTCCAGCGAGGAGATCACCTCCACCACGCCGCCGGCGCCCCCAAAGACCCGCGGCAGGTCATGCGTCGCGCAGGGCGGGAAGGCGAGGCCATCCTCCGGCGGCGCCAGGCCGGTGGCATTGGCGATCGCCGCCATCTCGATCCCCGACTTGGTGCCGTCGAGGAAGCTGTTGAACATCTGCGGATTCATGCCGCCGAGCCGGGCCTGCTCCTCGGTCAGCCCGTAGTGGCCCCAGACGGTGGCCGGCGTGCTTTCATGATAGGTGGGGAGGTATTTGGTGCCCTTGCCGGCGGCGGTGATCGGCAGGCCCATGGCGCGGATGGTATCGACCAGCTCGCAGACCAGCGCCGGCTGGTCGCCATAGGCCAGCGAATAGACCACCCCCGCCGCCCGCGCCCTGGCCGCCAGCAGCGGCCCGGCCAGCACGTCGGCCTCCACGTTGACCATGACGACGTGCTTGCCGTGGCGGATCGCCGCCAGCGCATGGTGGATGCCCGCCGCCGGATGCCCGGTGCATTCGACGATCACCTCGATCCGCGGCTCCGCCATCAGCGCCATGGCGTCCTCGGTCAAGTGGGTGCCGCCGCCGGACAGCGCGGCCTCCAGCGAGCCTGCGGCATGGCGCTCCGCCGCCCAGCCCACCCGCGCCAGCGCCTCCCGCGCCCGCGGCACCGAGAGATCGGCGATGCCCGCCACCTGGATCCCCGGCGTGCGCGCCGCCATGGCGAGGAACATGGAGCCGAACTTGCCGGCGCCGATGACCCCGACGGTGACCGGCCTTCCCTCGGCGGCGCGGCGTTGCAGCATCCGGTGCAGGTTCATCGGCGTCCTCCAGGCGTGGTATGGGCCCCAGGCTAACCCTGCGGAGAGGCGGCGTGCCAGCAGCGACCGACGACCGGCTCGGGCTCATCATCGGCGGCGTCCAGAAATCCGGCACCACCACCCTGCACCGGCTGCTGGCGGAAACGCCCGGCTTCGCCGCGCCGCAGGGCCTCAAGGAGCTGCATTTCTTCGACGACGAGACGCAGGACTGGTCCGCCCCGGATATCGCCGGCTACCACGCCCATTTCCCGCTGCCATCCCCCGGCGACTGCCGCTTCGAGACCACCCCCATCTACCTGTTCTGGCCGCCCGCCCTGGCCCGCATCCGCGCCTATCACCCCGGCATCCGCCTGGTCTTCCTGGTGCGGGACCCGGTGGAGCGCGCCTTCTCCCAGTGGTGCATGGAATGGGCGCGGGGGGCGGAGACGCTGGACTTCGCCGCCGCCATCGCCGCCGAACCGGCCCGGCTGGCCGCCGCCCCGCCGCTGGGGGCCGAGCGGCGCGCCTGGAGCTACGCCGAGCGGGGACTCTACGGCGCCCAGGCCGCCCGGCTGCTGACGTTGTTCCCACGCGGGCAGATCCTGTTCGAGCGCTTCGAGGCGCTGCGCGACGAGCCCGGCCAGGTCCTCGCCCGGATCGCCGGGCTGCTCGGCCACCCGGCGCCGCCGGCCCTGGCCGCGCCACTGCATGAGAATCGCCGCGCACCCGCCCGCTACCCGAGCGCGGCCCCGGATGCCGCGACCCGCGCCGCGCTGCTCGCCCGCTTCGGCCCGGACCTGCGCCGCTTGGCCGCGCTCACCGGCCTCGATATCCGCGACTGGCCCAGCTGGCGCGCCACCGATCCGGCTTGACGCCACCCCACGCCCGGCCGAAGCCTGGAGCGAGACAGGCAGGGAGGGACGCCATGCGCGTCGGGGTTATCGGGTTGGGCAGCATGGGCATGGGCGCCGCGCTGAACCTGCTGAAGGCCGAGGGCATGGAGGTCGCCGGCGTCGACCCGCGCGAAAGCGCCCGGGCCGAATTCGCCGCCGCCGGCGGCACCGGTGCCGCCCGCGCCGCCGACCTGCCGGCGGGGACCGAGGCCGTGCTGGTGCTGGTGGTCAATGCCCAGCAGGCGCATGCCGCGCTCTTCGGCCCGGAGGGTGCCGCCCCGCGCCTCGCGCCCGGCGCGGTGATCGTCGTCTCCTCGACCATGGCGCCGGAGGATGCCCGCAAGCTGGCGGCGACGGCCGAGGCGCATGGCTTCCTCTATGTCGATGCGCCGGTCTCGGGCGGCGCCGTCGGGGCCCGGGCCGGGGCGATGACGGTGATGGGCTCCGGCTCCGCCGCCGCCATGCAGAAGGCCGCGCCGCTGCTCGGCGCCATTGCCAAGAAGGTCTGGAACCTGGGCGAGGCGCCGGGCCTCGGCAGCACCATGAAGGTGGTCCACCAGCTGCTGGCCGGCGTGCATATCGCCGTGGCGGCGGAGGCGATGGCGCTCGGCATCAAGTCCGGCGTCGATCCGCAGACCCTGTTCGAGATCGTCACCGGGGCGGCCGGCAACTCCTGGATGTTCGAGAACCGCATGCCGCATGTGCTGGAGGGCGACGAGACGCCGCGCTCGGCCGTCGACATCTTCGTCAAGGACCTCGGGCTGGTCGGCGACCTCGCCCGCAGCGTCGCCTTCCCGGCGCCGCTCGCCGCCCAGGCGCATCAACTGTTCGTCTCTGCGCGTGCCCAGGGGCATGGCGGCAAGGATGACGCCTTCGTGATCCGCGCCTATCAGGCGTTGAGCGGGATTGCCCTGCCCAAGGACGGTTGAAGCCGGGCCGCGCCGATGGGAACAAGGGATGAACATTAACCCTTGATTCAAGGTTCAGTCTTTGTTCTCATCGGCGCCATGGCGAAGACCTCCGCAGCGTTCGATCCGCACCACATCCCCCCGATGCCGCGCCCGGCCCGGTCCGGCCCGGCAACGCCTCCCTGGGGCCGGAAGCCGGCCTTAGGGCTTCGAATCACCGTCATCGGCCTGGGTCCGCTGCAGGAGGCCTGCCTTGCCGGCATGCTGGCCCTGGCGCTGTCCTGGGGCTCGGCGGAACTGCTGTTCCGATTGGCCCAGGCACCCGAGCCGGGACCAAGGGCGATTGTCTCGGCCGCCATGCAACCGTGAATTGTTCACGGGGTCGCGTGTAGGCTCAGGCAGTGTATTCATTCATCACGGTTTGGCGCGTGCCCGATAACGCCGCGCATCAAATGTAACCGTGAGGTTTTCCATTGGAATTGAATATCCTGCTCCGCGGCCAGTCCAATGCCTTTCTTCTGGGCGAGTACAATGGCGGCGCCCAGGCGATGGCAGCAAAGGTCGAATCGCTGCTTGGTTTCGATGGCGTTAACGACAAGGTGAGCCTTGAGTATTCGAGCAGGAGCGACTCCGCCAATACGGTCTTCTCCGGTACCTCCTTCCTGAAGGACTGGCTGGATGCCAAGGGCGGCGACTGGCAGGGCGGCTGGACCGTCGGCGAGCTCGAGCAGAGCCTGCTGAATTTCGTCGCCGACCTGTCCGCCGCGGAGAAGGCCGAGCCCACCGCGGTCGTCTGGCTGCACAGCGAATACGACAGCGGCGATTCCGGCCTGACCCCGGCCGAGTTCGAGAGCGCCGTCCGCTTCGATGCCGGCCTGGTCCGCCAGGCCTTCGGCCAGTCCGCCGCCAGCCTGCCCTATCTGTTCGTCAGCGCCATTCCCTATTCCCAGGGCACGGACGAGGGCCACCAGGCGATCCGCACCGCCATGGAGGGGCTCGCCGCCGACCCCGCCTTCAATGCCCGCATCGCCGCCCGCGCCCTCGATACCGACATGAACTTCCAGGACATCAGCGGCGACGGCCTCGTCGACTACGGCGGGCCGCACCAGTCGAACGAGGATGGGCAGCAGACCGCCGGTCGCATCGCCGCCTCCCTGGCGCAGACCTGGGCGCAATACGCCAAGCCCGGCTCCCCGGTGGCCCTGGCGGGCGGCCTCGTCGACGACCTCGGCCCGCAGGTGATCGCGGCGACCGCGGTCGCCGGCAACCAGCTCGCCGTCAAGGTCGGCTTCGATGCCGCGCATCACCTCCTCCCGCTCGATGCCACGGCCGCGGCCGGCGTCGGCTGGAGCGTCACCGGCAGCGATGGCGCGGCGCTGGAGGCGACGGGCGCGACGGTGACCGGCCTGGATACGCTGCTCCTCACCTTCGGCGCACCGCTGCCGGCCGGCAGCCTGCTCAACTACGGCCATGGCTATGGCCGCCTCGAGGCCAGCGATGGCACCGGCCGGGGTCACGCGGTCTATGACGACCACGGCATGCCCGTCTGGGTGCAGGCGCAGGGCCTCGCGGTCGGCGGCGTGGCGACGCCGCCGGCGGCCGCGCCGGTGGTCATGCCGGCTCCCGCCGCCGTCCCGAGCCCGGCCGCCGCCGGGACCGTCGTGCCGCCGGCCCGGTTCGGCAGCGCCGCCGATGGCTGGAGCCATGCCGCGCAGGTCTGGACCGGCACCCTCGACTATGCCCAGTCGTCCTACCAGACCTTCGGCAGCCGGGCGGACTGGGGCGATGTGCCGGGCGTGCAATTCACGCCCACCACCTGGGACGCGGGCTGGTCCACCCATCTCGCCTTCGACAACCTGCCCCATGCGGTGCTGGACTTGCAGGCGGCCGGGGCGCTGCCGCTCGACGTGCTGCTGGTCTCGGCCCGGGGCGGCGCCGTCAACCTCGGCAATGGCGCCGACCGCTTCACCTGGGTCGCGCAGACCGACACGGCCGGGGAGGGCAATACGCTGTGGGTGCAGGCCAATGGCGGCGGCGATGTCATCCACCTCACCGCGACGGGCCTTTCCGGCCTCGCCAGCCATGACCTGACGGACAACGGCAGCCGCTTCGTCGCGGGCTACGACGGCCACAACTCGGTGGCCGAGGTGCATCTCGGCAGCGGCCCGGACCAGGTGACCACGGATGGCGCGGTGACGCTGGTGACCTATGGCGGCACCGGCGTGGCCACGGTGCAGGGCGGCAGCCAGGGCGACGTCTTCCTGGTGGCCAGCGGCGGCGGCACCTACAGCGGCGGGGCAGGGGCCGATAATTGGCGCTTCGTCACCGGCTCCGGCCATACCACCATCACCGACTTCGCCACCGGGACGGACTGGATCACCTTCACCGGCATCCCGGCCAGCCAGCTCTCGGTCCGGGCGGCGGTCGAGGGCGGCGTCGCCGGCCTCTCCATCACCTTCGATGCGGCGGGCGACAGCGTCTTCCTCGCCGGGGTCGCGGCCCTCGGGGCGAACGACCTGCATCTCGTGTGAGGCCCGCGCCACATTGAACCGAAGGCTCTTCGCGCTTCGGTAACCCGCCACGGCGCAGGCTGTCCGTTCCTTATCCGGACGCCGCGCCGTGGACCTTCCGCTGCCCATTTCCCGAACTCCCGCGCTCGTCCCGGCCATGACCGGGGCGGAGCAGGCCCTGCTGCGCGCCGCCGCCGCCGGCCGCCAGGCGGGGCTCGAATTCGGCTGCGGCGGCAGCACCGGCCTCTTGCTCCAGGCCGGGCTGCCCCGGCTGCTCTCGGCCGACAGCGACCTCGCCTGGCTGGCCCAGGTCCAGGCGGACCCGCCCTGCGCCGCGGCCGAGGGCCGGCTGCGGCTGTTGCATATCGATATCGGCCCGACCGGCCCCTGGGGCTGGCCGACCGAGGCCGCCGCCATGCCGCGCTGGCCCGCCTATTGGCGAGACCCCTGGGAGGCCGCGGGGCCGGTCGACTTCGTGCTGGTGGATGGGCGCTTCCGCGTCGCCTGCGCCCTGGCCGGGCTGCCCCGGCTGGCGGCGGGGGCGGTGCTGCTGGTGCATGACTTCTGGCACCGCGCCAGCTACCGCGTCCCGCTGCTGCGGCACTTCGAGATGCTGGGCAGCGCCGGCACGCTGGTGCTGCTCGCGCCCCGCCGGCCGGCCGATGCCACGGCGCTGGCCGTCGACCTCGCCGCGCATGCCTTCGATCCCGCGTAAGTCCCGCCGAATAATCCCCGCGGGCTTAACCCCGTTTTCATCCCGCCGGCGGAGATTGGCCGCATGGTCCCGGACGACCCGGGCCTGCGATCAGAGGGAAAACCCGAATGCCGCTGAACTCGGTCATCACCAATGTCGGCGCCCAGGTGGCGCTGGCATCCTTCAACAAGACGGTCGACGACCTTTCCGCCACCCAGAAGCGCATCTCCACCGGCTATCGCGTGGCCGATGCCAAGGACGACGGTGCCGCCTATGCCGTCGCCGAGCGCGTCCGCGGCGAGGTCTCGGCCAATACCTCCGCCAACGAGCAACTCGGCGGCGCCAAGGGGCTGCTGGATGTCACCTCGGCCAGCCTGCAGAACGTCTCGGATTCGCTGCAGAAGCTGCAATCCGTCACGGTGAAGCTGGCGGATGGCACCATCACCTCGGAACAGCGCACCCAGTACCAGGCCCAGGCCGGCGAGCTGACCAAGAACATCCAGTCCTTCATCAACGATGCCAACTACAACGGCAACAACGTGCTGAAGGACCCGACCACCCTAGCCAACCAGGTGGTCCGCAACGGCGCCGGGGACACCTATACCTTCAGCGGGTACAAGGCGATCACCAACATCTTCAACACCGTCTCGGCGGCCAATACCTGGACCCGCGGCGATGCCTCCTCCGCCCTGACGAAAACCGGGGCGATCGGCAAGGCCATCACCAATACGCTGACGCAGCTCAACAACTTCGGCAGCTACTCGAACTACGTCGATACCCAGGTGAACTACAACAAGGCCAAGATCGATGCGCAGCAGACCGGCCTTGGCGCGCTGATCGATGCCGACCTCGCCAAGGAATCGGCCAAGCTGCAGTCGCTGCAGATCCGCCAGCAGCTCGGCACCCAGGCGCTGAGCATCGCCAACCAGGCGCCGCAGACCCTGCTGAGCCTCTTCCGCTAAGCCGCTGAGCGTCGCTTCGCCACCCCCCACCAAGGTTACGTCCCCTAGGCGGGTCGCGGTGAGGCCGGCAGGACGCCGGCCGGCGCCGCAGTCTTCTCCCCCGCGCACCCCTCCAGGAAGGACCGCTGCGCATGAGCTTCGAGCCAGAGACCACCGCCACCGCCCCGATGCCGACCGCCGCCCAGGGCGCCGCCGCCTATCGCCGCCGGCTCTCGACCAAGCAGATGGAAGCCGAGGTCTTCGCCCGCGCCAATCGCGCCATCCGCGACAGCGCCACCGGCGGCCCGCTGGCCCATGCCCGCGCCGTGGCGGACAATCGCCGGCTCTGGGATGCGGTGCAGGCCGCGGTGCTGGACCCGACGAATGGCCTGCCCAAGGAATTGCGCGCCCAGATCGCCGGCGTCGCCATGGCCGTGATGCGCGAATGCGCCGCCGAACAGCCCGACCTCGAATTCATCGCCGAGATGAACGACCACTTCGCCGCCGCGCTGTGGCGCTGAGAGGGAGGCCGCACGATGTCCGACCTCCTCCCGGCCCCCGTCCGGCAGCCCGGGCCCGACGCCTCGCTCGGTCCCCGCCTGCATGCCAATGCCCGCCAGCTGGTCCGTGACCACCGGCCGGAGGAAGCCCTGCCGATGCTGGACCGGCTCGCCCGGCTGCCGGGGCTCGATGCCGCCGCCGCCATCCTCCGCGCCGAGGCCCTGGCCGCGCTGGACCGGCTGCCGGAGGCCGAGGCCGCGGCCGACCTCGCCCTGGCCAAGGATCCCGCCTGGTCCGCCGCGCTGCAGCTTCGCGCCCGCATCCGGCTCGCCCGCGGCCATCGTCCCGCCGCCATCGACGATGCCGCCGCCGCCGTGATGGCCACGCCCTGGGACCCCGGCGCCAAGGCGCTGCTGGGCACCGCGCTGCTCGAGGAACGCTGCTTCGACGAGGCCATCTGGTTCCTCGGCGAGGCGATGCGGACGGAGCCCGGCAATGCCGCCGTCCAGACCCGGCTCGGCCAGGCCTTCATGCTTGCCGGCCGGCATGAGGCGGCGGCCGAGCTGCTCGCGCATTGCGCGGCCACCAGCGGCGGCCGCCCGGGGCTGGTCGCGCTGCAGGCGCAGAATGCCTTGCTCGCGGGGGATGCCGCCGGGGCGGAGGCCATGCTGCGCGCCGCCATGGCCGCCGGCACCGCCGATGCCGGGGTGCATAGCGTGCTGGCGCATGTGCTGCTGGTGCATGGCAGGATGGAGGATGCCGCGCCGCATTTCACCGCCGCCGCCCGGCTCGCCCCGGGCAATGGCTATCTTGCGCATCTCGCCGCCGCGGCCAGCGGCCTCGGCACGGACCGCGCCACGGACAGCTATGTCGCGACCCTCTTCGACGGCTATGCCCCGCGCTTCGAGCATTCGCTGCTCTCGCTCGGCTACCGCGTCCCCGGCCTGATCCGCCGCGCGGTCGAGCGGGCGCTGCCGGAGGTCGCCGCCCGCCGCGCCCGGCTCGGCCCGGTGCTGGACCTCGGCTGCGGCACCGGCCTGGTCGGCGTCGCCCTGGCGGATTACCTCGGCGGCCCGCTGAGCGGCGTGGACCTCTCGCCGGGCATGCTGGAACAGGCCGCGGCGAAGCGGCTCTATGCCGGTCTCCAGCAGGCCGAGATCGGTGCCGCCCTCGGCCAGGATTGGCCGCCCCAGGCGCTCATCACCCTCGCCGATGTCTTCATCTACTTCGGCCGGCTGGAGCCGGTGATCACCCGCTGCCGCGAGGTCCTGGCGCCTGACGGCCTGCTGGTCTTCAGCGCCGAAAGCTTCGACCGCAGGGACCCGGCCGAGGCCGGCTGGCGCCTGCTGCCCTCCGGCCGCTATGCCCATGCGCCGGACTACCTGCGGCACTGCCTCGATGCCGCCGGCCTCGCCGTGCTCGAGTGGCGGGAGGAGGACCTGCGGCTGGAAGCCGATGGCCCGGTCGCCGGGCTGGTCGTCGTCGCCCGGCCCCGGGGCCACTGATGGGGGGCTACTGACATGGGGGCCGAGGCCTTCCGCGCCGGCCTTGCCGCGCTGGCCGCCGG
Source organism: Belnapia sp. AC561 (assembly GCF_979252845.1). Taxonomy (NCBI): domain Bacteria; kingdom Pseudomonadati; phylum Pseudomonadota; class Alphaproteobacteria; order Acetobacterales; family Roseomonadaceae; genus Belnapia; species Belnapia sp. AC561. Next base: position 55,730 of record NZ_CEEDBP010000022.1, read on the forward strand.
CACCCCGGTGCTGGCGGTGCCGCTGCTGTCCCGCGCCCTGGGGGACCCGGCGCATGCCGCCCATGCCGCGCTGAACCTCGGCATGGCCCTGCAGGCGCTGGGCCGGCTGGCCGAGGCGGTGCCGCATCTCGAAGCCGCCCAGACCGCGCTGCCGGCGCTGGCGGAGCCGCCCTTCCGCCTCGGCACCATCGCCGGGCTGCGCGGCGATGGCCCGGCCGCCACCGCGCTGTTCCGCGCCGCCCTGGCGCGCGACCCCGGCCATGTCCCGGCCCTGGCTGCCCTGGCGGCCCTGGCCGAGGAAGCCGGGGAGGCGGCCGAGGCCCGGGCGCTGCTCGGCCGCGCCCGCCGGCTCGACCCGGCCGAGCCGGAGCTGGACCTCGCCCTGGCCCGCCTCGCCCTGGCCGATGGCGATCCCGCCGCCGCGGCGGCCGCCGCGGCGGCCGTGCTGGAACGCCGCCCCGCCCATGCCGCCGCCGCCCGGCTTTTCGCCGAAGCCAGCATTGCCGAGGCCGGCCCCGGGGCCGCGCTGGCCCGCGTCGCCGCCCATGCCACCGCCGCCCCCTTCGCCGCCGGCTGGCCGCTCGCCGCCGCCTGGCTGCAGGAGGCCGCCGGCCAGCCCGCCGCCGCCCTGGCCGAGCTGCGCCTCGCCGCCCTGCTGGCCCCCGGCCAGCCCGATATCCTGGCCGCGCTGGGCCATGCCCTGGCCGCGGCCGAGCGCAGCGCCGAGGCGGAAGCCACCCTCCGCGAGGCCATCGCCGCCCGCCCCGGCGATCTCGACCTGCGGAACCGGCTGGCCACGGTGCTGTGGAAAGCCAATCGCCTCGGCGCCATGCTGGAATTGCTCGGGGCCGCCATCGCCGACTTCGGCCCGCATCCGACCCTGCTGCTGAACCAGGCCCTGGCGCTGAACACCATCGGGGAGCAGGAGGCCGGGCTTGCCGCCGCCGAGGCCGCCATCCCCGGCGGCGGCCTCGCCGCCCTGGTCAACCGCCTCGCCGTGCTGCCCTACCACCCCAGCGCCGGCACCGCGGCCGGGCTGCGCCGCGCGGCGGAAGCCATCGGCGCCGCGCTGCCCGAGGTGCCGCCGCTCGCCCCTCGGCGCCGGCCGCATCCGGGCCCGCTGCGCCTCGGCCTGCTCTCCGGCGGGCTCGGCCAGCACCCGGTCGGCTGGCTCACCCTGGTCGGGCTGGAAGCCCTGCCGGAGGCGGAATTCAGCCTCACCGCCTATAGCCTGCGGCCGCGCAGCGACCCGCTGGCCCAGCGCTTCCGCGCCCGCTGCACCGCCTGGCATGAGGTCGGTGCGCTGGACGATGCCGCCATCGCCGCCCGCATCGCCGCCGATGGGATCGACATCCTGCTGGAGCTCGGCGGCCATGGCGAAGGCGGCCGGCCCTTCGTGCTGCAGCACCGGCCCGCCCCGGTCCAGGTGAAGTGGGTCGGCGCCCAATTCGGCACCCTCGGCCTTTCGGCCTGCGACTGGATGCTGACCGACCGCTGGGAAACGCCGCCGGGCTTCGAGCCCTTCTATACCGAGAGGCTGCTGCGCCTGCCGGATGGCTATCTCTGCTACCTGCCACCGCCCTATGCGCCGCCGGTCGCCGCGCTGCCGGCCTTGGCCAATCCGGGCGTCACCTTCGGCTGCTTCAACAACCTGGCCAAGCTGACCGCCCCGGTCCTCGCCGCCTGGGCCCGGATCCTCGCCGCCCTGCCGGAGGCGCGGCTGGTGCTTCGCACCCATGCCCTGGGGGAGGCCGAGACGCGCGACCGCACCGCCCGGCGCCTCGCCGCCGCCGGCCTGCCGCTGGACCGCGTCGCGCTGGAAGGCGGCCTGCCGCATCGCCAGCTCATCGCGGCCTATGGCGACATCGACATCGCGCTCGATCCCTTTCCCTATGCCGGTGGGCTCACGGTCTGCGAATCGCTCTGGATGGGCGTGCCGGTCGTGGCCCTGGCCGGGGACAGCTTCTGCGCCCGGCATGCGCTGAGCCATCTCAGCAACGCGGGGCTGGCGGATTGGGTCGCCACCGACGTGGATGGCTATGCCGCCCAGGCCATCGCCCGCGCCCGGGATATCCCGGCGCTGGACCGGCTGCGCCGGGGGCTGCGCGCCCAGGTCGCGGCCTCGCCCCTGGTCGATGCCCCGCGCTTCGGCCGCAACCTGGCCGAGGCGCTGCGTCAGGCCTGGCGGGCCGCACCCGGCCCCTGACCTGCTCCTCCAGACCGGGTTTCGTCACGAAGCGTCCTGGCCAGCCGGTCGCGTTGCGGTAACGTTCTCCTCACCACGGGCGAAGCTGACCCCATCTGGACGGAACCGGCAGCGTCCCTTCGCTGTTCGGCATCCGACCGTGGCCGCCCGCCCGGCGGGAGACGAACCAGGAGCGCGCATGACCCTACTCGATACCCGCTCGGCGGCGGCCCTGGCTGAGCCATCGCTGGCCAAGCCCTCCTTGGCAGAGCGCTTCGCCAGCGTCCGTGCGCGAACCGAAGGCCTTGCCGCCCCGCTCTCGCCGGAAGACCAGACCATCCAGTCCATGCCGGATGCCAGCCCGACCAAATGGCATCGCGCCCATATGACCTGGTTCTTCGAGACCTTCCTGCTGCTGCCCTACCAGCCCGGCTACCGCCGCTTCCGCGAGGAATTCGGCTTCCTCTTCAACTCTTATTACGAGGCCGCCGGCCCGCGCCATGCCCGGCCCAAGCGCGGCATGCTGACGCGGCCCTCGGCGGCCGAGGTCGGCGCCTACCGCGCCCATGTCGATGCCGCCATGGCCCGGCTGCTGCGCGACCCGCCGGCCGAGGCGCTGCCGCTGGTCGAGCTCGGCCTGCAGCACGAGCAGCAGCACCAGGAGCTGCTGCTGACCGATATCCTGCATGGCCTGGCGCAGAACCCGCTGCTGCCGGCCTATGATCCCGGCTGGCGCGACCCGGTCGCGGCACCCGGCCTCGCCCGCCTCATCCCCGGGCCGGAAGGCGTCCAGCAGATCGGCAGCGCGGGCGAGGAATTCGCCTTCGACAACGAGACGCCGCGCCACAAGGTCTGGCTCGACCCCTACCGCATCGCCGACCGGCTGGTGACCAATGGCGAATGGCTCGAGTTCATCGCTGATGGCGGCTACCGCAGCCCGATGCTCTGGATGAGCGAGGGCTGGACGACCTGCCAGGCCGAGGACTGGCAATCGCCGATGCATTGGCACCGGCGCGAGGGCGCCTGGTTCCAGTACGGCCTCGCCGGGTTGCAGCCGCTCGATCCCGATGCGCCGGTCCGCCACGTCTCCTGGTACGAGGCCGAGGCCTTCGCGCGTTGGGCCGACCGCCGCCTGCCGACCGAGGCCGAATGGGAGGCCGCCAGCAGCCTGCCCGGCTTCCGCGACGCGGAGGGCATCGGCTGGCAATGGACCGGCAGCGCCTATCGCCCCTATCCCGGCTTCCGCCCCTGGGAGGGCGCGGTCGGCGAGTACAACGGCAAGTTCATGATCAACCAGATGATCCTGCGCGGCGGCTCGCTTGCCACCCCGCCTGGCCATACCCGCGCCACCTACCGCAACTTCTTCCCGCCCACGGCCCGCTGGCAATTCACCGGGCTTCGCCTGGCGGCGGATGCGGCATGAGCCAGGCCCTGGTCCGCGACGCCGTCGCCCAGCAGCGCGAAGCGCTGGTCGCCGATGCCCTGGCGGGACTTTCCGCCGCCCGCAAGACGCTGCCCTGCAAATGGCTCTACGATGCCGAGGGCTGCGCGCTGTTCGAGGCCATCACCCGGCTGCCGGAATACTATCCGACCCGGACCGAGGTGAAGATCCTCACCGACCAGGCACCGGCCATCGCCGCGGCCATCGGCCCCGGCCGGGCGGTGGTCGAATTCGGTCCCGGCGACGGGGCCAAGGCGGCGCTGCTGCTGGGTGGGCTGGACGCGCCCTCGGCCTATGTGCCGGTGGATATCGCGCCGGAATGGCTGGATGGCGCCGCCAGCCGCGTCACCGCCGCGCATCCCGGCCTGCCGGTGCTGCCGGTCGTCGCCGACTTCACCCATCCCTTCGCCCTGCCGAAGCGGCTGGGCACGGCGCCGCGCCTGGGCTTCTTCCCCGGCTCGACCATCGGCAATTTCGAGCCGGAGGGCGCCGTCGCCTTCCTCCGCCGCGCCCATGCGACGCTGGGTGCCGGGTCCCGCATGCTGCTCGGCGCCGATCTGGTGAAGGATGCGGCGGTGCTGGAGGCCGCCTATGACGATGCCGCCGGCGTCACCGCCGCCTTCGACCTCAATCTGCTGCACCGGCTGAACCGCGAGGCCGGGGCGGATTTCGACGTCGCCGGCTTCCGCCATCGCGCCATCTGGAACACCACCCTGGAACGGGTGGAGATGCACCTCGTCTCCGAACGCGCCCAGGTGGTGCGGCTCGCCGGCCGCAGCATCCGCTTCGCCGCGGGCGAGACCATCCATACCGAGAGCAGCCACAAGTACCGCCCGGAACGGCTGGCGGAACTGGCGGCGGCGGCCGGCTGGCGCGTGGTGCAGCGCTGGACCGATCCGCAGGCGCTGTTCTCCGTCTGGCTGCTGGACGGTTAGTCGTCACGCGGGGGTAGGCAGGGCAGGGGCTCCCGGCGCAAACTGGCGGCATGACCGATATCGCCAGCCACCGCGGCGGGGCCATCCTCTGGCCGGAGAATAGCCTGCCCGCCTTCCGCCAGGCGCTGGCCCTCCCGGCCGAGCAGCTCGAGCTCGACGTGCATCTCAGCGCCGAGGGCGCCGTCGTCGTCATCCATGACGCGACCCTCGACCGCACCACCGATGCGACTGGCCTGGTGCGCGCCCGCAGCCTGGCCGCCTTGCGAGCGGTGCGGCTGAAGGGCACGGCCGGAAGCGGCCTTCCCACCTTGGCCGAGGTCGCCGCCCTGACGCGCGAGGCCGGCAAGGTCCTGCGCCTGGAACTCAAGGCCGATGCCGAGGGCCGCCCCTATCCGGGGATCGTCCCGGCCTGCCTTGCCGTATTGGATGGCGCCGGCATGCGCGGCCGCACCGTGCTGATGAGCTTCGAATCCCGCACCGTGGCCGAGGCCGCCGCCGCCGGCGGTCTGCTGCGTCTTGTCTTCCTGCTGGAATCGCGCGCCTGGCGCGGCATGGGTGCCGAGGGTGCCATCGCGCTCGGCCGCGCCTGCCGCGCCGATGAGCTCGGCCTGCCGATCGGCGAGCTGGACGCCGTCTCCGTCGCCACCCTGCGCGCCGCCGGTCTCGGGGTCAGCGCCTGGGGCTGCAACGATGAGGCGACCATCCGCCAGGGGCTGAAGCTCGGCCTCGATGCCATCGCCACCGACGACCCGCCGCTGGCCCTGCACCTGCGTGGCTAGCGCATGACTCCATCGAGAGCCAGCTCGGTGTGCAGCGCGACGATCGCCGCCCGGTCGAGCCGGCCAGAGGGCTTGTACCAGGTGCAGACGCCGGTCAGCATCGCCAGCATGGCATAGGCCGAAACTCGCACGTCGCGCATCGCCAACAGGCCGGCGGCGGCGCCTTCCTGCAGCAGGCCGATCAGCCGCGCCTCGTAGTCGTGCCGCATCGCCAGGATGCGCGCGGCATTGCCCGGCTCCAGCGCCCGCAACTCGAAGTTGGCGATATAGACCTCGCGCTTGCGCTCGAGGTGATAGAGCACGTGATGCGCGATGAAGCCGCGCAGCCGGTCGAGCGGGGCAGGGCCGGCGGCCGCCAGCGCCGCATCCGTCTCCGCCAGCAGCGCGGTCATGTGGTCCTGCATCAGGTCGAAGAGCAGGCCCTGCTTGGTGGTGATGTGGTTGTAGAGCGACCCCGGGCGGATCCCGACCTCGGCGGCCAGGTCGCGCAGGCTCATCGCGGCGAAGCCGTGCCGGTGGATCAGGCGCAGCGCCGCCTGGCGGATGGCCGCCGCGGTGCGCTCCCCGTTCGATCCCGCGATGCGCGCCATGGCCTCCCACCCTTTGCGCGCAGCCTTGGCGTTCAAGCCGCTTGCGGTCAATCCAAAAACAAACGTATGTTCGTTTAGAAGCGGGCGCCCAGACGCCGGCCGTGGGAGGGATGCAGCGTGGCACCGTGGCAGCGCGCAAGTCGAGTCATCGGCCGTGGCTGAGCCGATCCTGGCCGCCGAGGGGGTCAGCCTGCGCTTCGGCGGCGTGCGCGCCCTGACCGATGTCTCCTTCCAGGTGAATGCCGGCGAGATCTTCTCGATCATCGGCCCGAACGGCGCCGGCAAGACCTCCATGGTCAATTGCATCTCCGGCCGCTACCGCCCGACCGAGGGCCGCATCCGCTTCGACGGCGCCGACATCACCCGCACCCCCACGCGCCGCCGCGCCGGCATCGGCATCGGCCGCACCTTCCAGAACCTGGCGCTATTCGGCCACATGAGCGTGCTCGACAACATCATGGTCGGCCGCCACCACCTGCTGCACCGCGGCTTCCTCCCCGGCATGCTCTACTGGCTCGGCGGTGCCCAGCAGGAGGAGATCGCGCATCGCCGCGAGGTCGAGGAGATCATCGATTTCCTCGAGATCCAGCATGTGCGGAAGGCGACCGCCGGCACCCTGTCCTACGGGCTGCGCAAGCGGGTCGAGCTGGCCCGCGCCATCGCCCTCAGGCCCAAGCTGATCCTGCTGGACGAGCCCATGGCCGGCATGAACCTCGAGGAGAAGGAGGACATGGCCCGCTACATCCTCGACCTCAACGAGGAATGGGGCATGACCGTGCTGATGATCGAGCACGACATGGGCGTGGTGATGGATATCTCCCACCGCGTCATGGTGCTCGACTTCGGCCGCAAGATCGCCGAGGGCACGCCGGAGGCGGTGCTCGCCGACCCGCATGTCCGCCGCGCCTATCTCGGCGAGGCCGACGAGGTGGTGAGCGACCCGGCGGAGGCGCTGGCGCCGTGACCGACACGCTTCCCAAGCTGCTGGCGCGCAACGCGCGGGACCACGGCGGCGACGTCGCGCTGCGCGAGAAGCAGTATGGCATCTGGCGCGCCTTCACCTGGGCGGACTACGAAGCCCGCACCCGCGCCTTCGCCCTCGGCCTGCAGAGCCTCGGCCTCGGCACCGGCGACGTGGTCGGGCTGATCGGCGACAACCGCCCGGACTGGGTGATGGGCGAGATCGCGGCGCATGCCATCGGCGCCCGCAGCCTCGGCATCTACCGCGATGCGCTGGACGACGAGGTCGCCTTCCTGCTGGAGCACAGCGGTGCCAAGGCGGTCATCGCCGAGGATGAGGAGCAGGTCGACAAGCTGCTCGGCATGGGCGACCGCGCGCCGGGCCTGAAGCACATCATCTACTCCGACCCGCGCGGCATGCGGAAGCACGTCGACCCGCGCCTGTTGCCGGCCAGCGAGCTGGTCCGCCTCGGCGAGGCCGCGCATGCCGCCGATGCCGGCGCCTATGCCCGGCTGGTCGAGGCGACGGATGGCGATTCCATCGCCATACTCTGCACCACCTCCGGCACCACGGCGCGGCCGAAGCTCGCCATGCTGCGGGGCGGTGCGCTGATCCGCCACTGCGAGAGCTACCTCAAGGCCGATCCCAAGGGCCCGCGCGACGAATACGTCTCGGTGCTGCCGCTGCCCTGGATCATGGAGCAGATCTACGTCCTCGGCTGGGGCCTCATCGCCCGGATGAAGGTGAACTTCGTCGAGGAGCCCGAGACGATGATGGCCGATTTCCGCGAGATCGGCCCGAGCTTCGTGCTCTTTGCCCCCCGCCTTTGGGAACAGATCGCCGCCGAGGTCCGGGCCAAGGTGATGGACGCCTCGCCGCTGAAGCGCCGCATGTTCGAGGCCGGGATGGCGCGCGGCCTGGCGGCGCTCGACCGGGGAGGGCGTTCGGGCCTGGCCGACCAGCTGCTGTTCCGCGCGCTGCGCGACCGGCTCGGCTTCACCAACCTCACCTCCGCCGCGACCGGCGGCGCCGCGCTCGGCCCGGATACCTTCCGCTTCTTCCTGGCCATGGGCGTGCCGCTGCGGCAGCTCTATGGCCAGACCGAGCTGCTCGGCGCCTATACCGTCCACCGGCCCGACGACGTCAACTTCGATACCGTCGGCGTCCGCTTCGACGAGACGATCGAGATGGTGGTGGACCAGCCCGACCAGAACGGCGTGGGCGAGATCGTCACGCGCCACCCCAACATGTTCTCCGGCTACCTCGGCCTGGCCGAGGCCGCCGACCTCCGCGAAGGCTGGCTGCATACCGGCGATGCCGGCTACTTCGACAAATCCGGCCACCTCGTCGTCATCGACCGCATCAAGGACATCGCCACCACCTCCGGCGGTTCCCGCTTCAGCCCGCAGTACATCGAGAACAAGCTGAAGTTCAGCCCCTATGTCGCCGAAGCGGTGGTGCTGGGCGACGGCCGCCCGCATCTGGCGGCGATGATCTGCATCCGCTTCCCCATCGTCTCCAAATGGGCCGAGCGCAACCGCATCGCCTTCACCACCTATACCGACCTCGCCGCGCGGGAGCAGGTGCTGGACCTGCTGCGCGCCGAGGTCGCCAAGGTCAACGCCACCCTGCCAGAGCCGCAGCGCATCCGCGACTTCATCCTGCTCTACAAGGAGCTCGACGCGGATGACGAGGAGCTGACCCGCACCCGCAAGGTCCGCCGCGGCGTCATCAACACGAAATACGGCGAGATCATCGACGCCATCTACCGCGGCGACCCGGCGATCCCGGTGGATACCACCATCGCCTTCCAGGACGGCACCAAGCAGCGCATCCGCACCACGCTCCGCGTCGTGCCGATGGCCCCAACCCAGCTGGCAGCGGAGTAAACCCGGATGGATTGGTCGCTGCTGCTGCAGCTCACCCTCAACGGCCTCATCGTCGGCGCGCTCTACGGCGTCGTGGCGATGAGCTTCGTGCTGATCTACAAGGCCTCCCAGGTCGTCAACTTCGCCCAGGGCGAGTTCCTGCTGGTCGGCGCCTGGGTCTGCTGGTGGATGCTGACGGAATGGCAGCTGCCCTTCTGGATGGGCTTCCTGCTGACGCTCGCCTTCATGACCGCCTTCGGCCTGATCCTGCAGGTGGTGGTGCTGCGGCCCTTGATCGGGGAGCCGGTGATCAGCGTCATCATGGCGACGATCGGCCTCGGCATCTTCTTCCAGGCGTTGATGAAGTGGATCTTCGGCGTCTTCGCCAAGCCCTTCCCGCCCATCTTCACCACCGAACGCATCAACCTGCTGGGGCTGGAGGTGCAGACGGTCTACCTGCTCAGCCTCGGCATCTCGCTCGTCATCATGGCCGGCTTCGCCTGGTTCTTCACGGCGTCGAAGCACGGCCTCGCCATGCGGGCCACGGCCTTCGACCAGCAGGTGGCGCAGTCGCTCGGCATCTCGGTGCCCAAGGTCTTCGCCATGTCCTGGGCGATCTCGGCAGTGGTCTCGTCGGTCGCCGGCATCGTAGTCGGGGTGGTGAACGGCGTCTCCTCGGCGCTGTCCTTCTACGGCATCAAGGTCTTCCCCGCCGTCATCCTCGGCGGGCTCGACAGCATCATCGGCGCAGTGCTCGGCGGCCTCATCGTCGGGGTGCTGGAGAACTGGGCGCAGTACATCGACAGCGCCTGGCTCAACTGGGGCAACATGTACACCATCGCGCCCTTCTACGCGCTCATCCTCATCCTGCTGATCAAGCCCTATGGCTTGTTCGGCACCAAGAACATCGAGCGCGTGTAATGGCCGATCTGGCCCCCGCCGGCGACTACCGCAGCAGCTACCGGGAAGACATGACCATCTTCCCGACCCGCAACAGCCGCCTTGCGGTGCTGGCGGGCCTCGTCCTGCTTTGCGCCTCGCCGCTGCTGCTCGGCCGCTACGAGCTCGGCATCCTCATCAACATCGGCACCCTTGGCATCGCCGCGTTGGGGCTGAATATCCTGGTCGGCTTCACCGGCCAGATCAGCATCGGCCATGCCGCCTTCTTCGGCTTCGGCGCCTTCGCCAGCGCCTGGCTGCATGAGCGCTGGCATATCCCGGTCGCGCTCTGCATCCCGCTCGCCGGCATCATGACGGCCTTCGTCGGGCTGATCTTCGGCGCGCCCGCGGGCCGACTGAAGGGCCTCTACCTGGCGATTGCCACGCTCGCGGCGCAGTTCATCCTCGAGGACTTCTTCGCCCGGGCGCAGTGGTTCACCGGCGGCGTCGCCGGCCGCATCACCGAGCCTTTCTCGCTGGGCTCCTGGGTGGCGGACCGGGAGGAGAGCTACTTCTACGTCGTCCTCGCCTATGTCGTGGTGATGTACCTCGGCGCCGCCAACCTGATCCGCACCCGGGACGGCCGCGCCCTGGTCGCGGTACGGGACCACTACCTCTCGGCCGAGGTCATGGGCATCAACCTCGCCTATTATCGCACGCTCTCCTTCGGCATAGCCAGCCTCTACGCCGGGATCGGCGGCGCGCTCTATGCCCACTACCTGCTGTTCGTGTCCGTCGAGGCCTTCAACATCCTCTTCTCCATCCAATTCCTCGGGATGGTCATCATCGGCGGCCTCGGCAGCGTGATGGGCAGCCTGATGGGCGCCGCCTTCATGGTGGTGCTGCCGGAGGTGGTGCAGGCCGGGGCCGATGCGCTGGCCGGCAGCGCCATCGACCGGGCGCTGAAGCTCGGCGCCTCCATCAGCTTCCTGCGGGAGATGGCGGTGGGCGCCGCCATCATCCTGTTCCTGATCTTCGAGCCCGATGGGCTGGCCAGGCGCTGGCGCCTGATCAAATCCTATTGGAAGCTCTATCCGTACTCGCATTGAACAAAGGGGGGACAAGACAATGACAACAAGAACCGCTCTGCTCGGCCTCGCCGCCGCCGCCGTAACCGCCGTTTCCTGGGCACTGCCCGCCACGGCGCAGCGCATCCCGGTCGGGCACCTGATGGACAACTCGGGCGCCACCTCGGATGTCGGCGTGCCCTATGGCCAGGGCGTCGCGGATACCCTCGCCTGGGTGAATGCCAGCCGCAACGGCATCGGCGGCAAGCCGCTCAACGTGCTCGGCTTCGACTACGGCTACCAGGCGCCGCGCGCCGTGAGCCAGTACCAAGCCTGGTCGCGCGAGCGCGTCGTCGCCATCCAGGGCTGGGGCACCGCCGATACCGAGGCCCTCGTGCGCTTCGTGACCCGCGACCGCGTCCCCTTCGTTTCCGGCTCCTACTCCGCCGCGCTGACCGATGCCGGCGGCAAGTCCGGCCGCCAGGGCGTCGAGCCGGCGCCCTACAACTTTTTCTACGGCCCCTCCTACTCGGATGGCCTTCGCGCCATGCTCCGCTGGGCGGCCGAGGACTGGAAGGCCAAGGGCAACACGGGCAAGCCGAAATACGTCCACATGGGCGGCAACCACCCCTATCCGAACTCGCCGAAGGCGGCCGGTGAGGCGCTGGCCGCCGAGCTTGGCTTCGAGGTGCTGCCCGCCATCGTCTTCGCCCTGACGCCGGGCGACTACACCGCGCAATGCCTGACGCTGAAAAGCCAGGGCGCCAACTACGCCTATCTCGGCAATACCGCAGGCTCCAACATCTCCGTGCTGCGGGCCTGCCAGACCGCCGGCGTGCAGGTCCAGTTCATGGGCAATGTCTGGGGCATGGACGAGAATGCGATGAAGGCCGCCGGCGCCGCCGCCAACGGTGTCGTCTTCCCGGTCCGCACCGCGGTCGTCTGGGGCCAGCAGGCGCCGGGCATGGCGACGATCCAGCAGATCAGCCGGATCTCCGATCCCAGCGGCAATGCCTATCGCCCGGTGCACTACCTGGCCGGCGCCTGCGCCGCGATGCTGATGGTCGAAGCCATGGATACCGCCGCGGCCAATGGCGGCGAGATCACCGGCGAGCGCATCCGCAACGGCTTCTATGCGAGGCAGAACTGGGTGCCGAATGGCTTCGCCGGCGTCTGCAATCCCTCGACCTTCACCGCCGAGGATCATCGCGGCACCTTGCGCGTCGGCCTCTACCGCGCCGTCGTCGCCGGCGATACCAGCGCCGGCAGCGTCGGCGAGCTGATGGCCGCCGGCACCATGAGGCTGGAGCCGGTGACGGTGGTCGAGCTGCCGCGCACCCGCGAAACCCTCGGCTGGTAGCCGATGAGCGAGGCCGCGCCGCTCCTCGAGGTCAACAACATCGAGGTCGTCTACAACGACGTCATCCTGGTGCTGCGCGGCCTCTCGCTGAAGGTGCCGCAGGGCAAGATCGTCGCCCTGCTCGGCGCCAATGGCGCCGGGAAATCCACCACGCTGAAGGCGATCTCGGGCCTGCTCAAGACCGAGGAGGGCGAGGTCACCCGCGGCGAGATCCTGCTCAAGGGCGAGCGCATCAACGGCATCGACCCGCACATGATCGTCCGGCGCGGCATCTTCCAGGTGATGGAAGGCCGCCGCATCATCTCCGACATGACCTGCCTCGAGAACCTCCGTCTCGGCGCCTTCACCCGCTCCGATGATCAGGTGAAGCCGGATATCGAACGGGTCTACGGCTACTTTCCGCGCCTCCGCGAACGTACCGGCCTCGCCGGCTACCTCTCGGGCGGCGAGCAGCAGATGCTGGCGATCGGCCGCGCGCTGATGGCCCGGCCGAAGCTGATCCTGATGGACGAGCCCTCCATGGGCCTCTCGCCCTTGCTGGTGAAGGAGGTCTTCGCCATCATCAAGCGGCTGAACGAGGAGCTCGGCATCACCATCCTGCTGGTGGAACAGAATGCCCGCATGGCGCTCTCCGTCGCCAGCTACGCCTATGTGATGGAGCAGGGCAAGGTGGTGCTGGACGGCACCGCGGAGGCCCTGTCCTCCAATGAGGACGTCAAGGAATTCTACCTCGGCGGCCACGGCGCCGAGCGGAAGAGCTTCAAGAACCTCAAGAGCTACAAGCGGAGGAAGCGGTGGCTCTGACCGAGTATTTCGACGACCTTGAGACCCGCAGCGCCGATGCGCGGGAGGCCGCGCAGGCCGCCGCCCTGGCGGCGCAACTCACCCATGCCCGCACCCATGCGCCGCATTACGCGACCCTGCCGGGGGGCCCGCTGGCCGGCCTGCCGGTCACCCGCAAATCCGCCTTGATCGAGCAGCAATCCGATGCCCCGCCCTTCGGCGGCGTCGTCGCCACGCCCTTCGCCGGGCTGGCCCGCGTCTTCGCCTCGCCGGGGCCGATCTATGAGCCGGAAGCGGCCGCGCCCGACTACTGGCGTTATGCCCGCGCCCTGCACGCCACCGGCCTCCGCGCCGGCGGGTTGCTGCACAACTGCTTCGCCTATCACTTCACCCCGGCCGGCAGCATGCTGGAAGGTGGCGCCCGCGCCCTAGGCTGCCCGGTCTTCCCCGCCGGCACCGGCAATACCGCGATGCAGGCTGAGGCCGCGGCGCATCTCCGCCCGCGCTGCTACAGCGGCACGCCGGACTTTCTCAAGACCATCCTGGAGAAGGGTGACGAGCTCGGCCTCGACCTCACCTCGCTGCGGCTCGGCCATGTCACCGGCGGCGCCTACCTGCCGGGCCTGCGCGCCTGGTACGCGGACCGGGGCATGACCGTCCTGCAGAGCTACGGCACCGCCGACCTCGGCCTCATCGCCTATGAGAGCACGGCGCGCGAAGGGCTGATCCTCGACGAGGGCATCATCCTCGAGATCGTCCGCCCCGGCACCGGCGACGTGCTGCCGGATGGCGAGGTCGGCGAGGTTCTCGTCACCACGCTCAACCCGCATCATCCGCTGATCCGCTTCGCCACCGGCGACCTTTCCGCCATCCTCCCGGGCAGCTCGCCCTGCGGCCGCACCAACCGCCGCATCCGCGGCTGGATGGGCCGCGCCGACCAAGCTGCCAAGGTGCGCGGCATGTTCGTCCGGCCGGAGCAGGTCGCCGCCGTGCTGCGCGCCGTCCCCGGCGTCAGCAAGGCCCGCCTCGTCGTCGGCCTCGACGGCGACCGTGACACCATGCTGCTGCGCGCCGAAGCGCCGCCCGAGGCAGCCGCGGCGCTGGCCGCCGCGCTGCAATCCGCCACCAAGCTGCGCGGCCAGGTGGAGTGCGTCGCCCCCGCCAGCCTGCCGAACGACGGCAAGGTCATCGACGACACCCGGCCGGTCCCCGGCTGATGCCGAGTTATGAGGACCTGCGCGCCGCCTTCCGCTGGCAGGTGCCGGAGCGTTTCAACATCGGCGTCGCCTGCTGCGACCGCTGGGCCGATGGCAGCGGCCGCCTCGCCCTGCTGCATCTGCATGACGATGGCCGCGCCGAGCGCATCAGCTTCGATGCGCTGAAGGCGGCCAGCAACCGCCTCGCCAATGCGCTGGCCGCGCAGGGCATCGGCCGCGGCGACCGGGTCGGCGTGCTGCTGCCGCAGGTGCCGGAAGCCGCCATCGCGCATCTCGCCGCTTATAAGCTCGGCGCCATCGCGGTGCCGTTGTTCCAGCTCTTCCAGGAACAGGCACTGGAGTACCGGTTGCGCGACAGCGGCGCCGCCGCCCTCGTCACCGATGCGGTCGGCCTCGCCAAGCTCTCAGGCATCGAGCTGCCTTCGCTGCGGCTGGTGCTGGCCGGGGAGGGGCTGCGCGATGCCATGGCCCGCGCCAGCGACCGCTTCACCCCGGTCGATACGCTCGCCGAGGATCCGGCCGTCATCATCTATACCTCCGGCACGACAGGCTCGCCGAAGGGCGCATTGCATGCGCATCGCGTGCTGCTCGGCCATCTGCCCGGCGTCGAGATGCCGCAGGATCTCTTCCCGCAGCCCGGTGACCTGTTCTGGACCCCGGCCGACTGGGCCTGGATCGGCGGGTTGCTCGACGTGCTGCTGCCGAGCCTGTTCCACGGCGTCCCGGTCCTCGCCCACCGCATGGCGAAATTCGATCCGGACTACGCCTTCCGCCTGATGGCCGAGCATGGCGTGCGCAACGCCTTCCTGCCGCCCACCGCCCTGAAGATGCTGCGGGCCGTGCCCAACCCGACGCGTTTTGGCGCCCGCCCGCGCAGCATCGGCAGCGGCGGCGAAACCCTCGGCGCCGAGCTGCTGGACTGGGGCCACGCGACCTTCGGCTGCACTATCAACGAGTTCTACGGCCAGACCGAATGCAACCTGGTCGTCGCCTCCTCAGCCGCCGTCATGCCGCCGCGCCCCGGCTGGATGGGCCGCGCCGTCTTCGGCCATGACGTCGCCATCGTCGATGCCGCCGGCACCGTGCTGCCACCCGGCACGCCGGGCACCATCGCCATCCGACGGCCGGACCCGGTGATGTTCCTCGGCTACTGGAACAACCCGGAGGCGACCGCCGCGAAGTTCGCCGGCGACTGGCTGCTGACCGGCGACCAGGGCGAGCAGGACGAGGACGGCTGGTTCCGTTTCATCGGCCGCGACGACGACGTCATCACCTCCGCCGGCTACCGCATCGGCCCGGGCGAGATCGAGGATTGCCTGGCGGCTCATCCCGCCGTCACCCTGGCCGCGGTCATCGGGCTTCCCGATCCGCTGCGCACCGAGGCCGTCACCGCCGTCGTCGTGCCTGCACCGGGCATCGCTGCCGACGATGCGCTCGCCCGCGTCCTGCAGGACCACGTCAAATCCCGCCTTGCCGGCCACGTCTATCCGCGCCAGGTGATCTTCGCCGAGAGCCTGCCGCTGACGGCGACCGGCAAGGTCATGCGCGGCAGCCTCCGCCGCCAGTATTCGAAGGAGCCCGGCTGATGCCTGAGTTTCCCAGACTTTCTTCCATTGGGCTCGACCACGGCCTCGGCGAGGAGATCGATGCGCTGCGCGACAGCGTCCGCGCCTTTTCCGCCGCCCGCATCGCCCCGATCGCCACCGAGATCGACCGCACGGATGAATTCCCCCGCCACCTCTGGCCGGAGATGGGGGCGCTCGGTCTGCACGGCATCACCGTGCCGGAGCAGTGGGGCGGCGCCGACATGGGCTACCTCGCCCATTGCGTGGCGATGGAGGAAGTGAGCCGCGCCAGCGCCTCGGTCGGCCTGTCCTATGGCGCGCATTCCAACCTCTGCGTCAACCAGATCGCCCGCAACGGCACCGAGGAGCAGAAGCGCCGCTACCTGCCGAAGCTCATCACCGGCGAGCATCTCGGCGCGCTGGCGATGAGCGAGCCCGGCGCCGGCAGCGACGTGGTCTCCATGCGCCTGCGCGCCGACCGCCGCGGCGACCGCTACGTGCTGAACGGCACCAAGATGTGGATCACCAACGCGCATTATGCCGAGACGCTGGTGGTCTATGCCAAGACCGAGCCCGACGCCGGCCCGCGCGGCATCACCGCCTTCCTGATCGAGCGCGGCTTCAAGGGCTTCCGCCCGGCGCAGAAGCTGGACAAGCTCGGCATGCGCGGCAGCCCGACGAGCGAGCTGGTCTTCGAGGATTGCGAGGTCCCCGCCGAGAACATCCTCGGCAGGCTGAACGAGGGCGTGCGGGTGCTGATGTCGGGCCTCGACTACGAGCGCGCGGTGCTGGCGGCGGGGCCGATCGGCATCATGCAGGCGGCGCTCGACATCGTCGTGCCCTATATCCATGAGCGGCGCCAGTTCGGCCAGGCGATCGGCGAGTTCCAGCTCATCCAGGGCAAACTCGCCGATATGTATGCCGCGACCAGCGCCTGCCGCGCCTATGTCTATGCCGTCGCGCGCTCCTGCGACCGCGGCCAGACCACCCGCAAGGATGCCGCCGGCGCCATCCTCTTCGCCGCGGAAGCCGCGACGAAGATCGCGCTCGATGCCATCCAGATCCTCGGCGGCATGGGCTACATCAATGAGACGCCGACCGGGCGGCTGCTGCGCGACGCCAAGCTCTATGAGATCGGCGCCGGCACCAGCGAGATCCGCCGCATGCTGATCGGCCGCGAATTGTTCCGGGAGACCGCGTGAGCATCCTCGAATCCGCGGTCCAGCCGCGCAGTGCCGAATTCAAATCCAACGCCGCGGCGATGCAGGCGCTGCTGGGGCAGCTCTCCGAGCACAGCACCCGCACCGCGCTCGGCGGCCCCGAGGCCTCGCGCCAGCGCCACCTTTCGCGCGGCAAGCTGCTGCCGCGTGAGAGGGTGGAGCGGCTGCTCGACCCCGGCGCGCCCTTCCTCGAATTCTCCGCCCTCGCCGCACAGGGCATGTATGGCGGCGACGTGCCCGCCGGCGGGATGATCACCGGCATCGGCCGCGTCTCGGGCCGCGAATGCGTCATCGTCGCCAACGACGCCACGGTGAAGGGCGGCACCTACTACCCCGTCACGGTGAAGAAGCACCTCCGCGCGCAGGAGATCGCGCTGCAGAACCGGCTGCCTTGCCTTTACCTGGTCGATAGCGGCGGCGCCAACCTGCCGATGCAGGACGAAATCTTCCCCGACCGCGACCACTTCGGCCGCATCTTCTACAACCAGGCGAACATGTCGGCCGCCGGCATCCCGCAGGTCGCCGTCGTGATGGGAAGCTGCACCGCCGGCGGCGCCTATGTCCCGGCCATGTGCGACGAAGCGATCATCGTGCGCGAGCAGGGCACCATCTTCCTCGCCGGCCCGCCGCTGGTGAAGGCGGCGACCGGCGAGATCGTCAGCGCCGAGGATCTCGGCGGCGCCGATGTCCATACCCGCCTCTCCGGCGTCGCCGATCATTTCGCGCAGGACGACATGCATGCGCTCGGCATCGCCCGGCGCATCGTTGGCCGCCTCGGCAAGGGCCGCGCCGCGCCGCCGCATGCGCCCGTCCCGCCGCGCTACGACCCGGCCGAGCTGCATGGCATCGTCCCGCCCGAGACGCGCCAGCCCTATGACGTGCGGGAGGTGATCGCCCGCATCGTCGATGGCTCCGACTTCGATGAGTTCAAGGCGCGCTATGGCGCGACGCTGGTCTGCGGCTTCGCCCGCATCTGGGGTCATGACGTCGGCATCGTCGCCAACAACGGGATCCTGTTCTCCGAATCCGCCCAGAAGGGCGCGCATTTCGTCGAGCTCTGCAGCCAGCGCAACATCCCGCTGCTGTTCCTGCAGAACATCGCCGGCTTCATGGTCGGGCGGAAGTACGAGACCGGCGGCATCGCCAAGGATGGCGCCAAGCTGGTCACCGCCGTCGCCACGACGAAGGTGCCGAAATTCACCGTCATCATCGGCGGCAGCTTCGGCGCCGGCAACTACGGCATGTGCGGCCGCGCCTATTCGCCGCGGCTGCTCTTCACCTGGCCGAACAGCCGCATCAGCGTGATGGGCGGCGAGCAGGCCGCCAGCGTGCTGGCGACGGTGCGGCGGGACAACCTCGAAGCCGCCGGCAAGACCTGGCCGCCCGAGGAGGAGGCCGCCTTCAAGGCGCCGATCCGCGCGCAGTACGAGCTCCAGGGCGACCCCTACTACGCCACGGCGCGGCTCTGGGACGACGGCATCATCGATCCCGCCGCCACCCGCGACGTGCTCGGCCTCGGCCTTGCCGCCGCGGCCAATGCCCCGGTTGAGGAGACGCGCTTCGGCGTGTTCCGCATGTGATGATCCGTACCCTGCTGATTGCCAATCGCGGCGAGATCGCCTGCCGCATCATCCGCACCGCGCGCCGCATGGGCATCCGCAGCGTCGCGGTCTTCTCCGAGGCCGATGCCGGATCGCAGCAGGTGCTGCTGGCGGATGAGGCGCATCCGATCGGCGGATCGCGCGCCGCCGACAGCTACCTGCGCACCGACCGCATCCTCGCCGCCGCGAAGGCGTCCGGCGCCGAGGCGATCCATCCGGGCTACGGCTTCCTCTCGGAGAATGCCGATTTCGCCTCAGGCTGCGCGGATGCGGGCATCCTGTTCGTCGGCCCGCCGCCGGCGGCGATCCGCGCCATGGGCAGCAAGGCGGAATCGAAGCGCCTGATGGAACTGGCCGGGGTGCCCATCGTGCCGGGCTACCATGGCGAGGCGCAGGACGAGGCGACCCTGGTCGCGGCCGCCGCGCGCATCGGCTTTCCCATCCTCATCAAGGCCAGCGCGGGCGGCGGCGGCAAGGGCATGCGGCCGGTGCTGCGGGCGGAGGAATTCGTCGCGCAGCTTGCCGGAGCGCGGCGGGAATCCAAGGCCGCCTTCGGCGACGACCGGGTGCTGCTGGAGCGCTACCTGCAGAAGCCGCGCCATGTGGAGGTGCAGGTCTTCGCCGATACCCAGGGCAACACCATCCACCTGCACACCCGGGACTGCTCGGTGCAGCGCCGCCACCAGAAGGTGCTGGAGGAGGCGCCGGCGCCCGACCTGCCGCCCGCCTTGCGCGCCCGGCTGCACGAGGCGGCGACCGCGGCGGCCAGGGCGGTCGGCTATGTCTCGGCCGGCACCGTCGAATTCATCGTCGAGGGCGACGACGCCTTCTTCATGGAGATGAACACCCGCCTCCAGGTCGAACACCCGGTGACCGAGATGGTGACCGGCCTCGACCTGGTCGAATGGCAGCTCCGCGTCGCCGCCGGCGAGCCGCTGCCCCTGCCGGAAGCCCCCGCGCCGCATGGCCACAGCGTCGAGGTGCGGCTCTATGCCGAGGATCCGGCGCAGGATTTCCGCCCCTCCACCGGCCCGCTGCGGCGGTTCCACCTGCCGGCGCCGGCGGCCGACCTGCGGATCGAGAGCGGCGTGGTGCAGGGCGATGCCATCACGCCCTTCTACGACCCGATGATCGCCAAGCTGGTCGCCTGGGGCCCGGACCGGCCGGCGGCGCTGGCGCGGCTGGGCGCGGCGCTGGCGGAATGCCGGATCGCCGGGATCACCAGCAACCTCGGCTTCCTCGGCCGGCTGGTCGGGCACCCGGCGATGCTGGCGGCGGCACTCGATACCGGCTTCGCCCTGCGCCACGCCGCGGTGCTGCAACCGCCGCGCGGCCCGGCCCCACCACTGGCGCTGGCCGCCGCGGCGCTGGAAGCGCTCCTGCCGCATGGGAGTGACGCGCCCGACCCCTGGGACCGCCAGGATGGCTGGCGCTTGCAGGGCGCCGGCAGCCGGCTGGTGGTGCTGGCGGATGGCGAGGCCTTGCACCGGCTGCGGCTGGTGCGGGACGGCGCCGGCTGGACCGGCGACCTTGAGCTGGCAGGGCGCCGGCTGGGGGAGGGCGCCCTGCTGGTGGTGCTGGGTGGCATCGCCCACCGCATCCCCGTGCTGCGGGATGGCGAGGCCCTGCACGTCACCCTGCCCGAGGGCGGCTGGAGCCTGAAGCTGGTCGATCCCTATGCCCCCGTCGGCGGCGAGGCGGCGGGGCAGGGGCGGCTGGCCGCGCCCATCCCCGGCCGGGTGGTGCAGGTGCTGGTCGCGATCGGCGAGACCGTCTCCCGCGGCCAGGTGCTGGCGGTGCTGGAGGCGATGAAGACCGAGCTGCGGATCACCGCCCCGGCCGATGGCGTGGTGACGCATCTCGGCTGCGCCGCCGGCGACAGCGTGGAGGAAGGCGCCGAATTGGTGACGCTCGGCCCGGCCGGTTGAGTGGAAAGCGTAGTTTGTCAGGGTGTTGACCATGCCGGACTCCCCGGTTGGGATCGAATTGGGCCGATAAATTCTGCTAAAATCGGCTCAATTCGCCTCAACTCCGCTAAATTCCGCACAATTCGCTAAAATTCCTTCCAATTCCGTAAAATTCGCGGCGGATATTGCATCCGATCCTCACGCCGTCGCGCCCGCGAAGGGACAGCGGCGCCGGCGGCGGGCCTCGGCGGCATAGCGGCCGGGGGTGGTTCCGGGGTCGCGGTTGGGGGCGACGATGGCGGCCTCGTAGTCGGCCCAGTCGGCGGCGGTCAGCCCGGCCAGGTCCCCGACCAGCGCGGTGCCGTTCAGCAGGGCATCGGCATAGGCCGCCTGCGGGATGGGTTGTACCTGGAGGAAGGGCTGGCCGGCGTGGAAGGCGATGGGCCTATCCGTCCGGGTCAGCCGCAGGTTGGTGAAGAGCGGGCCGAACCAGCGGTCGGTCTCGACGATGCCCTCATAGGACTCGTAGCCGGGATGGCGCGGCAGGTTGGCGAGGTCGCGGACCAGCAGGCTCCAGCCCGGGGCGGTGCGGGCGGCGAGGCCGGTCCAGACCTGGACCACCCCGGGCTCCTGCAGGGCGGTGAGGAAGGGCGGCGAATAATCGCCGATGCCCGCCGGCGCGGCGGCGGCGAAGCGGGCGGCGTAATGCGGGTATTGCGCGGCGGAAAGCGCCATCCACTCCGGCAGCCCCGCGCAGCGCCACCAGACCTGGCCGCCGTCCCAGAGCAGCTCGAAGTCGAGCGGCGGGCAGAGATGCCAGCCGAAGCCGGCAGCCGAGGTCACCGCGTCGCAATGGCGGAAGGCGCGGGTCGGCAGGCTGCCGAGGCCCGAGCGATCCGCCCGGCGCGGCGGCACCGCTTCCTCGATGAGGCGGTAGAAGGTGACGCGGGGGGCGGTGTCCATGACGGGCCTCGGCCTGGCTGGGGTTGCGGCGGGATGGGGCTTCCCCGCGCCCTGGGGCCTCAGGCCCGGCGGATGCCGGCGCCGAGGCGGACCCGGCCGGCATCGGCGACGGCGGCCGGCACGGCGGCGACCGGCGGGGCCTTGGCGGCAGGGCGCGCCGGCAGGGAACCGGCGGGGCGCGACGCCAGCGGCAGCGGGAAGGGGCGCGGTGCCCGGATGCCGGCGCCGAGGCGGACCAGGCCGGCATCGGCGACAGCGGCGGGGGAGAGGTGGCGCATGGGGGGAGGATCCTTCGTGGTGGAGTTCCGGCGGACCGGCGGCGGAAACGCCTTGCCGGCCAGGGCATCTAGCCATGAGAACAAATACGGAACAAGATAAAATTGCGAGAACGCATCGAATTGTTCCGCAGGGATTTAACGCCGGTTTCACGCTGGCCCGGCCGAACTCACGCCCCCTGCCGCGGCGGCGCCGGCAGGCTGCGGGTCTGGACGAGGGAGGCCGGCGATGCGGGATGAGGCGACCCGGGTATTGGAACTGGCCCGGCGGCTGGTGGGCTACCGGGACCGGGCGGCGGCGATGGCGGAGGGGCGCATCCCGCCGCCGCGCAGCCTCGCCGAGGCGATCGACCGCGACTTCCTCGCCTTCGACATCCGCCGCACCGAAAGGGCGCTGCGCGCCGCGGTGATCGCCGCCGAGCCGGACCGGGCGCCGCTGCATCTGGCGGATCCGGCGGCCCGGGCGCGGCATGCCCAGGAGATGGCCTAGCGCCACCGGGGGCGGCGCGCCGCCCCGGGCCAGCGAGATTGTTTCGACATCGGTGATATTCGGCTAGGCTTCCGGCCATGGCCGGTTCCCTCCTGACGCGCCCGACGATCCCGGACCCCGAAGTGCCGCCGCCACCGGGCCCGCTGCTGCGGCTGGTGCTGCTGGGACGGATGGAGGCCTGGAGCCTGGCGAGCACCGCGGTGCTGCCGCGCGGGCGGAAGGCACGCGCCCTGCTGGCGGTGCTGGGCCTGGCCGGGGGCGAGCCGGTGGCGCGGGCGAAGCTCGGCGCCCTGCTGTGGTCCAGGCGGGGCCTGGAACAGCAGCGGCTGTCGCTGCGCCAGGCCCTGCATGAGCTGCAGGTGGCCCTTGCGGAGGCCGGGGCGCCGCTGCTGCAGGCGGGGCGGGATGCGCTGGTGCTGCCGGCCGGGCAGATCTGGGTGGATGCGCTGGAGGTGGCGCGGGCCGATCCGGCGCGGCCGGAAGCCCTCGACCTGCTGGGGGCCGAGCTGCTGGCCGACCTGGATGGGCTGGACCCGGCCTTCGACGCCTGGCTGGCGGAGCGGCGGCGGGCGCTGAAGGCGAGCACGGCGGCGGTGGCGGCGGCGCTGCTCGGCCGGGCGCAGGGGCCGGAGGCGACGGCGCTGGCGGCGCGGCGGCTGCTGGCGATCGACCCGGCGCAGGAGGCCGCCTGGCGCGGGCTGATGCGGGCCGAGGCGGCGCGGGGCGATCGCGTGGCGGCGCTGGCGGCCTATCGGGACTGCTGCGCGGCGCTGTCGGCGCAGCTCGGCGCCCGGCCGGGGGCGGAGACCGAGGCGCTGGCGGCGGCGTTGCGTGCGGATGGCGCCCCTGGCGGCCATCCTGCCGGGGCCAGGCCGGGTGAGGGCCAGCCGGGCGGGGCCCCGGCGGCGCCGCGGCGGCTGGCGGCGCGCGGGGCGCGGATCGGCGTGCTGCCGCTGGCCACGCCCGGGATGGCGGCCGCGGGACCGGGTTCGGCGGAGGACCTCTCGGTCGGGCTGGCCGAGGAGATCACCGCGGCGCTGGCCTGCCTGCGCTGGATCTTCGTGGTGGACAGCAGCTCGCTCGCCGCGGCGGCGGCGCGGGAGGGGACGGAGGCGGCGGCGCGCGGCCTGGGGCTCGATTTCCTGCTGGCCGGGACGGTGCGGCGAAGCGGTCCTGCCGAGGCGCCGCGCATCCGCATCTCGCTGCGGCTGACCGACCTGCGGCCGCCGGCGGAGGTGGTCTGGACCCAGCGCTTCGACTGCGAGGCGGCGGATCTGCTGGCGCTGCAGGACGAGGTCGCCGCCGCGGTGGTGGCGCGGATCGACCCGGAGATCCTGCTGATCGAGGCGAGCCGGCTCGGCGTCCAGGCGGGGGCGGCGATCGGCGCCTCGGGCTATGCGCTGCTGCTGCGGGCGATCCCGGCGCTCCACCGGCTGGACCGGGACGGCTTCCTGGCGGCGGGGGACTGGCTGCGGCAGGCGACGGCGCTGGAGCCGGACTATGCCCCGGCGCTGGCCTGGCACGCCTATTGGCATGTCCTCCTGCTCGGCCAGGGCTGGGCGGCGCCGGGGGAGGCGGCGCGGGCGATGGCCGAGGCCGAGCGGCTGGCGAGCCGGGCCATCGCGCTCGATCCGCTGGATGCCCAGGCGCTGACCATCCTCGGCCATGTGCATGGCTTCGTGCATCACCGGGTGGAGGAGGCGGCGGCGCTGCACCGGCGGGCGCTGGCGCTGAACCCGAACCTGGCGATGGCCTGGGTCTTCCTCGGCATGGCGGAAAGCTACCTCGGCGAGCACGAGGCGGCGCTGAGGCGGCTGGACCGCTACCAGGCACTGGCGCCCTGCCACCCGCATGCCTTCTTCTTCGACGCGGCGCGGGCAGTGCCGCTGCTGCTGCTGGGCCGGCATGGGGAGGCGGCGGCGGTCTGCCGCGGGGCCATCGCGCTGCAGCCGGGCTTCAGTTTCCCGCAGAAGGTGCTGCTGGCGGCGCTGGGGCATCTCGGGGACACCGAGGCGGCGGCGGCGGTGAAGCGCCGGCTGCTGGCGATCGAGCCGGAATTCACCCTGGCGCAGGCCCTGCAGCGGACGCCGCTGCGCCGGGCGGGGGATCGGGCGCATTACCGCGGCGGGTTGCGCCTGGGCGGGCTGGGCTAGGCCGGGGGCCGCGAGGCGCGGGGGTCAGCGGGTCCGCAGCGGGTTGCAGAGCAGCAGCCCGGCGGCGCGCAGCCTGCTGCCGAGGTCCAGCGCCTGGATCAGCGCGGGGCCGGCGGCGGCGAGCGGCAGGTGGCGCAACAGCATCCCCAGCGCCTGGGCGCGCCAGCCGCGCTGGGCCAGGGCGGCGGCGAGCAGCAGGTCGGCCTCGCCCGGGGTGACGCAGGGGCAGAGCAGGCAGCCGATCGGCGGCAGGCCGGTGGTGGCGACCGCATGCAGCAGGGCATCGAGCGGGGCGGCGGCGGCGGCGGCATCCTCGGCGATCAAGGGCAGGCGGCTGGCGGCCAGCGGCGCGGCGCCGCTGGCGGCGGCGCCGGACCAGCGGCGGATGGCTTCCAGCAGCAGGGACTCGGCGGGGGGCAGGGTGGCGGTGGCGGTGCCGGCCCAGGGCCAGGCGGGAAGGCCATGTGTTGCCATTGCGCGATCTCCGGATACCGGATCAGGCTATCGCAACTGAGAAGCGTTCGCAAATGCCACGGGCGCCGCCGGTGGCTTCCGCCGGGCCGTATCAGCTAGGTCGTGTCAGCCGGGCGGCTGCGGCGCGGCGGCGAAGCGGCTGGCCAGGGATTCCGCGCCGAAGCGGTTCGCGCCGGGGGTGCCGGGCGCGCAGAGCCAGACCAGCATGATGATCCAGCCGACCAGCGGCACCAGCCCGATCAGCATCCACCAGCCGCTGCGGTCGGTGTCGTGCAGCCGGCGGGCGGCGGCGGCCAGGCTCGGCAGCAGCAGCAGGATGGAGGCGATGCTGTTGAGCGGGCCGGCCAGGTCGCCGGGGAACATGGCCGCATCGAGCGTCGCGGTGACGATGCCGACCAGGATGGTGAAGAGGGCGAAGTACCAGTACTCCGGCCGGCGGGCGCGGCCGGTGAAGGTGGCGTAGCGGTTGAGGCAGGCATTGACGGCTTGGACGAAATGCATCGGCGCGGTCCTGGCGGCAGGGAACCGGCAGCAAAGCCGGGCGGCGGCGGGAAGGCCAGCGCTCTTTGCGCCAGCGCTTCTTATCGGCGGCGGCTCGGGCGCGGGGCGGGCTCGGCCGTGGGCTCGGGCGCATCGGCGGCGTCGAGGGTGAGGGATTCGGCGGCCGGGCGCCAGGTGACGGGCCAGGTACCGGGCTGGCCGCCGCGGCAGCGCAGCAGGTCGAGCTGCCAGCGCGGATCCTCCAGCGGGGCGGCGCTGTCGGAGAGGGCGGTGACGCGCCAGCGGGTGAGGGCGGCCTCGGTGGCCGCCGGGGTCTCGTCGGGGCCGAGCAGCAGGCCGAGGCCGCCGCCGGTCTCGGCCGCCTGCTGCAGCCGGCTGGCCCAGCCGGGCGGGGGCGGGGCCTCCGTCAGCAGCAGGGCGGCGGCGATGCCGGGGCAGCGCAGCGCTTCCTCCATCGCCCAGAGCGCATCCTCCGGCGCCGGGGCGCGGACCAGGATGAGCGCGGCCGGGGAAAGGCCGAAGCGGGCGAGGTAGGGCGGGCGGCTCTCGGGGGCGGCGGCGATCCAGAGCACGGCGCCATGGCCGGCGGCGGCCCGGGCCAGGACCAGGGCGCCGAAGCCGGCCGCGGCGGCGGGATCGGCGGCCAAGATCTCGTGCAGCCCGGCGCGGGCGAGGCCGCCCGCGGGCAAGGCCGCATCGATGGCGGGGCAGAGCGGCACCGGGCCGCGCGGCGGCGCCGGCAGGGCGCGGTCCTGCCGGGCCCGGAGCGCGGCGGCGAGGGCGCGGCGGTCGAGTCGCCAGGCGGCCGGCCGCCGGAAGGCCTCGTCCGACGGGGGCATCACGGGCTTGGGCATCGGTGGCGGCTGCGAGGCGTTGAGGGCATGGGGCATGATCGTTCGTATTATGTTCCGGGAGGGGCCGCCCCGGTCAAGCACCATCGGTGCCCGTATCGGTGCCCGATCGGGCGCAGCCAGGGGCGGGATGCGCGGCAGCCCTGCGCCGGGCAGGCTGGCAAAGGGGTGGGGGGGCCTTGAATATCCGTCGGCCCCGGCCGCAGATCAGTGGAAACGGACCAGGATGACCAGAGCGCCATGCAGACAGAGCCGCTGACACCGCCACCGGGTTCCCCATCAGGGTCCCCTGGCGCCAAGGCCGATTCGGCCACCATCGTCCGCGGCTTCGCCGGGGCGATCGGCAATACCCCGCTGATCCGGCTGGCGCGGGCCAGCGCGGCGACGGGCTGCGAGATCCTCGGCAAGGCGGAATTCATGCAGCCCGGCGGCAGCGTGAAGGACCGCGCCGGGCTCGGCATCATCGAGGACGCCGAGCGGCATGGGCGGCTGGTGCCGGGCCAGCCCGGGATCGTGGTCGAGGGCACCGCGGGGAATACCGGCATCGGCCTGACGCTGGTGGCCAATGCCCGGGGCTACAGGACGATCATCGCCATCCCGAAGACCCAGAGCCGGGAGAAGATCGACTTCCTGCGGATGATCGGCGCCGATTTGCGCATGACGGACGCCAAGCCCTTCAGCGACCCGGGCAATTACGTCCATGTCTCCCGCCGCATCGCCGAGGAGCTGGCCGCCGCCGGGGAGCGGGTGATCTGGGCCAACCAGTTCGACAACCTCGCCAATGGCGCAGCGCATGAGGCGACCACCGGGGCCGAGATCTGGGACCAGACGGCGGGGCGGATCGATGCCTTCACCTGCGCCGCCGGGACCGGCGGGACGCTGGCCGGCGTGGCGCGGGCCCTGAAGGCGCGCAAGCCCGGCGTGCGGATCGTCCTCGCCGACCCGATGGGCAGCGCGCTGCATGCCTGGATCAAGACCGGGGTGCTGAAGGCCGAGGGCAATTCCATCACCGAGGGCATCGGCCAGGCGGCCCGGGTGCCAGGCAACCTCGAGATCGCCCGCGACGTCATCGACGATGCGGTGCAGATCGCCGATCCGGAGGCGCTGGAGCAGGTCTTCGACCTGCAGATCCATGAGGGGATCTCGGTCGGCGGCTCGGCCGGGATCAACGTGGCGGCGGCGATCCGCGTCGCACGCGCGATGGGGCCGGGGCATACCATCGTCACCATCCTCTGCGACGGCGGCGCCCGCTACCAGAGCAAGCTGTTCAACCCGGAATTCCTGCGCGAGAAGGGGCTGCCGGTGCCGCCCTGGCTGGCCTGAGGGGGGCGGTGATGGAGCTGATCGAGCTCGCCCGCAGCATCCGCGCGCGGGACCCGGCGCGGCCGGGCTGGATCGAGGCCTTCACCTGCTACGCCGGGCTGCAGGCGGTGCTGATGCACCGCCTCGCGCATGCGCTGTACCGGGCCGGGCTGAAGGCGCCGGCGCGGATGATCTCCCATACCAACCGCTTCATCACCGGGATCGAGATCCATCCCGGGGCGAAGCTGGGACGCCGGCTCTTCATCGACCACGGCATGGGGGTGGTGATCGGCGAGACCGCCGAGGTCGGCGACGACGTGCTGATCTACCACGGCGTCACGCTCGGCGGGCTGTCCGGCCAGCCGGGCAAGCGGCACCCGACCATCGGCAGCGGCGTGGCGATCGGCGCCGGGGCGCAGGTGCTGGGGCCGATCCGGGTCGGCGACAATGCGCGGATCGGCGCCAATGCGGTGGTGGTCGCGGCGGTGCCGGCGGGGGAGACGGTGGTCGGCATCCCGGCCCGGCCGCCGCAGGAGCAGCGGCCGCCGCCGGGCCAGTCGGGGCAGGCGCCTACCCCGCTGCGGGCGCCGAGCCCCGGCTATGGGCTGCTGGATCCCCCCTGCGACCCGGTGGGCGAGGAATTGGCCGGGCTGCGGGCCGAGGTGGCGGCGCTGCGGACGGAGATGACCGCGCTGCGCCGGATGGCATCGCGCGCCCCGGCGGCGGAATAGCGCCGGCGCGGGCGGAACATCCGGGGCCCCGACCCGTTCTGCGGCACGAGTGAAACCACAGGAGACCAATCCATGGCCAGCATCCATCGTTCCGCCAGCGCCCATTGGACCGGCACCGGCAAGGAGGGCAAGGGCAGCCTCACCACCCAGTCCGGCGTGCTGAAGGACAGCCAGTACGGCTTCAACACCCGCTTCGAGAATGGCCCGGGGACCAATCCGGAGGAGCTGATCGCCGCCGCCCATGCCGGCTGCTTCACCATGGCGCTGGCCTTCCAGCTCTCGGGCGCCGGCCATGCGCCGGAGAGCCTGGACACCGAGGCGAAGGTCTCGCTGGAGCAGGAAGGCGGCGGCTGGAAGATCGCCGCCGTGGCGCTGGTGCTGAAGGCGAAGGTGGCCGGCCTGTCGCAGGAGGAGTTCACCAAGCTCGCCGAGACGGCCAAGGCGAATTGCCCGGTCTCCAAGGTGCTGAACGCTAGCATCACGCTGGAGGCGACGCTGGGCTGAGACCGGCGGGGGGCCTATCGCCCCCCATCCTTGGCCGGGACCTAGCCGCGCCGGCCACCCGCCGCCGCCGGGCCGGAAGGCGATTTGCCGGCGAGGCAGTCCTTCATGAAGTCGCGCCGGGCATCGGCGGCCAGGCCGCGGGTGCCGGCATCGGCATTGCACCGGGTCATCCTCTCCCGCTGGGCGGCCTGAGCAGCAGTGGGCGTGCCGGCCGGGGCGGGCGGCATCCGCCCGGCCAGGCATTCGCTCATGAAGGGACGGCGGGCATCGCCGGTCAGGCTGCGCTTGCCGGCCTCGGCATTGCATTGGGTCATCCGCTCCCGCTGGGTGGCCTGGGCGGCACTGGGCGCCGGGCTGGTCTCGGCAGGGGCCGGGGTGCCCTGGGCCAGGCCGGCGGAAGCCCCGGCCAGCAGGATGGCGGCGGTGAGCAGCGGGGCGCCGAGGGCGCCGCGCCGGAATGGGATCTTGATGCGCATGGCAACCTCGCTCAGGCGCGGGTCAGAATAGCGGCGCCGCAGCCGAGCGAAGCCGATGCGCTCCGCAACGGTCCATCGAAACCGGCCCGATGACGCAGACGTGGCCGCGGCCCGTCCCACCCAGCAAGGCTGTGGCGCATTTCCCGGCGGGCCCTAAGCTGGCCCCAAAACGGGGAGGCAAGGCATGTCGCAATCCATCGCGCGGGCGCGGCGCAACACCATCGGCGATGCGCTGCGGCGCGCCGCGGCCCGCTTCGGCGACCGGCCGGCACTGCGCTTCGGGGTGCGGGACTGGTCCTATGCCGGGCTGGACCGGGCGGCCGGGCGGGTCGGCCGCTGGCTGCTGGACCAGGGGCTTTCGGCCGGTGACCGGGTGGTGGCCTATGGCCGGAATTCGGATGCCTATCTGCTGCTCTGGCTCGGCTGCGCCCGGGCCGGGCTGGTGCATGTCCCGGTCAATTTCGCGCTGACCGCGACGGAGCTGGACTATGTGCTGCGCCAGTCGGGCGCGGCGCGGCTGTTCCACCAGCCGGGGCTGGCGGGGCCGGCCGAGGCGGCGCTGGCGCTGGTGCCGGGCGTGCGGGGCGGCACCATCGATACCGGCGCAGGCGCCGCCGATGTGCTGGCCGCGGCACTCGATGCGCGGTGGGACGGCGGACCCCAAGGGGAGGCGTTGGGGGAGGAGGTGGGCGAGGAGGATCTCGTCCAGATCATGTATACCTCCGGCACCACCGGGGCGCCGAAGGGCGCGATGATGTCGCATCGCGGGCTGCTGGCCGAATACGCGAGCTGCATCATCGAGCTGGAGATGCTGCGGGGCGACCGCGGGCTGGCGGCGCTGCCGCTGTACCACACCGCGCAGATGCATGCCTTCACCATGCCGCAGTTGCTGAACGGCGCCTTCACCCTGCTGATCGACGCGCCGCAGCCGGCGCTGGTGCTGGAGCTGATCGAGCGCGAGCGCATCACCACCTTCTTCGCCCCGCCGACGGTCTGGATCAGCCTGCTGCAGCACCCGGACTTCGCCAGGCGCGACCTGAGCAGCCTGGAGAAGGTGCAGTACGGCGCCTCCATCATGCCGGTGCCGGTGCTGCAGGAGCTGCGCGCCCGGCTGCCGCGGGCGCGGCCCTTCAACTGCTACGGCCAGACCGAGATCGCGCCGCTGGCGACGGTGCTGCGGCCGGAGGAGCACGAAGCGCGGCCGGGCTCGATCGGCCGGGCGGCGATGAACGTCGAGACCCGCGTGGTGGATGCCGAGATGCGCGACGTGGGCCCGGGCGCGCGCGGCGAGGTGGTGCATCGCTCGCCGCAATTGCTGATGGGCTACTGGAACATGCCGGAGGAGACGGCGCGGGCCTTCGAGGGCGGCTGGTTCCACAGCGGCGACGTGGCGACCATCGATGCCGAGGGCTATCTCTCGATCGTCGACCGGACCAAGGACCTGATCAATACCGGCGGCGTGCTGGTGGCGAGCCGGGAGGTGGAGGAGGCGCTGTTCACCCATCCGGAAGTGGCCGAGGTGGCGGTGATCGCGGTGCCCGATCCGAAATGGATCGAGGCCGTCGCGGCGGTGGTGGTGCTGCGGGGTGCGGCGGCCGAGGGGCCGGCCGAGGGGATCGAGGCGGCGCTGCTGGCGCATGCGCGGGAACGCCTGGCGCCCTACAAGCTGCCGAAGCGGATCATCATCGCCGAGGCGCTGCCGAAGAATACCGCGGGCAAGCTGCTGAAGCGGGATCTGCGGCTGCTGTACGCCGGGACGGAAAGCGGGGCCCTGGGCGGCGGGTAATGGGGGCGGGGTGACGCGCCGCCGCCGCCCCGGTATGGTCCGGCCGCACTTCTTCTGACCACGGGACGGGAACACAGCATGACGCAGCCACGGCGCACCGAGGCACGGCTCGGCGGGCATATCCTGGCGGATGCGCTGGTGGCGCAGGGCGTCAGCCATGCCTTCTGCGTGCCTGGGGAAAGCTACCTCGACCTGCTCGACGGGCTTTACGCGCAGCGCAACCGCATCCAGCTGGTGACCTGCCGCTTCGAGGCGGGCGCGGTCCACATGGCCGAGGCTTACGGGAAGCTGACCGGCAAGGCCGGCGTCGCCATCGTGACGCGCGGCCCCGGCGCCTGCCATGCCGCGATCGGCGTGCACGTCGCCTTCCAGGACAGCACCCCGCTGGTGCTCATCATCGGCCAGATCCCCTTCGAGGAGACCGACCGGGAGAGCTTCCAGGAGGTCGACTACCGCAAGATGTTCGCCCCGCTGGCCAAGTGGGTGACGCAGATCGACGATGCCGCGCGCATCCCCGAGCTGATGGCGCATGCCTTCGACGTGGCGACCAGCGGCCGGCCCGGCCCGGTGGTGGTCGCCATCTCCGAGGAGATGCAGAAGCACATGGCCTCGGTGCCCGACATCGGCCCGGCGGCGGTGCTGCCGCCGCATCCGGCGCCGGAGGCGATGGACCGGCTGATGGGGCTGCTGGCCAAGGCCCAGAAGCCGCTGGCGGTGCTCGGCGGCGGCGCCTGCTGGACCGAGCAGGGGCGCAACGATATCCGCGACTTCCTCGTCGCCAACGACATCCCCGTGGCGGTCAGCTTCCGCCGGCAGGGGCTGTTCGACGGGACCTCGCCGAATTTCGTCGGCGACCTCGGCGTCGGCGCGGATGCGACGCTGGTCGCCAAGGCGAAGGAGAGCGACCTGTTCCTCGCGATCGGCACCCGCATGGGCGAGCCGATCAGCCAGGGCTATACGCTGTTCGACATGGCAGGCAGCACGCCCATCGTGCAGGTCTATCCGGAGCAGGCGGAGATCGGCCGGGTCTACCGGCCGGCGCTCGGCATCACGTCCGACATGAACGCCTTCGCGGCCGCCGCCAAGGCGACCACGCCCATCGCCAACCCGGCCTGGGCCGGCTGGCGGGCGGAGCTGCGCGCGGCGCGCGAGGCGCAGGCCAGGCCGGCGCAGTACGAGGGGCCGCTGAACCTGGCGGTCGCGCTGCAGGAGCTGGAACAGGTGCTGCCGGCCGATACCATCTTCACCACCGATGCCGGCAACTTCGCCACCTGGCCGAACCGCTTCATGCATATCAGCGAGAAGCAGGACTTCCTCGGCCCGACCAACGGCGCCATGGGCTACGGCGTGCCGGCGGCGATCGGGGCGAAGATCACCTTCCCCGGCCGCACCGTGATCTGCTTCGTCGGCGACGGCGGCTTCATGATGACGGGCCAGGAGATCGCCACCGCCTTCCACCACTCGGTCAACCCGATCATCCTGGTCTTCAACAACCAGATGTACGGCACCATCCGCATGCACCAGGAGCGGACCTATCCGGGCCGCGTCTCGGCCACGGCGCTGACCAACCCGGATTTCTCGAAGTTCATCGAGAGCTTCGGCGGGCATGGCGAGATCGTCGAGACGACGGAGCAGCTGGTGCCGGCGGTGCAGCGGGCGATCGCCAGCGGCAAGCCGGCGCTGGTCGAGGTGCGGACCAACCCGGAACAGGTGACCAACCGCAGCACCATCGCGCAGCTGCGCGAGCAGGCGCGGAAGGCGGGCGAGGGCGCGGCGGAGAAGGAGCCGGCGGCGAAGGCCGGGCCGGCGCCGGCGCCGCGGCGGGTCGGGCCGCGGACGCGCTGAAGGGAGAAGCAGGGGCGCTGCCCCTGCACCCCGCCAAAGGCCGAAGGGCCCTTGGAACCCTTGAGTTTAACTATTGGTGTCCAGAGGCCCTTCGGCCTTTGGTGGGGTAGTCTGAAGGGGCAAAGCCCCTTCAGTCTTTACCGCCCTACGGCATACCCCTGCATCCCCCGCGGATTGGCCCCCGCGAAGATCTGCCCATCCGCCTCCAGCCGCGCCCCGGTCAGCCGGCCCTCGGACCATTCGCCGCCCATCTCCGCGACATGGCCGCGCGCCGTCAGCTCGGCCAGCACCTCCGGCGCGTAGCGGCCTTCCAGCACCAGCTTGCCTGGCTTGGCACCGCGCGGCCAGAAGCTGCTGATCCAGTGTTCGCTGTGGAAGCTCGGCAGGTCGATGGCCTGCTGGATGCCGAAGCGGTGGTCGATCATCCGCGTCAGCATGATGGGCTGCCACTGGTCCTGCTGCTCGCCGCCCGGGGTGCCGAAGCTCATCCAGGGCTTGCCGTCGCGCAGCACCATGCTGGGGGAAAGCGTCGTGCGCGGCCGCTTGCCGGGCTTGAGGCCGTTGGGCAGGCTCTCGTCCAGCCAGAACATCTGGCAGCGGGAGCCAAGGCAGAAGCCGAGGCCCGGGATGGCCGGCGAGGACTGCAGCCAGCCGGCCGAGGGCGTGGCCGAGACGAAATTGCCCCAGCGGTCGATGACGTCGATGTGGCAGGTATCGCCGCCCGAGGCGCCGAGGCGGGAGACGGTGGGCTCGCCGGTGCCGGCGGCCATGGCGAGCGCGCCGGAACGGGCGATGGCGGCGGCATAGTCGGTGCGGGGCGTGAGGCCGTCCGGGCTGCCGGGGCGGAAGTCGTTGTTGGCCTCCCGGCCGATCAGGGCGCGGCGGGCCTCGGTGTAGGCGGCCGAGAGCAGCGTCGCCATGGGCACGTCGGTGAAGTCGGGGTCGCCGTAGAAGGCCTCGCGGTCGGCGAAGGCGAGCTTCATCGCCTCGGCCACGGTATGGGCGTAGTCGGCGCCGACGGGGTCCATGCTCGCCAGGTCGAAGCCCTCGAGCAGCGCCAGGGTCTGCAGCATGGCGGGGCCCTGGCTCCAGGGGCCGCATTTCAGGACGGTGTGGCCGCGGTAGTCGTGGGTCAGCGGCGCCTCGACGCCGGCACGCCAGCCGGCCATGTCCTGGCCGGTCAGCAGGCTGGTGTGCTTGCGGCCGGAGGTGTCGAGCGCCGCGAATTCGCGGCCGAATTTGTCGATCGCCTCGGCGACGAAGCCGCCGTACCAGATGTTCCGGGCGGCCTCGATCTGGCCGTCGCGGTCGTCGGAGGCAGCCTCGGCCTCGCGCACGACGCGGGCGTAGGTCTCGGCCAGCTCGGGGTTGGTGTAGAGGGCGCCGGGGGTGATGCCGCGCAGCCAGAGGGCGGCGGAGGTCGGCCAATAGGTCTCGAACAGCGGGCGGACCGTCTCGATCGTGGCGGCGACCCGGCCGACGACATGGGCGCCGCGGCTGGCATAGCCGATGGCGTAGTCCAGGATGTCGCGCAGGCGCCAGGTGCCGTGGTCGCGCAGCATCAGCGCCCAGGCATCGAAGGCGCCGGGGATGGGGGCGCAGAGGAAGCCGGTGCCGGGGACGATGTCGAGGCCGAGCTCGCCCTTCAGCTTGGCGACGGTCAGCGCGGCGGGGGCGGGGCCCTGGCCGCAGATCACGCTCTGGGCGCCGGTCTTCGCGCTGTGCAGGATGATGGGGCAGTCGCCGCCCGGGCCGTTCAGGTGCGGCTCGACGATCTGCAGGGTGAAGCCCGCGGCGGCCGCCGCATCGAAGGCGTTGCCGCCGCGCTCGAGCACGGACATGCCGACCTGGGAGGCGATCCAGTGGGTGGTGGCGACGGCGCCGAAGGTGCCGGCGATTTCTGGGCGGGTCGTGAACATTGGGTGCCGGTCTCCGTGGGGCGTTGCCTGCGCTGATAGGGGCAGGCAGAGAGGCCCCGGTCAATCCGGAAGAGCGCTCGATGCTGGTGGCGGTGGTGGGGCCCTCCGGGGCGGGGAAGGATACGCTGATGGCGGGGGCGCGGGCGGCACTCGCCGATGACCCGCGCTTCCGCTTCGTGCGGCGCGCCATCACCCGGCCGGCCGAGGCGGGCGGCGAGGACCACCGGCCGCTGGACCGCGCCGGCTTCGAGGCCACGCGGGCGGCGGGCGGCTTCGCCCTGTGGTGGGAGGCGCATGGGCTGCTCTACGGCATCCCGGCCGATCTCGACCCGCGCCAGGTGAGCATCGCCAACCTGTCCCGCGGCGTCCTGGCCGAGGCGGCGGCGCGCTTCCCCCTGCGGGTGCTGGAGATCACCGCCCCGCCCGAGGTGCTGGCGGCGCGGCTGGCGGCGCGGGGGCGGGAGGCTGCGGCGGATGTCGCGGCGCGGCTGGCGCGGCAGGTGGGGCTGCCGCCGGGGCTGCGGGTGATGCGGGTGCTGAACGACGGGCCGGTGGAGCAGGGCGTGGCGCGGGTGGTGGCGGCGTTGCGGGAGGCAGCAGAGTAAAGGCCGGGGAGAAAGTATTCTCCCCGGACCCCTCATCTATTTCTGTGAGTCCGCACCTGCCGCGCGGCGGGTGTCAGACTCCCAGAAAACAAAGGTGGGGCTTGGGGAGGAAATGCTTTCCTCCCCAACCTTCCTGCTACTGCACCGCCGCCAGCACAGCAGCGCGAAAGGCCAGCCGCTCCGCCTTGCGGTCCACGGCATCCGTCACATGCGGCGGCTGCGGCCAGCAGGACAGGGTCACGATCACCAGCTCCGCCGCGCGGTTGACGTAGAGCGATTGCCCGGCGAAGCCGACGGCGACCATCGCGCCATCGGGGTCCAGCCACCAGCTGTAGCCGTAGTGGGTGGCGCCGTAGGAATTCGTCGCCGGGTCCAGGGCGAAGGCGGGGCGGGCGGCGTCTTCGACCCAACGCTCGGGCAGGATATCGCCGCCGCCGGAGAGGATGAACTGGCCGAAGCGGCCGAAGTCGCGCAGCGCGACGCCGGCGCGGCTGCCGCCGATCTCCTGCCCGCCTTCCTGGTCCAGGGTGTAATAGGCGTCGAACTCCATGCCCCAGCGGGACCAGATGCGCTCGGTCATGTACTCGGCCAGCGGGCGGCCGGTGGCGGCGGTCAGCAGGCAGCCGAGCAGGTAGGTGTCGCCGGTGTTGTAGTTGAAGCGGCGGCCCGGCGGGGCGGCGCGGCCGAGGCTGCGCAGCAGCGCGATGACCCCGCCCGGCTGCCGGTCGCCCAGCGCCTTGCTGTAGCGGTTCACGTGCGAGCCGCGGTCGGTATAGGTCTCGTCCCAGGCGGTGCCGGAGGACATGGTGAGCAGGTGGCGAACCAAGACGCCGTCATAGGCCGAGCCGCGCAGCGCCGGCAGGTAGTGGGCCACCTCGTCGTCCAGGCTGCCGATGCTGCCGTCGCGGAGGGCGGCGCCGACCAGCGTCGAGGTCATCGACTTCACCGTGGACATGGTGGACCAGCGGGTCGTCTCGGTGAGGCCGAGGGCGTAGTGCTCCAGCCGGATCTCGCCGCGGTGCAGCACCAGCAGGCCGGCGATATTGGTGCGCTCGACATGGGCGGCGACGTCGCCGGGGGTGAGCTCGGGGCCATAGGGCAGCGGCAGGACATGCGTGCCGCGGCGGATGGCGCGGGTCGCGAACATCCGGTCGACATTGGCATAGGCCTGCGGCTGCCGGGTCGGCGGCAGCAGCAGGAAGTCCTCGCCGCGGGGGAAGAGGTGGCGGGGGGAGGCCAGGGTCATGGGATGGTCATGCGGTGCCGCGGAGGGGCAGCCGCTCGGCGATCAGGAAGGGCGCGCCGGCCCTGGCCTGGGTGAAGAGGGTCAGCTCGGTGACGCGGCGCGGCCGGGCCGGGGCCTCGCCAAGGAAACCGGTGACGGCGGGCAGCACAACGGCCTTTTCCACTGCGGTGAGGCGGCGGGTCAGGGTGACGTGGAAGCGCCATTGCTCCAGCACATGCGGGTAGCCGAAGCGGCGGAGGAGCTCGTCCTGCCGGGGGGTCAGGCCATGGCGACGGCGGCGGGCCAGCTCGGCCTCGCCGGGCGGGGCGCGGCAGCCGTCCAGCGCCTCGACGCAGGCATCGGCCAGGGCGTGCAGGGCCGGGCAGGGCTCGGTCTCGCGCAGCGCCAGGAAGCCGTCGAGATCGGCGACGGCCAGCGGCGGCAGGTCGAAGGGCGCGGTGCGGGCCGCCAGGGCCTCGGCGGCGGCGACGGCCTCGACCCAGCTCACCGCCAGGCGGAAGGGCGGCTTCAGGGTCGCGTGCAGGCCGTAGCCGCGCGGGTCGGCGGTCAGCGCGGCGATATCCAGGCCGGGCAATTCGGGCTGGCGCATCGGCGCACCGCTCTCGGCATCGCGGCCGAGCCAGGTGGAGCCGAGGCGGTGCAGCGGATCGTCGAAGGCGGGGGCCCAGTAGAGCGCGAGCCGGGCCTCGGGAGCGGGGGCGCCGATCATCGGGGCGCCGGGGTGGGGTGCATGCGAAGTATCCTGGGCACGGGTCGGGCCCGCCGGGGATTATGCCACGCGCGCCCCGCCGCGCCAGACCTCGCGCACCACGGGAATGGACCCGAAAGCGGCAAGCCTGACGAGATCGGCCCGCAGCCCGGCCTCGAGCCGGCCGCGATCGGCCAGCCGGGCCATGCGGGCGGGGCGGTCGGTGATCATGGCGACTGAGGCCGGCAGGCCGATGCCGGTGGAGGTCGCGGCGATGAAGGCGGCCTCGATCAGCGCGGCGGGGACGTAGTCGCTGGCGAGCGCATCGATCGTGCCCGCGGCGATCAGGTCGGTGACCGCGACATTGCCGGAATGGCTGCCGCCGCGGACGATGTTGGGGGCGCCGGCGATGATCTCGACGCCGATCTCCCGCGCCGCCTGGGCGGCGGCGAGCGTCACCGGGAATTCGCTGATGCGGATGCCGTCGGCGGCGTTGCGGGCGACCTCGGCGATCTCGTCGTCGTCGTGGCTGGCCAGCGGCAGGTCGCGGTAGGCTAGGCGGTCCAGCAGCCAGCGGCGCTGCGGCTCGCGCAGCCGGGCGCGGCGTTCGAGCAGCTCGGCGATGCGCTGGTCGACCTCGGCTTCGTTCATCTGCTGCTGCCTCTGCCGCAGCACGCGGTAGCGGGCCATGTCGCGGTATTGGCCGATGCCGGGCGAGTGGTCCATCAGGCTGACCATGCGGACCAGCGGGTGGTCGGCGACCGATTCGACCGAGGCGACCATGTCCACCGCCGGCAGCTCGCAGCGGAGGTGGAGGAAATGGTCGGATTTCAGCAGCCCGGTCGGGGCGAGCGCGGTGAGGTCGGCGACGCCCTCGCGGAAGGTCTGCACCCGGCCGGGATCGAAGCCGAGGTCGCCGAGGCAGAGCGCGTCGAAGACGGTGGTGACGCCGGCCGCGGCGCATTGCGCGTCATGCGCCAGCAGGGCGGAACGGCTGGGCCAGCGGGCATTGGCGCGGGGCTGGACTTGGCGTTCCAGGTTGTCGGTATGGACATCGACCACGCCGGGGATGAGGTGGTCGCCGCCGCAGTCGACGGCGCCGGGCAGGCTGCTGCGGCCGGGCTGGACCTCGGCGATCAGCCCGTCGCGCAGCACCAGGGTGCCGGCCATGACGGCATCGGGCAGGACCAGGGTGGCGTTGGTGAGGACGGTCTCGGTCATCAGGCGGGGATCGGCATGGGCAGGACCTCGAAGAGGCGGTCGGCGACGCGGTC
The DNA here is from genome assembly GCF_979252845.1 of Belnapia sp. AC561. NCBI lineage: Bacteria > Pseudomonadati > Pseudomonadota > Alphaproteobacteria > Acetobacterales > Roseomonadaceae > Belnapia > Belnapia sp. AC561. The sequence goes on from NZ_CEEDBP010000022.1 coordinate 94,171, forward strand.
GCGGACCTCGGTATCGTGGAAGATGCCGATGATGGCGGTACCGGCGGCCTTGGCGGCATCGATCAGGCCGATGACGACCGCGCGGTTGGCGGCATCGAGGCTGGCGGTGGGTTCGTCCAGCAGCAGGATGGGATAGCCGGGGGCGAAGCCGCGGGCAAGGTTCACCCGCTGCTGCTCGCCGCCGGAGAAGGTGGCCGGCGGCAGGCCATGCAGCTTGGCGGGCAGGTTGAGGCGCAGCAGCAGCGCCGTGGCACGGGCCAGGGCCTCCTCGCGCGGGGTGCCGCGGGCGATCAGCGGCTCGGCCACGATCTCGCGCGTCGGCACCCGGGGGATGACGCGGAGGAACTGGGAGACATAGCCCAGGGTCTCCCGCCTGATCTCCCGCACGGTGCGGGCATCGGCGGTGGCGAGGTCGATCGCCTCGCCCTGGTGGCGCAGCAGGATGCGGCCCTCGCCGGCGCCGTAATTGCCGTAGAGGCAGCGCATGAGGGTGGACTTGCCGGCGCCGGAGGGGCCGGCGAGCGCCACGCATTCGCCGGGGGCGACGCTGAGGTCGACGCTGTCCAGCACCGGGATGCGGGTGCCGCCTTGCAGATGCAGGGTGAAGGCCTTGCCGAGGCCCTCGGTGCGGATGGACCAACCTGTGCCCCTGGTCATGCGGCCAGCACCGAGGCGACGAGGAGCTGGGTGTATTCGTGCTGCGGGTCGTCCAGCACGCGGTCGGTCAGCCCCTGTTCCACCACGCGCCCATGCCGCATGACCAGCAGCCGGTGCGCCAGCAGCCGGGCGGCGGCGATGTCGTGGGTCACGATCAGCACGGCGAGGCCGAGGTCGGCGACCAGGGCGCGGATCAGGTCGAGCAGCTTGGCCTGCACCGAGACATCGAGCCCGCCGGTGGGTTCGTCCATGAAGACCAGCCGCGGGCGGGTGACCAGGGTGCGGGCGATCTGCAGCCGCTGCTGCATGCCGCCGGAGAACAGCGCGGGCATGGCATCGATGCGGCCGGCATCGATCTCGACCTTGCGGAGCCAGTCGGCGGCCTCGGCGCGGATATTGCCGTAGTGGCGGGCGCCGACGGCCATCAGGCGCTCGCCGATGTTGCCGCCGGCGGAGACCCGCATGCGGAGGCCGTCGCGCGGGTTCTGGTGGACGAAGCCCCAGTCGCTGCGGTGCAGCCGGCGCATGGCGGATTCCTCCATGTCGTGGACCGCATGCAGCGTGCCGGCCGGGTCGCGGTAGTGGACGGTGCCGGCCTCGGGGCGGATCAGGCCGGAGAGGACGCGGAGCAATGTGGTCTTGCCGGAGCCGGACTCGCCGACGATGGCGACGACCTCGCCGGGGAAGATCTCGAGCCCGACGTCGTCGAGCGCGGGGATGGCGCCGAAATGCAGCGAGAGGCCGCTGGCCTGCAGCAACGGGGCGGCGCTCATTCCGCGGCCTCCCGGTCAGGGATCTGGGCGGCCGATTCACGGCCTTGGCCTTCGGCCTCGGCCGATCGGACGCCTTGGCGCGTGTTGCAGTAGTCCGTGTCGGAGCAGACGAACATCCGGCCGCCCTGGTCGTCGGTGACGACCTCGTCGAGGTAGCTCTCGCGGCTGTTGCAGAGCGAGCAGGCGGCGTCGGCGCGGATGGGCTGGAAGGGGTGGTCCTCGAAGTCCAGGCTGCGGACGCTGGTGAAGGGCGGAACGGCGTAGATGCGTTTCTCCCGCCCGGCGCCGAACAACTGGAGGGCGGGCATGCGGTCCATCTTCGGGTTGTCGAAGGCGGGGATGGGCGAGGGCGACATCAGGTAGCGGCCGCCGACCAGCACGGGATAGCCGTAGCTGATGGCGACATGGCCGTATTGGGCGATGTCCTCATACAGCTTGACGTGCATGAGGCCGTAGTCGGCCAGGGCGTGCATGCGCTTGGTTTCCGCCACGCGGGGTTCCAGGCGGAACAGCGGCTCCGGCATCGGCACCTGGTAGACCAGGATCTGGCCGTCGCGCAGCGGCGTCTCCGGGATGCGGTGGCGGGTCTGGATGATGCTCGCCTCGGTGGTGCGCTCCGTGGTGGCGACGCCGGCGACCTTGGCGAAAAAGCTGCGGATCGAGACGGCGTTGGTGGTGTCGTCGGCGCCCTGGTCGATGACCTTCAGCCTATCCGTCGTGCCGATGATGCTGGCGGTGACGGCGATGCCGCCAGTGCCCCAGCCGTAGGGCAGCGGCATCTCCCGCGCGCCGAAGGGCACCTGGTGGCCGGGGACGGCGATCGCCTTGAGGATGGCGCGGCGGATCATCCGCTTGGTGTTCTCGTCGAGGTAGCCGAAGTTGTAGCCGAGCGCGGTCATTCTGCGGCCTCCCGGACGGTGGTGGCACGGAGTTCGCGGATCTTCTCCAGCTCGGACTGGAAATCGACGTAGTGCGGCAGCTTGAGATGCTCGACGAAGCCGGTGGCCTCGACGTTGTCGCAGTGGGAGAGGACGAATTCCTGGGTCTGGGCGGGGGCATCGATGGCCTCGCCCAGCTCCTCGGCGCGCAGCGAGCGGTCGACCAGGGCCATCGACATCGCCTTGCGCTCGCCATGGCCGAAGACCAGGCCGTAGCCGCGGGTGAACTGGGCCGGCTCGGTCTTCGATCCGGCGAACTGGTTCACCATCTGGCATTCGGTGACGGTGATCTCGCCGAGCTCGATCGGGAAGCCAAGCTCGGGCGGGGTGAATTCCAGGGTGACGGCGCCCATGCGAATCTCGCCGACGAAGGGATGTGCGTTGCCGTAGCCGCGTTGGGTGGAATAGCCCAGCGCCAGCAGGAAGCCCTCGTCGCCGCGGGCCAGCGCCTGGAGGCGGAGCGGGCGGTCGGCGGGGAAGGCGAGCGGCTCGCGCGTCAGGTCGCCGGGCTCGGCCTCGGAGATGGGCTCGGGCGCCATCAGCCCTTCCTGCGCCAGGATGCCGGTGACGCGGGGCATGCGGTCCGCCTCGGCGGTGCCGCGCGGGGCGGGCGGCGGCGGCGCGTTCTCGGCGGCGAGGGCGAAGTCGAGCAGGCGGTGGGTATAGTCGGTAGTCGGGCCGAGCACCTGGCCGCCGGGCAGCTCCTTGTAGGTGGCGCTGATGCGGCGGCGGATGCGCATGGCGCCGGTCTCGATCGGGGCGCTGGCGCCGAAGCGGGACAGGGTGGTGCGATAGGCGCGCAGCAGGAAGGCGGCCTCGATCAGGTCGCCGCGGGACTGCTTGATGGCGAGCGCGGCGAGGCCGCGGTCGTGGCAGGCGCCCTCGGCCATGACGCGGTCGACGGCGAGGCCGAGCTGGGCCTCGATCTGGGCGAGCGAGAGCTCGGGCAGCGCGGGGTCGCCGCGGCGTTCCTCGGCGAGCCAGGCATGGGCGGCCTCGATGGCGCGTTCCCCGCCCTTGACGGCGACGTAGGCCACTAGCGCGCCTCCTCGATGCTTGTGGTGCGCGGCAGGCCGGCGAGGCGGGGGCCGGCGCAGAGGATCAGGTCGATGCCGCGGGGGAAGCGGGCGGCATTGGCGGCCCAGGCGGCGGGGAAGCCGGGCGGGGCGCCGGAGACGTGCAGGGTGTGGCGGGTCTCGATCCCCGGGCCGGTCAGGGTCCAGCCGGGGGCGGCTTCCAGCGATGCGACCTGGAGGATGAGGGTGGCGGAGCGGTGCGGCTCCTCCTCAGTGCCGGCATCCAGCGTGGCGAAGTCGGGTGGGGTGGCGGTGGCGAGGAGGAAGG
>NZ_CEEDBP010000023.1:0-97628 GCF_979252845.1 Belnapia sp. AC561
CCCCCCCGCCCCCTTCCGCCCCTTTGGCCGGCGATGACTACCTCGCCCGCCTCAATCCCGAACAGCGGGAGGCGGTCGAGACGCTCGACGGCCCGGTGCTGATCCTGGCCGGGGCCGGCACCGGGAAGACCCGGGTGCTGACCACCCGCTTCGCCCATCTGCTGAAGACCGGCCGCGCCTGGCCCGGGCAGGTGCTCGCCGTCACCTTCACCAACAAGGCGGCGCGGGAAATGCGGGAACGCGTCTCCGCCATCCTCGGCCAGCCTGCGGAAGGGCTATGGCTCGGCACCTTCCACTCGCTCTGCGCCCGGATGCTGCGGCGGCATGCCGAGCTGGTGGGGCTGACCAGCGCCTTCACCATCCTCGATACCGACGACCAGATGCGGCTATTGAAGCAGGTGATGGATGCCGCCGGTGTCGACCTGAAGCGCTGGCCGGCGCAGGGGCTGATGGCGCAGATCCAGCGCTGGAAGGACCGCGGCCTGACCGCCGAGCGGGTGACCCCGGCCGAGGATACCGACTATGCCGGCGGCCGGGCCCGACCGCTCTACGCCGCCTACCAGTCGCGGTTGCGGGACCTGAACTGCTGCGACTTCGGCGACCTGATGCTGCACATGACGGAGGTCTTCCGCGGCCACCCGGCCGTGCTGGCCGACTGGAACCGCCGGCTGCGCTACATCCTGGTCGACGAGTACCAGGATACCAACCTGGTGCAATACTACTGGCTGCGGCTGCTGGCGCAGTCGCACCGGAACATCTGCTGCGTCGGCGACGACGACCAGTCGATCTATTCCTGGCGGGGGGCGGAGATCGAGAACATCCTCCGCTTCGAGAAGGACTTCCCCAACGCCAAGGTGGTGCGGCTCGAATCCAACTACCGTTCGACCAAGCCGATCCTGGCCGCCGCCGCCCACCTCATCGCCCATAACAACGGCCGGCTGGGCAAGACCCTGCGCGCCGGGCGGAAGGATGCCGAGGGGGACAAGGTCCGCGTCGTCTCGCTCTGGGACTCGGAAGAGGAAGCCCGCATGGTCGGCGAGCGGATCGAGGCGGCGCGACGCGCCGGCCACAAGCTGGCCGAGATCGCCATCCTGGTCCGCGCCGGTTTCCAGACCCGGGCCTTCGAGGAACGGCTGATCGTGCTCGGCCTGCCCTACCGCGTGGTGGGCGGACTGAAATTCTACGAGCGCGCCGAGATCCGCGATGCCATGGCCTATCTGCGGATCTTGGCGCAGCCGGCCGATGACCTGGCCTTCGAGCGTATCGTCAACACGCCGAAGCGCGGCCTCGGCGATACCGCGATGCGGCGGATGCATGAGCTGGCGCGTGGCGAGGGCATCCCGCTGGTGGTGGCCGCCGAGCGGCTGGTGCCGAGCCTGACCGCCAAGCCGCGGCAGGCGCTGGGCGCGCTGCTGCAGGGGATTGCCCGCTGGCGGGAAGGTCTGGCCAAGGAAGGCCACGTGGTCGTCGCCGCCACCCTGCTCGACGAGAGCGGCTATACCGACATGTGGAAGGCCGACAAGTCGCCGGAGGCGCCGGGGCGGCTGGAGAACCTCAAGGAGCTGATCCGCGCCCTCGGCGAATTCGAGACGCTGGCCGGCTTCCTCGAACACGTCGCGCTGGTGATGGAGAACGACGAGAATTCCGATGGTGACCGGCTGTCCCTGATGACCCTGCATGCCGCCAAGGGGCTGGAATTCGATACCGTCTTCCTGCCGGGCTGGGAGGAAGGGCTCTTCCCGCATTCCCGCGCGATGGAGGAAGGCGGCGACAAGGGGGTCGAGGAGGAGCGCCGCCTCGCCTATGTCGGCATCACCCGGGCGCGGAAATACGCCATCATCTCGACGGCCGCCAATCGCCGCATCTACGGCAATTGGTCCGCCTCCATCCCCAGCCGCTTCCTGGACGAGCTGCCGCCCGACCAGATCCAGCGGGAGGGCAGCGCCAGCATGGCGCGGCAGCGGGTCGCCGAGATGCCGAGCGTCTTCACCGGTGCCTCCGGCCTGATGGCCCGCAAGCCCCGGGTAATCGAGGCGGGAGCCTGGGAAGCCCCGGTGCGGCCGCCCCCGGCCGATCCCTTCAAGGTCGGGGAGCGGGTCTTCCACAAGAAATTCGGCTATGGCGTGGTCACTGCGGTGGACGATAACCGCGTGGATGTAAACTTCGAGAAATCCGACCCGAAGCGGGTGATGGACAGCTTCCTGGAGCGCCCGTGATGCCCGCCGCCCAACCCGGTACCTGGCCCATGCCGCTATCCCGCCGCAGGACGGAGCCGCTGGAGGTCCTCTCGATCGACGGGCTGCCGGAGGATGCGCTGCCGGCCTTCGAAGCTGCCTTCCAGACCGTCTGCGCGACGGTCGGCTACTTCAAGGACGATCCGACCGAGACCTGGCGGATCGAAGGCGTGCGCGAGGCCGGGGCCGGCGACGACGAGCTGACCGGCGCCCTGGCCATTGCCGCGCTGGTCAGCGGGATCGAGCCGCCGGTGCTGACGGCCGGACCGATCGAGGCCGAGGGCTGGCTGGCGCGAACCATCGCGGTCTTCCCCGAGACCCCCATCGGCCGGCGCTTCCTGGTGCGGCCGACGCATGTCGCGGACCCGCCGAGCTATGGCCGGGTGGTGGTACGCCTCGATGCCGGCATGGCCTTCGGCAGCGGCGAGCATGCTTCGACCCAGGGCTGCCTGATGGCCTTCGAGGACGTGGCCCATCGCCGGCCGCGGCGCATCCTCGACCTTGGTATGGGCTCGGCGATCCTGGCGCTGGCGGCCGCGAAATGGCTGAAGCGACCGGTGCTGGGGACGGATATCGACCCCTGGTCGGTGCGGGTGGCGCTGGAGAATGCCGAGCTGAACGGCGTGCAGCAGCTGCTGGCGGCGCGGCTGGCGGATGGCTGGAAAAGCCGGGTGATGCGGGCCGGGCATTACGACCTCATCTTCGCCAATATCCTGGCCCGGCCGCTCTGCGCCATGGCCAAGGACCTGGCGCTGCATCTGGCGCCGGGGGGCACGGCCATCCTCGCCGGGCTGCTTGGGGTGCAGGCACGGATGGTGCTGGCGGCGCATCGGCGGCAGGGGCTAGTGCTGGAACGGCGGATCGATATCGGCCCATGGAGCACCCTGGTGCTGCGCCGGCGCGGCTGACGCGAGCGCATTGCCCGTGCCCCCGCCGCCACGCTAAGCATTCGGCCGATGTCCCAGGATAACACCCGCCGCGATCGCCCGGCCGATACCCTGACGGAAGCGGAGGCAGCGGCGGAGCTGGCTGCGCTCGCCGCCGAGATCGCCCATCACGACCGCGCCTATCACATGCAGGACGCGCCCGAGATCACGGACGCCGCATATGATGCGCTGCGACGGCGCAATGCCGCCATCGAGGCACGTTTCCCGACCTTGAAGCGGGCGGATAGCCCGAGCGACGCCGCGCCGGGTGCCGCCCCTGCGGCAGGCTTCGCCAAATCCCGCCACGGCACGCCGATGCTGAGCCTTGGCAATGCCTTCGCGCCGGAGGATTTCGCCGAATTCGCCCGCAGCATCCGCCGCTTCCTCGGCCTGGCCGAGACCGAGGTGCTGCAATTCATGGCGGAGCCGAAGATCGACGGCCTCTCCGTCAACCTGACCTATGAGCAGGGCCTCTTCCGCCGCGGCGCCACCCGTGGCGACGGCACCGAGGGCGAGGACATCACCCGCAACCTCGAAACCCTGGACGAGCTGCCGCGCCGCCTGCCCGCGCCCTTCCCGGAGCTGATCGAGATCCGCGGCGAGGTCTTCATGACCAAGGCCGACTTCCTTGCCTTCCAGGCCGAGCAGACCCGCCTGCATGCCGAGCGCGAGGCACGGCGCGAAGCCGGGGAGCGCGTGGGGGAGGCGATCCGCATTCCGGTCAACCCACGCAATGCCGCGGCCGGCTCGCTCCGCCAGCTCAATCCCGGGATCACCGCGCGGCGGCCGCTGAAGCTCTTCGCCTATGCCCAGGGCCAGTCGAGCGAGCCGGTGGCGGAAAGCCATTCCGGCTATCTGGCGCGGCTGAAGGACTGGGGCTTCCAGGTCAATCCGCTTTCCGCGCTGCTGCCGGACGAGCACGCCGCCGAGGCCTTCCAGGCCCGTATCGGCGAAGAGCGCGCCGGCCTCGCCTATGACATCGACGGCGTGGTCTACAAGCTCGACCGGCTGGACTGGCAATCCCGCCTCGGCTTCGTCGGCCGGGCGCCGCGCTGGGCCATCGCCTGGAAATTCCCTGCCGAGCAGGCGACCACGGTGCTGCTGCGCATCGAAATCCAGGTCGGCCGCACCGGGGCGCTGACCCCGCGAGCGGTGATGCAGCCGGTCAATGTCGGCGGCGTCATGGTGCAGCACGCGACCCTGCACAACGAGGACGAGATCGCCCGGAAGGACATCCGCGTCGGCGATACGGTGGTGCTGCAGCGGGCCGGCGACGTCATCCCGCAGGTCGTCTCCGTCGTGCTGGACAAGCGCCCGGCCGACAGCGCGCCCTACGAATTCCCGACGGTCTGTCCCGCCTGCGGCAGCCATGCCGTGCGCCCGCCGGGGGAGGTGGTGAAGCGCTGCACCGGCGGCCTCGTCTGCCCGGCCCAGGCCGTGGAACGGCTCAAGCATTTCGTCGCCCGCAACACGATGGATATCGACGGGCTCGGCGAGGAGAATATCCAGAAGCTCTACGACGAAGGCCTGGTCCGCAGCCCCGCCGACATCTTCCGCCTCGCCCCGCATGCCGAGCGGATGCGGGGCTGGGAAGGCTGGGGCGCGCGTTCGAAAAAGACCGAGGAGTCGAAGAAGGTCCCCAACCTGCTGGCCGCCATCGAGGCGCGGCGGACCCCGCCCTTCGACCGCTTCATCTTCGCCCTGGGCATCCGCCGCATCGGCGAGGCCAATGCCAAGCTGCTGGCCCGGCACTACCAGTCCCTGCCGGAATGGCGGGAGAAGATGCTGGCCGCCCGCGTCATCGGCTCCGAGGCGCGGGAGGAACTGGGCTCCATCCAGGGCATCGGCCCGGCCATCGCCACGGAACTGGTCGATTTCTTCGATGAGCCGCGCAATCTGGCGGCGCTGGACGACCTGGCAGGACAGGTGACCCCGGCGCCGGTCGCCAGCACCGCGGCGGCGGATAGCCCCTTCGCCGGCCGGACCCTGGTCTTCACCGGCACGCTCGAGACGATGAGCCGGCCCGAGGCCGAGGCGCGGGCCGAGACCCTCGGCGCCAAGGTGACGAAGAGCGTCTCGAAGAAGACGGATTTCGTCGTGGTCGGCGCCGATGCCGGCAGCAAGGCGGCCAAGGCAACGGAGCTCGGCCTGCGGGTGCTGAGCGAGGCGGAGTGGCGGGAACTGGCGGGCTTAGGCCTTCCCTAACCCAAGGCTGGCAGCCTCGCCCCCGCATGGATCGAGGCTGCGGCGATGCTGACCGCGACGGATGTTTCCTGGCGGGCGACCAATGCCGGCACGCTGGCGCTGCGGCTGCTGCAGGACACGGCCTCCGCCGGCGGGGCGGGCACGGCCGAGGCCGGCACTGGCGATAGCATCACCCTTTCGGATCGGGCGCGGTCGCTGCTGGCATTGCTGGCCCAGGGCGCCTCGGCGGCGGATGCGACGGCGGCCCAGGGGCTGGCGGTCTTCGCCGCGACCGATGCGGCCGATACCGGCTGGATGGCGGCAAGCGCCGGCGATGCGGCGGCCGGCCTTTCCATCCTCACCGCCGCGCCCGAGGCGGTCAGCGCCACCGCCGGGACCGTCGCCGGCACCGACGGAACCGCCCAGGCCCGGGTGGCGGTCGCCAACGGCGGCGGCGATGCGCGCATCCGCGCCTATGCCATCGTCGCCGACCGGCAGGCGGGGCTGGATACGGGACTCCGCATCCTCAGCGGCGACGGCAACGACAGCATCGCCGGCGTCACCACCGGCAGCCTGGCCATCGATGCCGGCGGCGGCGACAACCAGGTGGCAGCCGGCTTCGGCGGGCTCGGCGACGTCGCGCTGGGCGATGGCCGCAACAGCCTCGCCCTGGCCGGCAATCTTGGCACCGTGGCGGCGGGCGACGGCGGCAATGCCGTCGCCGTGGCCGGGCTCGGCGCCCTGGCCACGACCGGGTCGGGCGCGGATACGATCGAAGGTGCCCAATGGGTGAATGCCGGTCAGGGCGATGACCGGATCCTGCTGGGCGATGCCGACCTCAGCACCATCCTCTGGCGCCGCGGCGACGGCAATGATGCGATCACCCTGGCACCATCCGGGGATGGCCTCCGCGCTGGCGCCTCCCGCGCCGTCATCGGCGATGGTTCCAGCACCTGGGAAGCGCAGATGATCGGCATCGCCGGTTCGACGGATCTCCGCATGGCGGTGCCGCAGGACGCGGAGGCGGGGGCGGGGGCGGGCACCCCGCATGCCGCCCTCTACCTCCAGGGCGTGGCGGAGGCCGATGTCACCGCCAGCCTCAGCGGCACCGACCTCACCCTGGCCATGGGGCCTACGGGCGAGACCCTGACCATCCACAACTACAGCGCCGGCCGCGTCACCTTCCTTTTCGACAACCGGGGCGGTGGCGGCGGCCTCAGCGGCACCCGGACCCTGGCGGGGCTAGACTAGGTCAGTGGTGCGCAGGCCGATGCCAGCCAGTCCGCCACCGCCGCATCGCAATGGGGCGCGACGTCCGCCAGGACCCGGGCGTGATAGGCATCCACCCAGGCATGCTCGGCCGGCGACAGCAGCGCCACGTCGATCAGGGCCCGGGCATAAGGCGCCAGGGTCAGCGTCTCGAATTCCAGGAAGGGCTTCACCTGGTCGGGCTGCGCCGCCGCCTCCCGCACCAGCAGCAGGTTCTCGATCCGGATGCCGTAATGCCCAGGCAGGTAGTAGCCCGGCTCATCCGACAGGATCATCCCGGCCGCCAGCGGCACCGGCTTGGCCGCCCGGCTGATCGAGGCCGGCCCCTCATGCACGCTGAGGAAGCTGCCGACGCCATGCCCCGTGCCATGGTCGAAGTCGAGCCCGGCCTCCCAGAGCGCCCGGCGGGCGATGGCATCCACATGCGGGCCGGCGACACCCTTCGGGAAGCGCAGGGTGGCAAGGCCGATGTGCCCCTGCAGCACGCGGGTATAGCGCTGCCGCAAGGCAGCCGGCGCAATCCCCGGCCCGGTCCAGAGCGTGCGGGTGACATCGGTGGTGCCATCGAGGAACTGCCCGCCGCTGTCGACGAGGTAGCACTCGTCGGCATGGATCGGCCGGTCGGTCTCGGGACTCACGCGGTAATGGACGATGGCGCCATTCTCCCCGGCGCCGCTGATGGCGGGGAAGCTCTCGGCCTGGAACAACGGCACCTCGCGCCGGAAGGCCAGCAGGCGATCGGCGGCGCTCATTTCCGTCTCGCCCCCGGCCGGGGCGGCCGTGGCGAACCAGGCGAGGAAGCGCGCCAGGGCCACCGCATCCCGCAGATGCGCCGCGCGGGCCCCGGCCTGTTCCACCGCATTCTTGCAGGCGCGCGGCAGGCGGCAGGGATCGTCGCCAGGGGCGATGGTGGCGCCGGCGGCACGGAGGGTGGCGGCGAACCAGGCCGGCGTCGCTTCCGCATCCAGCCGGACCGTCTTGCCCGCCAGCCCGGCCACCGCCCCGGCCAGCGCGGTGCGGGGCCGCACCACCACGTCGTTGCCGAGGTGCGCCCGGGTCTCCGCCGGCACCTTGCCGGGGTCCATATAGACCTCGGCGCTGGCATCCGCCCGCAGCAGGGCGAAGCCCAGGGCGAGCGGCGTATGATCCAGGTCGCCGCCGCGGATGTTCAGCAGCCAGGCGAGGGAATGCGCATCCGCCAGCACGGCGGCATCCTGGCCTGCTTCCCGCAGCGCGGCGGCGGCAGCAGCCCGCTTCTCCGCCGCGGCGACGCCGGCATAGCGCAGCGGATGAGGCAGGGCGGGAGCCATGGGCGGGGCAGGGCGGTCCGGCCAGACCGCATCCAGCGGATTGGCCGGCAGCGGCACGAAGGCGACGCCCGGCTTTTCCAGCCGGGCCAGCGCCGCTTCGGCATGCAGCCAGGGATCGTAGCCGATGCGGCGGCCGGCGGCATGGCTCGCCAGCCATTCCGCCGCCGGCTGCTCGGTGATGTGGCGCTGCTCCCAGAGCGTGGGATCGGACTGCTGCGCCGCCTGGGTCGTGTAGCGGCCATCGGTGAACAGCGCGGCGCGATCGGACAGGACCACGGCGAGGCCGGCGCTGCCGGTGAAGCCGGTCAGCCAGGCCAGGCGCTCCCCCGAGGGCGGGACGTATTCACCGAGGTATTCATCCGCGCGCGGGACCAGGAAGCCGTCGACGCCGGCACGGGCGAGTTCGGCGCGGAGGGCGGCGAGGCGATCGGCGGGTGTCATCCAAAATCCTTACGAATCTGTAAAACGAAAACGCGCGCATCCACAGAAAGCTACGCGCCCGATGCATGGCTAGGCTGCCACCTTGACACGGGAAACAATACCATCCCGAGCCTATTTCAGTCTCCGAAGCGTGGGGGCACATCCCGCCCCGCGCAGCACCGGAAGCACACCATGGACGCCCGCATGACCAAGGCGGAGGCAGCTCTGCTCCTCCCGCTGCCCCGCAACCCCGCCGCCGACCGCTTGGCCGAGCTGCGCGACGCCGCCGGCCGCGCCAATGAAACGGCGCTGTTCCAGGGCCTGGCGCGCCTTGCCGACAAGCTTTTCGGCTGGCCGGCCCGGGCACGGCTGCGCGCCGAACTGGCCTCGCTCTCCGAGCGCGAGCTGGTGGATATCGGGCTGACCCGCGGCGATATCGACCGGGTTGCCACCGGCCAGCTGACCGGCGGCCGCTGAGGCGCCGACACCACTCCTGAAGCCGGCGTCGCACCCGCTTGGGTGCCGCACCGGTACCGGCTTCGATTTTCCGGCGTCACCAGCACCAAGGCTGACGACCGGGCATCTTGTGAAGCGGAAGGCGAGGGCGATTGATGTCCTGCGCCGGCACACGCCCGGGATCCGCTAGATCAGGCCGCCGGTCAGCAGGCTATCGGCCGCCGCGCGAGCGGCATCGGTCACCCTCTCTCCCGCCAGCATGCGGGCGATCTCCTCCCGCCTTTCCCGCTTGTCCAGGGGCTCGACCACCGTGGTTGCCCTGTCGCCGCGAACCTGCTTGGCGACGCGCAATTGCTGCGCACCGCGGGCGGCCACCTGCGGGCTATGCGTGACCACCAGCACCTGCAGCCGTTCCGCCACCCGCTCCAGCCGCTCCCCCACCGCCGCGGCGGTGGCGCCGCCGATGCCGGCATCCACCTCGTCGAAGACCAGGGTCGGCACCGGCGAGCCGCGGGAAAGCACGACCTTCAGCGCCAGCATCAGCCGGGACAGCTCGCCACCCGAGGCGATCTTCTGCAGGTGCCCGGGCGTCTGGCCGGGATTGGTCGAGACCAGGAAGGCGACCCGGTCCATGCCATCGGCCGCCCAGCCGCTTTCCTCGCGCGCGGCGACCTCGACCACCAGACGGGCGCGGTCCAGCTTCAGCGGCGCCAACTCCTTGCCCAAGGCCTTCTCCAGCCGGCCGGCCGCCTCACGCCTCGCAGCCGACAAGGCCTCGCCGGCGGCGAGATAGGCCCGCTTGGCCGTGGTGGCCGCCTGCTCGAGCTGGGCGACCTTGCCGGTGCCGGCATCCAGCGCGCCGAGCCGGTCCTTCAGGGACACGAGCAGTCCCGGCAGCTCCACCACTGCCACGCCATGCTTGCGGGCGGCGGCACGCAGGCCGAACAGCCGATCCTCCAGTTGCTCCAGCCGGCGGGGGTCGGGGCCATCCTCCTGCAGCAGCCGCTGCAGCAGGGTCTCGGCCTCGGCCACCGCATCCTGCGCGGTGCCGAGCAAGGCGACGATCGCCTGGGCCTCCTCGTTCGGCGGCGGCAGGCGTTCCAGGGCACGGGCGGCGCTGCGCATGGCCTCGGCCGGACCGCCGCGGCGGCGGTCGCGCGGCTGCAACTCGCTCAGCGCATTGGCGATGCTCTCGCCACGCCGCTCCCCCTGCTGGAGGCGCTGGCGCTCCTTGGACAGCTCCTCCTCCTCGCCTTCCTCGGGCGAGAGGCCGGAGAGTTCCTCCACCGCATGGCGCAGGAAGTCCTCGTCGCGGCGGGCCGCGGCAATGGCCTCGCGCGCGGCGGCCAGGGCGCGTTCGGAGTCGCGCCAGGCGCGGAAGGCGGTGGCGGTCGCCAAGCGGCGCGACTCCAGCCCGCCGAAGGCATCCAGCAGCCCGGCATGGGTGGTGGGGTCGGCGAGGCCGACCTGGTCGTGCTGGCCCTGGACCTCGACCAGGGTCGCCGCCAGCCGGCGCAGCAGCCCGACGGAGACCGGCTGGCCATTGACGAAGGCACGGCTGCGGCCATCCGCCTGGACCACGCGGCGGAGCACCAGCGAATCCTCCACCTCCATGTCCTGCTCGGCGAGGATTGCCAGCGCCGGATGGCCCTCCGGGGGCACGAATCCGGCGGCGACGGAGCATTGTGCCTGTCCGGTGCGGACCATGCCGGCTTCCGCCCGCAGGCCGCAGGCCAGGCCGAGGCTATCGAGCAGGATGGACTTGCCCGCGCCGGTCTCGCCGGTCAGCACGGTCAGGCCGGCACCGAAGGACAGGTCCAGCCGTTCGATCAAGACGACATCGCGGATCGCAAGCGACGCGAGCATGCCGGTTCCTGTCCGGCCTAGAAGACCGCGTTCCAGGCCCGGCGGACGAAGCCCGGCCGGTCGCCCGGGGCGGCCGGGGCGCCTTCGACCAGCAGCGCGTAGCTGTCCTGGTACCAGGGGCTGCCGGGGAAGTTGTGGCCGAGCACCGCGGCCGTCTTCTGCGCTTCCTCGGTCAGGCCGAGGGTCAGGTAGATTTCCGTCAGCCGGTGCAGCGCCTCGGGGACGTGGTTGGTGGTCTGGTAGTCCTCCACCACCCGGCGGAAGCGGCCGATGGCGGCGCCGTAGAGCTTCTGCCGCTGGTAGAAGCGGCCGATGTTCATTTCCTTGCCGGCCAGATGATCGCGGCCCAGGTCCAGCTTCAGTCGGGCATCGCGGGCATAGGCGGTATCGGGGAAGCGGTTCACCACATCCTGCAACGCTGCCATGGCCTGCTCGGTGCCACGCTGGTCGCGCTGGGCATCAGCGATCTGCTCGTAGTAGCAGAGCGCCCGCAGGTAATAGGCATAGGCGATGTCGCGATGCGCCGGATGCAGCTGGATGAAGCGGTCCAGCGCGCCGATGGCTTCGGTGTAGCGGTTGCGCTGGTACTCGCCGAAGGCCGCCATGATCTTGGCATTGGTCGCCCAGGTCGAGAAGGGATGGTCGCGCTCGACATTGTCGAACAGATCGACCGCCGCCTGGAAGCGCCTGGCCTGCAGCGCCTCGATGCCGGCGGCGTAGAGGCCTTCCGGCGAACGATCGACGGTATTGTTCACCCGCGCCGTGCGCTCGGTATCCAGCGAGGTCTGCTTGCCATCCCAATTGCCGAACATGGAGCAGCCCGGGAGCACCGCGAGGGTGAGCCAAAGGGCGGCGAGACGGGCAATGGGCTGAGGCGGAGTGCGTCGGATCATAATGGCCCGGTCGTAGGAGAGTCCGGGCTCTATACCACGGCGGCGACCGGGTCCACAGGCCACCGGAAGATCAGGCAACCGCAGCGGCAGCGGCGGCGGGCAGCCGGGCGGAAACGCCTTCGGCCTGCAGGCTGGCGCCGAGGGAGGGGACACCACGCCAATTGGCGCGATCCGCGAACAGCGCCCGCAGCAGCCGGTTGTTCAGCGCATGGCCGGAGCGATAGCCGGTGAAGCGGGCCCGCAGCGGGGCGCCGGCCAGGGCCAGATCGCCGACCACGTCCAGCAGCTTGTGCCGGACGAATTCATCGGCCTGGCGCAGCCCACCCGGATTGAGGATGAGCGGGCCATCCACCACCACGGCATTGGCGAGGCTGCCGCCCTGGGCGAGGCCTGCCGCGCGCAGGCGGGCGACTTCCTCGGCCAGGGTGAAAGTCCGGGCCTCCGCGAGGCCGGCGCGGAAGGACTGCGGCGAAAGCCGCGTGGTCAGCGATTGCCGGCCGATGGCGGTGCCGGGGAAATCGATGGTGAGGGAAGCTTCGAAACGATCACCAGTGGTGGGGGCGAGGGCAGCCCAGGCAGCATCGGGACCGTCGCCATCCTGCACCCGGACCGGACGCAAAACCTCGATCGCTTCCGGCAGCAGACCGGCGCTGGAATAGGCGGCGCCGGCATGGGCAGTGAGGCCGGTGCAGTCGATCAGGAAGACGAAGGGTGCCGCGGAGCCGTCGAGAATCGGAACCTCGGGACCATCCAGCTCGATGATCGCGTCATCCACGCCGCAGCCGGCGAGGGCGGCCATGACATGCTCGACGGTGCCGATGCGGCGCTCCGGCGCCTCCGGCAGGCCGAGGGCGGTGCAGAGCCGGGTATCGACCACGTGGTCGTAACGGGCGGGGATGTCGAGATCGATGTCGGTCCGGCGGAAACGGATGCCGGTGCCGGCCGGCGCCGGGTGCAAGGTGAGACTGGCGCGCTTGCCGCTGTGCAGCCCGATGCCGACGCAGCCGATGGCGGCCTTCAGCGTCAGGCGGCGGCCTGTCTCGAGCGGGAAGTAACCGTCCATGCGCACCCCTGTCTGCCAGACGCCAGAAGCGGCGTCGAAGTCCGGAAGCCCATCCGGGTAACCCGGGCGCGCCTTGCTGGCGTCTGCCCAGCTATTACCTGCCACCGGCCCGTGGCTTGCGCGAGTCAAGGCTTATTACTTCATATTACGCTGCAAGTCTTTGATCTGGATCGGTTTTTGCGTTGCGATATCGAGCCTTGTCGCAAACGCCTCCAGCCCGACGCAACTCGGGCCGCCCCTTGCGGAGGCGGCCCGATGCCGAAATCAAGCCCGGAGGGTGGGTGTCAGTTCGATTGGCGGCGCAGGAAGGTCGGGATCTCGAAATCCACCCGGCCCGGGCCTTCGGCAGCCCGCTGCGGTGCCGCCTGCTCGATCTGCGGCGCAACCGGCGCCGGCTCCGGCATCGGCCGGCGCATCATCGTGCCGGAGGAAGCGGCCCCGGTCACCCGGTTGAACAGGCCGCGCAGGGCACCGCTCGGGGCTGCCGGCGGGGCGACCGCCGCAGCGGTGGCGACCACGGCGGGACGCCGCTGCTCACCGAGCGAGACCGGATGCAGCGCCGTCACCGGCATGGCAACCGGCGGCGGCGCCACCTCCTCGGCCTGGATCATCACCGGTGCGCTGGCAAGCTGCGGCGCCTGGGCGCCGGCCATGCTGGTGGTGGGGTTCACCGCGGAACGCAAGGCACCGCCGCGAACCGTCGCCGCCACGCGCGGCGCACCACCGGGCAGCTGGCCACTGCCGGTGACAGCCGGAGCCATCGCCGGGGCCATGTTCGCCGGGCGGCCCTGGCGACCGCCGGGCAGCATGGTCAGGCCCGGCTGGTTCACCGCGGGTTGGGCCGCCGCGACCGGCGCCACGCCCGGCTGACCGGCGGCCGGGGCTGCGGATTGCGCCTGCACGGCGTCGATGCCGGTGGCGACCACGGAGACCCGCAGCCGGCCATTCAGGTCTTCCTCGACCGAGGTGCCGAAGATGATCTGCGCATCCTCGTCCACTTCCTTGCGGATGCGGTTGGCCGCCTCGTCGACCTCGAACAGGGTCATGTCGTAGCCGCCGGTGATGTTGATGAGCACGCCGCGTGCGCCGCGCAGCGAGGCATCGTCGAGCAGCGGGTTGCTGATGGCACGCTCGGCGGCCTTCACCGCGCGGTCGTCGCCATCGGCCTCGCCGGTGCCCATCACCGCCTTGCCCATCTCCGCCATGACGGTGCGGATATCGGCGAAGTCGAGGTTCACCAGGCCCGGCTTGATCATCAGGTCGGTGACGCCGCGGACGCCGTCATACAGCACCTCGTCGGCCAGCTTGAAGGCCTCGGCGAAAGTCGTCCGCTCCGTCGCCATGCGGAACAGGTTCTGGTTGGGGATGATGATCAGCGTATCGACGAAGCTCTGCAGCTCCTCGATACCGGCATCGGAGGCGCGCTTGCGCTTCGGTCCCTCGAAGTCGAAGGGCTTGGTCACCACGCCCACGGTCAGCACGCCCCGCTCGCGTGCCATCCGGGCGATGACCGGCGCTGCGCCGGTGCCGGTGCCGCCGCCCATGCCGGCGGTGATGAAGACCATGTGGCAGCCGTCGAGGTGACGGGCCAGTTCCTCGGTCGCTTCCTCCGCCGCCGCACGGCCGATTTCCGGCTTGGCGCCGGCGCCGAGGCCCTGCGTCAGATGCGGCCCGAGCTGGACGCGTTTCTCCGCCTTCGAATGCACCAGCGACTGGGCATCGGTATTCGCCACCACGAACTCCACCCCCTGGAGCCCCATGGCGATCATGTTGTTGACCGCGTTGGTGCCGCCGCCGCCGACGCCGATGACGGTGATGCGTGGGCTGAAATCGGTGTGCTGCGCGACAGGCAGGGTCAAATTCAGGGTCATGCGGGGATCTCCTCGCGGGAACGTAAACGATGAAGGCGAGTCCTGTCCCAGGGTTGAAGCGCGTCGAAGCGGTTCATCCCCGTAATCCACAGGCTACCGGATGATTTTCTTGGCGGCGTAACGGCTTTGCTCATGCCTTGTCCCGCAGCCAATTGACGAATCGACGGAAACGTCCACTCGGGCGATCGAGACCCGGCAGCAGATCCAGCAAGGGACGGCCTTCCCCGGCGCCCCAGGCGAGCAGCCCGAGCGGTGCCGCGAAGGCCGGACCGGATGCGGTTTCCGGCATGCCACGCACCGGATGCGGCCGGCCGAGCCGCACCTGCCGTTCCAGCACCCGACCGGCCAATTCCCGTACGCCGACCAATTGGCTGGCGCCGCCGGTAAGCACGACGCGACGTCCGATCTCCGAGCTAAGTCCGGCCGATTCGAGGCGGTCCTTCACCAGCTCGAAGGTTTCCTCGAGCCGCGGGCGGATGATGCCGATGACCATGGCGCGCGGCACCCGGGCGATCTGGTCCTCCTCCTCCCCGACCTGCGGCACGGGAAGCCATTCCTTCTCGTCGTCCGGGGCACCGAGCACGCCGCCATGCAGTGTCTTCAGCCGTTCCGCATGGGCGATCGGCGTGGACAGGCCACGCGCCAGATCATTGGTGACGTTCCAGCCGCCGACCGGGATCTGCGCGGTATGGATCAGG
This sequence comes from Belnapia sp. AC561, assembly GCF_979252845.1. NCBI lineage: Bacteria > Pseudomonadati > Pseudomonadota > Alphaproteobacteria > Acetobacterales > Roseomonadaceae > Belnapia > Belnapia sp. AC561. Next base: position 15,191 of record NZ_CEEDBP010000023.1, read on the forward strand.
TGGCCCTCGGCGAAGACCGCGATGCTGGTGGTGCCGCCGCCCATGTCGATGACGGTGGCGCCGAGCTGCTTCTCGTCCTCGACCAGCGTGGCGAGGCCGCCGGCGAAGGGGGCGGAAACCAGTTCCTCCACCACCAGGTCGCAGCGCAGCAGCGTGGCGCCGAGGTTGAGCAGCGAGGCCTGGGCCGCATCCAGCATATGCAGCCTGGCGGCGATGGTCTCGCAGATCATGCCGCGCGGATCCTCGGCACCCGGCGTCGCATCGACCGTGAAGCCTAGCGGGAAGGCATGCACCGTCTCGCGGCCATCCTCGGCGCTGCGGCGGCGGCCCTCGCCGAGGATGGCGCGGAGATCGGCCTCGGTCACCGCGCGGCCGCCGATCGGCCACTGGATATTCTGCTGACGCGATTCCGGCTGGCCGCAGGAGAGATTGACGATGGCACCCTTCAATTGGGTATCCGCCATCTCCTCGGCCTGGCCGACCGCGGCGCGGATGGATTTCTCCGCTTCCTCGATGTCGACGATATTGCCGCCCTTGATCCCGCGCGAGCGCTGCCAGCCGAAGCCGAGCACCCGCGGCTCCCCGTCGTTCTCGATCCGGGCGATCACGCAGACCACCTTGGTCGAGCCGATGTCGAGGATGCCGAAGATGCCGCTGCGGGCATTGCGCTTGCGGCGTGCCTGCACGGGCGGACCTTCGAGATTGGCGAGCCGGCTGATCTGGTTCATCCGCGACCGTTCCTCACCCGCTGCATCGTCGGCTCCATCGGCGGCGTGCCGGGCTGTGCCTGGCCCGGCAGCCGCAGCACCAGCTTGTCCGGCAGCCGCAGGTCGATCGCCGCCAGCGGCCGGTCGAGCAAGGCCTGGCTGCCCTGCAGTTCCGCCAGCCGGGCCAGCGCCGCCGCTTCCTGGCCATCCGGCAGCAGCACGTCGGTGCCGTTGCGCAGCCTGAGGTTCCAGCGGCGCTCGGCGACGCGGACCAGCGCATGGGTGCGTTCCTGCACCAGCGGCTGCGCCCGCATCAGCTCCACCATCGGGGCGGCGACGCGGTTGGCACCGGCGCCCACCACCAGCGGAAGGCGGCCGAAGGCGCCGATGTTCTCGCTGGAGACCACCTCGCCCTTGTCGTCGATGACGGAGAAGCGGCCGTCGCGCTGCCAGATGGCGAAGGGCTGGCGCTCGGTGATGCGGACCTTGATGAGGCCATTGAGGTGGCGCTCGACATGCGCCGCGCTGACCCAGGCGATCAGCTCCAGCCGTTCCCGCGCGGCATGCGGGTCGAAGCCCAGGATCGGGTCGCCGCGCCTGACGCCGAGCGCTTCCCGCACCAGCTCCGGCGGGGTATTGCGGCTGCCCTCGAGGACGACTTCCTGCACCGTCAGCCCGGCGCCGCCGGCCAGCTCCGTCGCCCCGTCCCAAAGCGCGGCGAGCCGGCCATAGGGATCCGCCGCCATGGTGGCGAGGGTGGCGACCACCAGCAGCAGGGCGATGCCGAGGCCGAGGCCGGCCGGACGCAGCAGGCCACGCCGGCGGCGCAGCCAGAGCCGGAAGCGGGAGGGCCGCGCCTGCGTCGCCTCGGCGCGATTGCGCCGGGCGGGCTGCGCGGTACGGGAACGTGCCGGGGAAGCGCCCGTGGGGCGGGCCGGAACGCGGGGGGGGTCAAGGGCCATGGCGGGCCTGCTCCACCATCCAGGCGCAAAGCGCGGGGAAAGCCATGCCGACCAATGCCGCCTGTTCCGGCAGCAGCGAGGTCGGCGTCAGGCCGGGTTGGGTATTCACTTCGAGCAGCACGAGGCGGCCGGGTTCGCCCCGCGTATCGTCGTAGCGGAAGTCGGCGCGGGTGGCGCCGCGGCAGCCGAGCGCCTGATGCGCGGCGACGGCGACTTCCATCGCCCGGGCATAGATGCTCGCGTCGATCTTCGCCGGCAGCATGTGACGCGACCCGCCGTTGGCATATTTCGAGTCGTAGTCATAGAACTCGCCGGCATCGGCCAGGATGTCGGTCACCGCCAGCGCCCGGTCCCCCAGCACGCCGACCGTCAGTTCCCGGCCGGGGATGAATTCCTCGACCAGGGCGGTCTCACCGAAGCGCCAGCCGGTGGCGATCTCGGCCCGGCGGTTGTCGCCGCTGCGCAGGATATGCACGCCGACCGACGAGCCCTCGTTCACCGGCTTCACCACATAGGGACGCGGCATCGGGTCCTCGGCCGCGAGTTCCGCGACCGGCACCAGCTTGTGCGGCGCGACGGGCAGGCCGGCGGCGTGGAAGACCGCCTTTGCGGCGACCTTGTCCATCGCCAGGGCGGAAGCCCGCAGGCCGGAATGGGTATAGGGCAGGCCCATCCAGTCGAGCACGCCCTGGATGCAGCCATCCTCGCCGAAGCGGCCATGCAGCGCGTTGAAGACCGCATCGGGCTTCGCGGCGCGCAGCGCGGTGATGGTGGCGGCCAGATCCTGGCCGACGTCGATCGGCGTCACCTCGAAGCCGGCCTCGCGCAGGGCGGCGATGCATTGCGCGCCGGAGGCCAGGCTGACCTCGCGCTCGGCCGAGATGCCGCCATGCAGGACCGCGACATGGGTCATGGCGTCACCCCGATCCGCTTGATTTCCCACTCCAGCGAAATCCCCGCATGCGCCAGGACCTGGGCCCGCACCTGCTCGCCCAGCGCTTCCAGCTCGGCCGCGGTGGCGCCGCCGGTGTTCAGCAGGAAGTTGCAGTGCTTCTCCGAAACCTGCGCCCCGCCGAGCCTGAGGCCGCGGCAGCCGGCGGCATCGATCAGCGCCCAGGCCTTGTGGCCTTCCGGGTTCTTGAAGGTGGAGCCGCCGGTGCGGGCGCGGATCGGCTGGGTCGCCTCGCGCGCGGCGCGGATCTCGGCCATGCGCGGACCGGCATCGCCGGGCTGCGCCCGGAAGCGGGCGCGGGTGACGATGCCGCCGGGCGGCAGCAGGGCATGGCGATAGCCGAGGTGCAGATCGGCGGCGGCGAGCCGCAGCAGCCCCTCGGCGGTCGCCACCTCGGCCCAATCCAGGCGATCACGGACCTCGGTCCCATAGGCGCCGGCATTCATCGCCACGGCGCCGCCGATGCTGCCGGGAATGCCGCTGAGGAATTCGAGGCCGGCGAGTCCGGCGGCCGCGGCATGCTCGGCCACGGTCACATCGAGCGCGGCAGCGCCCGCGACGACGCCATCCGCCTCGACGACGACCTCGGCAAAGCCGCCGCCGAGCCGCAGCGCCACGCCGGGCAGGCCGCCGTCGCGGATGATGAGGTTGGAGGCCGCGCCCAGCACGGTCAGCGGCATCGCCGGCGAGAGCCCGGCCAGCAGCGCGACCAGATCCTCGGCATCGGCCGGGCGCAGCAGCCATTCGGCCGGGCCGCCGACGCGGAACCAAGTGAGGGGCGCCAGCAGCACCCCGGCCCGGATGCGGCCGCGGATATGCGGGATCGCATGCTCCATGGCCCGGGCGCTCATGCGCGCCTCAGCGGGCTGGGGCGAAGGCCGGGCTGCAGCGCCGCCAACTGTTCCGGCAGGGCGGCCGCCCAGCTGGTGATATTGCCGGCGCCGAGGCAGACCACGTAGTCGCCCGGCTTGGCGATGGCATGGACCATCTCGGCCAGGCTTTCCGGTCCCGGCAGAGCGACCACGCTGCGATGGCCGCGGGCGCGCAGGCCCTCGACCAGGCCTTCCTTGTCCATGCCGGGGATCGGCGCCTCGCCGGCCGAATAGACATCGGCGACGATGACCGTGCCGGCATCGTTCATGCACTTCGAGAAATCCTCGAAGAGCGAGGCAAGGCGGGAATAGCGGTGCGGCTGCACCACCGCGATCACGTCGCGCGCCCCGGCCTGGCGCGCCGCCTTCAGCACCGCGGCGATCTCGACCGGATGATGCCCGTAGTCGTCGATGACGGTGATGCCGCCCGCTTCGCCGACCCGGGTGAAGCGGCGCTTGACGCCCTTGAAGCCGGCCAGCGCGGTGCGGATGGTCTCCGGATCGATCTCCATCTCCACGCCGACGGCGATGGCCGCCAGCGCATTCTGCACATTGTGCTGGCCGAGCATCGGCAGGCGGAAGGGCTTCAGGTTGCGGCTGCGCCGCGTCACGCGGTCCTGCACCACCACCTCGAAGGTCGCGCCCATGCGGTCGGTGATGACCTTCTCGGCTCGCACGTCGGCCTGCGGCGAGAAGCCATAGGTGACGATGCGGCGATCGAGCTTCGGGATCATCGCCTGCACTTCCGGGTGATCGAGGCAGAGCACGGCGAAGCCATAGAAGGGGATGTTCGAGACGAATTGCGCGAAGCCGTCCTTCATCGCCTCCGCGGTGCCCCAGTGGTCCAGGTGCTCCGGGTCCATGTTGGTGACGATGGCGACGACCGAGGGCAGCCGCAGGAAGCTGCCGTCGCTCTCATCCGCCTCGACCACCATCCAGTCGCCCTCGCCGAGCCGGGTATTGGTGCCATAGGCATTGACGATGCCGCCGTTGATGACGGTGGGGTCGATCTTCGCCGCCTCCAGCACGCAGGCAACGAGGCTGGTGGTGGTGGTCTTGCCATGGGTGCCGCCGACTGCGACCGACCACTTCAGCCGCATCAGCTCGGCCAGCATCTCCGCCCGCCGCACCACGGGGATGAGGCCGGTGCGGGCGGCCTGGACTTCCGGATTGTCACGGCCGACGGCGGTCGAGACCACCACGACCTGCGCGCCGCCGAGATTCTCCGCCGCATGGCCGACCGCGACCGGGATGCCGGCGGCGCGCAGCCGGGTGACGTTGTAGCCCTCCGCGATGTCGCTGCCCTGCACCTGGTAGCCGAGGTTGTGCAGCACCTCCGCGATGCCGGACATGCCGATGCCGCCGATGCCGACGAAGTGGATGGGGCCGATGGTGAGGGGCAGGGCGCGCATCAGTGGTTTTCCAGGGCGGGAACCGCCCGAACAAGCGAGAGAACGAGATCGGCCAACCGCTTGGCGGCATCCGGCTGGGCCAGGCGCGCGGCGGAGGCGGCGGCGCGGGCCAGGGCCCGCGGGTCGTTGAGCTGGGTGGCAAGCTGTCCGGCCAATGCGGCCGGGGTGAAGCCGCTCTGCGGCATGACGATGGCAGCGCCCGCCTCGGCGATGGCCCGGGCATTGGCCTTCTGATGGTCGTCGATCGCCTGCGGCAACGGCACGAGGAAGGAGGGCCGTCCGGCGCAGGCCAGCTCCGCCACGGTGCCGGCGCCGGCGCGGGCGATGACCAGATGCGCATTGGCCAGCCGCCCCGCGACATCGGGGAAGAAGGGCGAAAGCTCGGCCGGGACATTGGCCGCGGCATAGGCCTCGCGGACGCGGTTGAGGTCCTCCGCCCGGCATTGCTGCGCCACCACCAGACGCTGGCGCAGCGCTTCCGGCAGGGCGGCGACGGCACCGGGCACGACATCGGCGAAGATGCGGGCGCCGAGCGAGCCGCCGAGCACCAGCAGCCGCAGCGCCCCATCGGTGCCCGGATACTCCCGCCCGGCCAGCGCGGCGAGGGCCGGCCGCACCGGATTGCCGACGACCTGCACCTTGGCCCCCGCCGGCACCCGGCCGGTGACGCCATAGGACAGCGCCAGCACATCGGCCCGCGGCGCCAGCAGGCGATTGGCGCGGCCGAGGATGGCGTTCTGCTCATGCAGCACGGTCACCGGGCGGCGGCCGAGCATGGTCAGCGCCGCGATCAAGGGCGGCACGCTGGGATAGCCGCCGAAGCCGACGACGGCGGCGGCATTCAGCCGGCCCAGCAATCCGCGGGCCTGCACCGTCCCGGCCGCCAGCGCCACCGCGCCGCGCGCTGCACTGAGGGCGCCGCGGCCGGACAGGCCGGAGCCGCGCAGGATGAAGCGCTCCGCATTGGCGAAGGCGCTGCTCTCGAAGGCGGCGGAGCGGGCATCGGTCATCAGCGCCACGCGTTCCCCGCGTGCCAGCAACTCGGCGGCCAATGCCTCGGCCGGGAAGAGATGCCCGCCGGTGCCGCCGGCGGCGATGACGATGGGACGCACCGCGGGACCTCTCACTCGTCCCCGCCCCGCGTCGCGCGTTTCCGCGTCAGCGCCAGCAGCATCCCCATGCCGAGCGCGATCGCCAGGACCGAGGAGCCGCCATAGGAGACGAAGGGTAGGGTCATCCCCTTGGTCGGGATGAGGTGCAGCGAGGAGGCCATGTTGACGAAGGCCTGCAGGCCGAACTGTGCCAGCAGCCCGGTCGCCGCCAGCACGACGAAGAGATCGGCCTCGCCCAGCAGCCGGATCAGGCCGCGCAGCACGACGAAGGCAAAGAGCGCCAGGATGACGAGGCAGACGATGAAGCCGAATTCCTCCCCCGCCACGGCGAAGACGAAATCGGCATGGGCATCGGGCAGGGCATTCTTGACCCGGCCCTCGCCGGGCCCGCGGCCGAACAGCCCGCCATTGCCGAAGGCCTCCATCGCCTTGGTGATCTGGAAGGTATCGCCCGAGGCCGGATCGAGGAAGCGGTCCACCCGGCTGCGGACGTGGTCGAGGGTGAAATAGGCACCGACCGCCAGGCCGACGCCGCCGATGCCCAGCGCGCCGACGAAGGCGAGGTTCAGCCCGGCGACGAAGAACTGCGCCAGGAACATGGAAACCACGACCATCAGCATGCCGAAATCCGGCTGCGACTTCAGCACCACGGCCACTACGCCCAGCAGGAGAAAGGCCGCCATGGGCCAGAGCCGCTGCGGATGCAGCAGGCCCCAGCCACGGTCGCCGGAGGCGGCGCGCACCGCGGCGGCGGATTTCCCCTCGGCCAGCAGCCAGGCGATGACCACGGCGAAGCAGGGCTTGAGGAATTCGGAAGGCTGCATGGTGCCGAGCAGCGGGAAGGCCAGCCAGCGACGGGCGCCCTTGGTCTCGAATCCAATCACCAGGGTTGCCGCGGTCAGCACCAGTGCACCTATGCAGCCGATGATTGCCAGATGCTTGATGTTGCGCGGCGTGAGCAGCGACACCATCACCATCAGCGCCGCCGCCATGCCGAGGAAGACGACCTGCTTGACAAACAGCAGGCTGCGCGAGGCATTGCCCATGACGCGCTCGGCGACCGCCGGGCTGGCCGCAAGCATCATGACATAGCCGAAGCCGATGAGGATCAGCAGGGCGCCGAGCGTCCAGCGATCCACCGTCCACCACCAACGGCCGAGTGTCGAGTTATCGGAGCGTGAAATGGCCATCAGGCGGCCCCCCCTAGCGCGGCGACAAGCATGCGGAAACGGTCCCCGCGGGCGTCGTAGCCGGTGAATTGGTCCCAGCTCGCGCAGGCGGGCGATAGCAGCACCACCGGCGCGGCGCCGGCGAAGGCGGCCTCGGCGGCGGCCTGCACCGCGGCATCCAGCGTGCCGGCGATATGATGCTTCACGCCATGCGCGGCCAGCGTCGCCGCGAGGACCGGCGCATCGCGGCCGATCAGCAACGCTTCCGCCACATGCGGGAAGAGGGGCGCCAGGCTCTCGATCCCGCCTTCCTTCGCCGTGCCGCCGGCGATCCAGACGAGGCGCGGATAGCTGGCCAGGGCACGGGCGGTGCTGTCGGCGTTGGTGCCCTTGCTGTCGTTGACGAAGGCGACGCCGCGGATCTCACCCACCTTCTCCTGCCGATGCGGCAGGCCGGGATAGCTGCGCAGGCCCGCGGCGATGGTCGCGCGGTCCAGGCCGAACTCCAGGGCGCAGGCAGCGGCGGCGGCGGCATTCTGCGCATTGTGGCTGCCGGGCAGGGCAGGCGCCTCGGCAAGGTCCAGGATGGTCCCGCTGTCGTCGCGCAATACGCCATCGGTCGCCCACAGGCCGCCGGGCTGCGCCGCCTCGCCGGATACCGGGCACCAGCGGGCCGGGCCGGTGCCGCGCAGGCCGCGGCTCAGGGCGTCGTCCATGCCGATCACCGCGAGGTCGCGCGGCTGCTGATTAGCGAAGATCCTCGCCTTGGCTGCCCGGTAACCCTGCATGTCGCCGTGCCGGTCCAGATGATCCGGCGATAGGTTGAGCATGACCGCCGCATCGAAGCGCACCGTTTGGATCCGCTCCAACATGTAGGACGACATCTCGATGGCGTATACGCCAGCATCTCCCAAAATGTTGAGGGAGAGCGCGGCCGGACCGAGATTTCCTCCGGCGACCGTGGCCATTCCGCCGCAGTGCAGCAGGTGGTGCAGCAGTGCCGTGGTGGTGGACTTCCCGTTGGTGCCGGTGATGCCGGCGAAACGCGCGGCGGACCCCGCGGCCCGCACCGCGCGGTACAGGTATTCGACATCGCAGAGCACCGCCTTGCCGGCCGCCTGGGCCGCGAGCGCGGCGGGATGCGGCTGCGGCAGCCGGTGCGGGATGCCGGGCGACAGCAGCAGCGAATCCCAGCGGAAGGGTTCGGCCGCGGGATCAGCCACCGCCAGGCCGGCCGCCTCGGCCGCGGCGCGGCTTCCGGCGCTGTCGTCCCAGCAGCTGACCTCGGCGCCCCATTCGGCCAGGCGCAGCGCCGCCGGCAGCCCGGCCTTGCCGAGGCCGACCACCGCGATGCGCTCACCGGCGAAGGGACGAAACGGGGTCATCGGATCTTCAGCGTGCTCAGGCCGACCAGCGCCAGCACCATGGCGATGATCCAGAAGCGGATGACGATGGTCGCCTCGGCCCAGCCCTTCTTCTCAAAGTGGTGGTGCAGCGGCGCCATGAGGAAGACCCGGCGGCCGGTGCGCTTGAACCAGAAGACCTGGATGATGACGCTGACCGTCTCCACCACGAACAACCCGCCGACGATGGCCAGCACCACCTCGTGCTTCGTCGCCACCGCCACGGCGCCGAGCGCGCCGCCGAGCGCCAGCGAGCCGGTATCGCCCATGAAGACCGCGGCCGGCGGCGCGTTGAACCAGAGGAAGCCGAGGCCGGCGCCGATCAGCGCGGCGCAGAAGACCGCCAGCTCGTTCGCGCCGGGCACCGAATGGAGCTGCAGGTATTCCGAGAAGACCCGGTTGCCGACAAGGTAGGCGATCAGTGTGAAGACCGCCGCCGCGATCATCGCCGGCACGATGGCGAGGCCATCGAGTCCATCCGTCAGGTTCACCGCATTCGAGGCGCCCATCAGCACCAGCATCCCGACGGCGGGAAAGGCGAAGCTGAGCGGAATGAGAGTTTCCTTGAAGACCGGCAGGGCCAGGCCGGTGGCGATCGGCGCCGGCAGCAGCAGGATGATCCAGCTCGCCCCCACCAGCCCGACCCCGGCCTGCCAGACCAGCTTCATGCGTGCCGAGACGCCCTTGGTATTGCGCTTGGTCACCTTCAGCCAGTCATCGGCGAAGCCCAGCGCGCCGTAGCCCACGGTGACGAACAGCACCGCCCAGACCATGCCGTTGCGGAGATCGACCCAGAGCAGGGTCGAGAGGACCAGCGCCAGCAGGATCAGCACGCCACCCATGGTGGGCGTGCCCTTCTTGGTGATGAGATGGCTCTGCGGCCCATCCTCGCGGATCGGCTGGCCGCCGCGCTGGAAGCCGCGCAGCCAGCGGATGACAGCAGGGCCCAGCGCCAGCGACAGCACCAGCGCCGTCAGGCAGGCGGCGCCCGCCCGGAAGGTCGTGTACCGGACGAGGTTGAAAAGGGCGAATTCCTCGGCATAGGGCGCGAAGAGGTTGAAGATCACGCGCCACACTCCGTCAGCGCCCGGACAATCACCGCCATGCGGCTGCCGAGCGCACCTTTCACCAGAACCGTATCGCCCGGCCGCAGCGCGGCCTGGACCAGGGGCGCCAAGGCGGCGCTATCCGCCGCATGGGCGCCGCGCTTCGCCGCCGGCAGCAGGGCATAGAGCCGGGCCATCTCCGGCCCGCAGCAGAAGACCAGGTCGGCCCGCGCCGCCGCCGGGGCCAGGCCGGCATGCAGCGCCGCGGAGAATTCGCCGAGCTCGCGCATGTCGCCCAGCACCGCGATGCGCCGCGCGCCGGGCCGCTGCGCCAGGGTCTCGAGCGCCGCCCGCATCGCCGGTGGCGCCGCGTTGTAGCTCTCGTCGACCAGCAGGGCGGTGCCGCCCGCGACCGCGATGTCCCGCGGCGCGCCACGGCCGGCGCCCGGGGAATAGCCGGCGAGCGCCGGCGCGGCACGGAGGGCATCGAGTCCGAGCGCGGCGACCACGGCCAGGGCGCAGCAGGCATTCTCGGCATGATGCAGGCCGGGCGCCGGCATCCGCACCTCCACCCGCGTGCCGAGCACCGCATACTCCGCCCGGGTGCGGCCATCCCGCGTGATGCTGGCCTCCAGCAGGCGGATCTCGGCGCCGGCGTCGCGGCCGAAGGTCAGGATGCGGCCGGCACCCGATTCGACGGCCATCTCCCGCAGCCGCCCGAAATAGGCATTGTCGCGCGGCAGCACCGCGGTCCCGCCCGGCAGCAGGCCGCGGGCGATGCTGCCCTTCTCCTCGGCGATGCCCTCCAGCCCGCCGAGATGGCCGATATGCGCCTCCCCGATCGTGGTCACCGCGACCACATGCGGCCGGGCGAGGCGGGCGAGGGGGGCGATCTCGCCCGGGTTGTTCATGCCGATCTCGATGACCGCGAAGGCGCTGGCGGCCGGCATCCGCGCCAGGGTCAGCGGCACGCCCCAGTGGTTGTTGTAGGAGGCGACGGCGGCATGCGTCGCACCGAAGCCGGCCAGCAGCAGCCGCAGCATCTCCTTCGTGCCGGTCTTGCCGACGCTGCCGGTGATGGCGGCGATGCGCGCGCCGGTCCGGGCCCGGCCGGCGGCACCCAGCGCGGTCAGCCCGGCCAGGGTCTCATCGACCATGAGCAGCGGCGCATCGGCGGCAGCCCCCGGCGGGGCATGATCCACCATCGCGGCCGCCGCGCCCCGCGCCAGCGCATCGGCGACGAAGGCATGGCCGTCCCGCGCATCGCGCAGCGCGACGAACAGGTCACCGGGCCCGGCGCTGCGGCTATCGATGGAGACGCCCGTGATGGCGACCTCGGCGCCGAGGCTGCCCCGGGTCGCCGCCCGCAGCTCGGCCGTGGTCCAGAGCGCGCTCATGCCGCGACCCCGGCCAGCTCGCGCACCACGGCGGCATCGTCGAAGGGGGTGGTGACGCCGGCGATGGTCTGGCCGCTCTCGTGTCCCTTGCCCGCCAGCGCCAGCACGTCCCCGGCGCCGAGATCCTCCAGCGCGGCGGCGATGGCCGCGCGACGGTCGCCGGCATCGGTGCCGCCGGGGCAGCCGGCCAGCACGGCGGCGCGGATCGCGGCGGGATCCTCGGAGCGCGGATTGTCGTCGGTCACCCAGCAGACATCGGCATGGCGCGCCGCGGCGGCGCCCATCAGCGGCCGCTTGCCCGGGTCGCGGTCACCGCCGGCGCCGAAGACCACATGCAGCCGCGCGCCCCGGCCGACATGCGGCCGCAGCGAGCCCAGCAGCCGCTCCAGCGCATCCGGCGTATGGGCGTAATCGACATAGACGGCGGCGCCGTTCGGCAGCTTCGCCGCGAGCTCCATCCGTCCCCGCACGCCGGCGAGGCGCGGCAGCAGCGCCGCGGCCCAGCCGGGCTCCATCCCGCTGACCACGGCCAGGGCCAAAGCCAGCAGGGCGTTGTCCGCCTGGAAGCGCCCGGGCAGCGGCAGATGCAACGCGTGACGGGCGCCGAAGGCGGTGAATTCCAGCGCTTGGCCATCCGGCAGCGGCCGCTGCGCGGTCAGGCGGATGCTCTCGCCCACCTCGCCGACCGTCAGCAGGGCGAAGCCGCGCCGAGCGGCCAGGCCTTCCAGCGCGGCCAGGGTCTCCGCATCCATGTCGGCATTGGCGACGGCGGTACCGCCGGCCTCCAGCACCGTGCCGAAGAGCCGGAGCTTGGCGGCGCGATAGGCGGCCATGTCGCCGTGGTAGTCCAGGTGGTCGCGGGTCAGGTTGGTGAAGCCGGCCGCCGCCAGCCGCACGCCATCCAGCCGGCGCTGCTCGATGCCATGCGAGGAGGCCTCGATCGCCGCATGGCCGAAGCCGGCGCGGGCCAGTGCCGCAAGCTGGCCATGCAGCGCGACCGGGTCCGGCGTGGTCAGGCTGGCGCCGCCGGGGAAGCCCGGCGCGATGAGGCCCAGCGTGCCGAGCGAGGCCGCCTTGCGCCCGGCCAGGGCCCAGAGCTGGCGGAGGAAGTCGACGGTGCTGGTCTTGCCATTGGTGCCGGTGACGGCAACCACGGTCGCCGGCTGCGCCCCGGCCATGGCGGCGGCCATCAGCGACAGGCTGCGGCGCGGGTCCGGGCAGGTCACCAGCGGGCGCGCGGGCACGCCCTCGGGCCAGGGCGTGCCCTCCGGCGCCAGCACGGCGGCCGCGCCTTGGGCGACGGCATCGGCGATGAAGGCCCGGCCATCCGAGCGCGACCCGGGTAGGGCGACGAACAGGCTGTTTGCGGCGACGGCGCGGCTATCCGCGGTCAGGCCGCGGATGAAGACTCCGCCGGCCTGCCCGGCGCCCTCGGGCGCAAGGCCGCCGGCGCGCATGAGGTCACCGAGGCGCAAGGCCGGCCTCGCCTGGCGAAGCCGGCCCGGCGGCCAGATACAGGGCCGGTGCCGCATCGGTCCGGCGCAACGCCGGGGCAGGGGGCACCAGGGCAGGCGCCGGCGCGCTGGGCGGCGTGCCGGCCGGGGTCCCGCGCGGCGCCGGGGCGGGTGCGGCCGCGGTCGGCGGTGCCGGCCGGGCCGGGCGGCCGGGCTGCAGCGGAATGGCGATGGTCTGCTGGATCTGCGGGATCCGGTCGGTCTCCGGCACCATGCCAAGGATCGGCGCGATCCGCCGGATCACGCTGCCGGCGGCCGGCGCGGCGACCCAGCCCGCGGTCGCATAGCCATGGCTCTGGGCATTCGGCTTCGGCTCGTCGACCATCACGTATAGCGCGAAGCGTGGCGCATTCATCGGGAAGGCGCCGACGAAGGCCGCGATGCGCTTGTCTTCGAGGTAGCCGCCGCGTGGGCCGGTCTTCTGCGCCGTGCCGGTCTTGCCGCCGACGAAGTAGCCGGCGACCTCGGCGCCCTTGCCGGAGCCATCGGTGACGACCAGCCGCATCAGCCGCCGCAGCGTGTCGGAGGTGCGCTCGGCGATGACGCGGGTGCCTTCGCGCGGCTGCCCGGCCGGCTGCGCCAGCAGGGTCGGCTGGCGCAGGATGCCGCCATTGGCCAGCGCCGAGACGCCGTTGATCACATGCAGCGGGGTGACCGAGATGCCATGGCCGAAGGCGACGGTCATGGTGTTGATGTCGCGCCAGCCCTGCGCCGTCGGCGCCAGCGGCCGCGCGGTCTCCGGCACCTCGACCCCGAGCCGGCCCAGCATGCCCATGCGACCCATGAACTCACGGTGCCGCGCCGGGCCGACGCCCATCGCCATATGCGCGGCGCCGAGGTTGGAGGAATAGGCCAGCACCTCGGGCAGCATCAGGGAGCGATTCTTGCCCTTGTAGTCGCTGATGGTGAAGCGGCCGTAGCGGATCGGATGGGCCGCATCGAAGCTGCTCCAGATATTCGCCGTGCCGGCGTCGAGCGCCATCGCCGCGGTGAACAGCTTGAAGGTCGAGCCCGGCTCATAGAGCCCGACGGTCGCCCGGTTGAAATGCGGGTCCTGGTCGGAACGCGGGGCCGCCGCGGTCGGCTGGCGGGCGATGACCTGGCGTGGGCCGGGAAGCGTCGTCGCATCGGCCCGGCGCTGCAGCCCGCCGGGGTCGGAGGCGTCGTAATCCGGCAGGCTGACCATCGCCAGGATCTCGGCGGTGTTCACGTCCATCACCACGCCGGCGCCGCCGACGCCGTTGTAGTCGGCGATCGCCTTCTGCACCGCCTCGCGCAGCGCGACCTGGACCCGGACATCGAGCGAGAGGCGGATTGGCGCGCGATCCGTCCGCAGCCGCTCATCGAAGCTGCGCTCGACGCCGGCGATGCCGCGGCCGTCCACGTCGACCTGGCCGAGCACATGCGCGGCGGCCGAGCCCTGCGGATAGAAGCGCCGCTCCGCCGGGCGGAAATGGAAGCCGGGCACGCCGAGGTCGTTGATCGCCTGCTGCTGCCGGGGCGGCAGGTTGCGGGCGATATAGGCGAATTCCACGGCCCGCTCGGTGCCCGGCACATTGCGCCGGGTGATGCGGGCGACCAGGCGCTCGCGGTCGAGGTTGGGCAGGACGCGCAGCAGCCGGTCGGCCGCAGCTTCCGGGTCATTGATCTCCTGCGGATTGGCATAGAGCTCCGTCACCTGCAGCGAGACGGCGAGGACCTCGCCGTTGCGGTCGGTGATGGGCGCGCGGCCGACGATGGGATCGCTGGTCGTCGGCATATGCGCGACGGGGCGGAGCCGCGGCAGCATCGGGTCGAAGATGGTGGCGAAGGCCAGCTTCAGGCTGACCGCGCCGAACAGCACCGCGAAGCCGCCGGCGGCGACGACGAGCCGGCCCCGGGTCTTCTCGAGCTGGGCGCGGCGCGCCAGCTCCGGCGCCGCGATGCGGACCAGGGCGCGGGAGCCCGAGGCGGCGGGCCGCACCATGGCCGGGCCATTGAAGCCGCCCGGCAGGTGACGGCCGACCGGCGCCGCATCCGGGGAGGGCGGCAGCCGCAGCGGATCATCCGGCGGCGGGGTATTCATCGGGCCAGTCCGCTGCCCAGGGTGGCGGCGCCGGCGCTGCCGAAGGGCACCGGCGGAGGCAGCATCGGCCGGGCGCCGCCACCGAGGGCGGAGCCGACGGCGAAACCGCCAGGGGCCGCGGCACGTGGCGGCTCGACCAGGGCCGGGCGGCTGGCGACGGCCACCTGGGTCACCGGGGCACGCGGCGCGGCGGCGGCAGGTACCGCGATGGGCGGCAGCGCCGCCAACTCGCTCGGCGCTGGCCGCGGCGCATGGGCCGCCGGGGGGGCCACCGGCGGGGCCACCGGGCGCGCCACCGGCCGGGGCAGGGTGACGCGGGCCAGGTCGACCAGCGCCGGACGCGGCGCGGCATCGCTGGCGCGCGGCTCGGCCGGACGGGCGGCGGCGACCGCGACCGGATGCTCGACGACTCGCGGCGGCGCGGGCGGCAGGGCAAGGCGGATGACCGGCGGCGGTGCCGGGACGGGCGCCGGTGCCACGGGCCGGGCCGCCGGCAGCACCGCGGCCGGGACCACGGCAACCGGCGCGGCCGTGGCAGGGCTGGCCGGCGGCGCAACCGGGGCAGCCGCCGGGGCGACGGCCGGCGCGACAGGAGCAGGCGCGGCGGCAACCGGCGGCGCCGGCACGATGCGCGCCGGGGCCGGGGTCGCGGCAGGGGCCGGATTGACGATGGCGACCTGCACCGGCGCGGCGATGCGCGGCAGCAGGGCGAAGCTGTTGCTGCCGGCCGGGCTGGTCGCCTCGCGCGCGGCAAACAGCGCCGTCGGTCCGGAATAGGCGACGACGGTCGGCAGCCGGCGCTCGGCCTCGCTGGCCCGGATGAACTGGCTGGGCTGCATCGCCTCCAGCGCCGGCAGATGCCGCTGGGCGACGCTCCGTAGCCGCTCCGGCTCGTTCAGCCAAGCCCATTCCGCCTGCAGCGTCTGGGTCCGCGCTTCCGCCTCCTCGACCTTGCGGGCGATGCCGCGCAGCTCGCGGTCGAGCACCGCGGCCTCGTGCTTGGTCTGGTAGACATGCATCCCGGCGCCCAGGAATGCGACGAGGCAGAGCAGGGTGAAGGGGCGGAAGATCATGCTGCGTCCCGGTCTTCTGGCAGGCGTTCGGCGTCAAGGCGTTGGATCGCGCGCAACCGGGCGGACCGGGCGCGGGGATTGGCATCGGTCTCGCTCCGGCCCGGCCGCAGCGCCTTCGGCGTCAGCAGGCGGAACCCGGCCGGTGCGGCGCGCTGGGCCAGCGCGCTGGGATCATGACGGGAGGTGCCGGCGCTGCGTCCGGCCTGTCCGGCCATGAAGCGCTTGACGATCCGGTCCTCGAGCGAATGGAAGGCGACGACGACCAGGCGGCCGCCGGGCGCCAGCAACTGGGCCGCGGCGGCGAGGCCGCGCTCGATCTCGCCGAGCTCGTCGTTCACCGCCAGCCGCAGGGCCTGGAAGCTGCGGGTCGCGCCATCGATGCCGGAGGGGTCGCGGGGAATGCAGCCGCGCACCAGGGCGGCAAGCCGCGCCGTCGTGGTGATCGGGGCCTCCCTCCGGGCGGCGACGATCACGCGCGCGATGCGCCGGGAATAACGTTCCTCGCCCAGTTGAAACAGCACATCCGCAAGCTCCGACTCGTCCAGTGTATTCACGAGGTCTGCAGCGGACTTCCCATGTTTCGACATGCGCATGTCAAGCGGACCATCGCCCCGGAAGGAGAAGCCGCGGTCGATTTCGTCGAGCTGAAACGAGGACACGCCGAGGTCGAGCACGACGCCGTCGAGTTGCCCGATTCCCTCGGCCTCCAGCAGCGCCAGCATGTCGCCGAAACGGCCTTCCAGCAGATGCAGCCGGCCGGCGGATTGCGCCGCGAGGACGGCGCCGCGGGCGATCGCATCCGGGTCGCGGTCGATCGCATAGAGCGTGCAGGCGGCCGCGGCGAGAATCGCGCCGGCATAGCCGCCGCCGCCGAAGGTGCCGTCGAGGTAGCGGGCGCCGTCGCGCGGCGCCAGCGTCTCCAGCACCTCGGCCAGCATCACCGGGACATGGGTGCCGCTCATACGTCGCCCCCCTCGTCCTCGGCATCGAGCAGCGCTTCCGCTTCGGCGAAGGCGGTCGCGGCCCAGATCTCGAAGTAGCCGCCGCGGCCGGCGAACTGCAGCTCGGCCTCGAATCGCGCCTGCTCGGATAATTCCTTGGGCATGACGACGCGGCCTTCGCTATCGGGGTGCAACGTATGAATGCGGCCAACCAGCTTGCGCATGATGGTCTGGTATTCGGCGGAGAGCTTGCTGAGGCCCGCGGTGCGCGCATTCACCTCTGCCATGTAGTCGGGCTTGGGCCAGACTTCGACGCAGGGCTGGTGGCGTGACTTCCGCAGGATGATCTCTTCGGCACCGAGGCGGCTGAGGATGGCGCGGAAGGGAGCCGGCACTGAAATGCGCCCCTTCTTCGCGTCGAACCCCCCGCCATAGGTGCCTGTGAACTCGGACATCGCCCAGCGACCGCCCCCCCAGTGACCGCTTGATGTAACCGCTTATTGACACGTGGCCTTTGGGGGTGTGCCTGTGCATTTCCTGGTGCAGCGGCCGACGGGGCCCCCCGACCCCGCCGGCTCGCCCGACCATCCCGCTCCGAACCCCTCGCCCCCCCGAGCTATTGGATCCGTCACGGGATGACTTGGGATAGCACGGGATTTCCCGGGACTACAAGCCCGAATGCCATTTGGAGCCTTGTGGCACCCCATCCAATTGCCATGGTTATGAATGGGTTATGGTTCATTGGTACCATTGCATGAGAAATGACGCTGCCCTGAGAGCAATAAGTTATACTTACCTGTTTTGTTCTTTTGGCGGGATGTCGCCCCAAGCCGCCAGAAACGCGCCTGGCAAGCCCGGCGCGACTCCTGTTTTGGCATCGTAAAGTATATTGCGTCAGGTGGCCTATAAGCCGGGTTCTGTCCGCCGCCGGCGAACCGGCGACGGGACGACCATTCCTCTGGGACGGGCCTTGCGGCGCGCCTCCTGCAGCCAACCCGGGTGACGGGGCGGAAATGCCCCTGCGTCACGTCGGTCGAAACCGACGCCGCCGGCCACCCCTATTCGGCCTTGCTCCGGATGGGGTTTGCCCTGCCGCCCCCGTTGCCGGGGGCGCGGTGCGCTCTTACCGCACCGTTTCACCCTTGCCGGAAAGCCTCGCGGCTGCCCGGCGGTTTGTTTTCTGTGGCACTTTCCCTGAAGACCACGCCTCGCGGCGCAACCTTCGCCGGCCATTAACCGGCATCCTATTCCCGTGGAGCCCGGACTTTCCTCCAGCACCGCCTTGCGGCGATGCCAGCGGCCGTCCAGCCACCTGACGCAGCGGGGTTTTGCGCGACGCCCCGCGGGGCGTCAATGCGGCCCGGCGAGTCGCGCCACGGCGGCCAGCGCCGCCAGGGTCCCGGCATCGGCCCATCCATCCACCTGCGCCGGCCGCCAGCGCCGCTGGAAGGCGGTGACCAGCAGCGGCAGCGGCAGGTCCCGGCGATAGCCGATGGCCTGCAGCAGCGTGGCCGCATCCGCATCCGGCGGCGCCGGCGGCAGGGCCTTCGGCCAAAGCCCGACTCCATTCGCCGCCAGGCCTTCCCAGTCGAACAGCTCGCCCGGATCCTGCTTGCGGTCTGGCGCGATGTCGCTATGCGCCACCACGTCCCGCTCCGCGATCGGGTGGCGGCCGAGGATGCCGAGGCAGAGGTCGCAGACCGCCGCCATCTGCAGGGCGGGGAAGGGGCGATAGCCCCACTCGTGCCCGGGATTGACGATCTCGATGCCGATGCTGCGGTCGTTCAGCCCGCTCAGCCCGCGCCAATGCGAGACGCCGGCATGCCAGGCGCGGCGGTCCTCCGGCACCAGGCGGAAGACGGCGCCATCCTCCTCGACGAGGTAATGCGAGGAGACGCGGGCGGCGGGGTCGCGCAGCCGGGCCAGCGCCGCGGCGCCGCTCTGCATGCCGGTGTAGTGCAGCACCAGCATGTCCACCGGCAGGCCGGCCGGACGCTCATCCTGGTTGGGGCTGGGGGCGTCGTGGAGTCGCATGCGGCTAGAGCTTGCGGTCCCGCTTCACCCGGTCCCAGGCGGCGTTGATCTCGGCGACCTTGTCGGTGGCGCGCTTGACGAATTCCTGCGGCACGCCGCGCGCGGCCAGGCTGTCCGGATGGTTCTCCCGCATCAGCTTGCGCCAGGCCTGGCGGATGGCCTCGTCCGAGGCATCCTTCGGCACGCCGAGGATGCTGTAAGGGTCCGGCCCGGTCTCGGCCGCCGCCGCGCCGGCGCGCGGGTTGAAGCCGTCCCGCGCCCTTTCCCAGGCATTGGCATCGATCCCGAAGCCGCGCTGGATCCCCTGCAGGAAGCTCACCTCGGCCCGGGTCAGCGGGCCATCGGCGCGGGCGATCTGGAACAGCGCCGCCAGCACATCCTCCAGCATGCCCTTGTTGTCGGCGAAGGCCTCGCCGAGCTTCTCGGCGAAGGGCTCGGCCGGATCGGCGCTGTCGCGCGCCTGGTCGAACAGGGAGGCGACCTCTCGCATGTTCTCCGGCGGGATGCGGAACAGCCGCTTGAAGGTGTCGATCTCCGCCCGCTTCACCGGGCCGTCGCATTTGGCCAGCTTGGCCGCCAGCACCACCACGGTGATGGCGAATAGCTGTTCCTTGCTGCCCAGCAACGCCGCCGCATCCGCCGCCTGGCGCACCGCGGACCGGCCGAAGAGCGCGCCGAAGGGATTGGCCCCGAGGCCCGGCCGGCCGCCCCCTGCCGCCCCTTGGTCCGCCGCATGGCCGAGCGCCGCCCCGACCACGGCGCCGAACGGCCCGCCGGTCATGAAGCCTGTCACCCCACCGATGATCTTGCCCCAGAGGGTCAAGCGCCAAATCCCCTGCCTTGAGGCGCGCAGCCTTACCACGCCGGGGCCGCCGGGGCACCCCTCGGCAAGGGGCCTCGCATGGCCTTGCGTCCCGGGTCTAGGCTGGCAGGCAAAGGGAAAGGAAACCGCAATGACCCTCACGCTTCGCCCCCTGCATCCCATCTTCGCCGCCGAGGCGAGCGGGGTGGACCTGACCCGGCCGCTCGCCCCGGCCGAGGTGGCCGCGGTCAATGCGGCGATGGACGAGCATGCCGTCCTGGTCTTCCGCGACCAGCCGATGGAGCAGGCGCAGCAGGTGGCGATGGCCACCCAGTTCGGCCCGCTGAACCCCGGCCTGAAGCAGATCGGCCGCACGGCGGAGCGGCTCAAGGAAGCGGCGCTGATCGATATCTCCAACCTCGACGCCGAAGGCCGGCCGCTGCCGCGCGACAGCAAGAAGATCGTCAGCGGCCTCGCCAACCAGCTCTGGCATTCGGACAGCAGCTTCCAGGCGCCGGCCGTCTCCTATTCCATGCTCTCGGCCGTGGTGCTGCCGAGCTGGGGCGGGGAGACCGAGTTCGTCGACCTCCGCGCCGCCTGGGATGCCCTGCCGGCGCGGCTGCAGCGCCAGGTGGAGGGGCTGGAGGCGGAGCATTTCGCGCTGCACTCCCGCATGACCCTGCTGGGCGATACCGACTATACGCCGGAACAGCTCGCGGCCCTGCCGGCGGTGGTCTGGCCGCTGGTCCGCACCCATCCCGGCTCCGGCCGCAAGCTGCTGTTCTGCGGCATCCATGCCCGGCGCGTCCTGGGCATGGGCACGGCGGAGGGCAAGATGCTGCTGATGGACCTGCTGGAGCATGCGACCCAGCCGCAATTCCGCTACCGCCACGAATGGCAGGTCGGCGACCTGGTGATGTGGGACAACCGCGCCACCCTGCATCGCGGCCGCCGCTACGACCTGAACGAGCCGCGCGAGCTGCGGCGCACCACCTGCGACCAGGTGCCGGCGGAACGGGCGCGCCACGCGGCCTGACGCAGGCCGGGCGGCGGCTACAGCGTGGCCGCCGCCCGCGCCGCCTGCTCGTAATAGCCGGACAGCGTCCGGAGCAGCGCCGCCACCTCCGAAAGCGATGCGGCGCTCGGCCCGCTGCCGCCGACCGAGCGGGCCAGCAGCTGCTCCCTGACCTCGGCATAGCGGGTGCAGAAGGCGGCACCGGCCTCGGTCGCCGCCACCAGCTTCTCCTTCCCCGCCCGGCTGGTGGCGACCAGCCCCGCCGTCTCCAGCTTGCGGATGGCATAGGTGGCGATATGCGTATCCTCGATTGCCAGGGCGAGCAGGATCTCCGCCTGCCGCTTCGGCCGGCCGCGATGGCGGACCGTGTGCAGGATCAGCACCTCCGTCGCCGAAAGCCCCGGCGCCCCGGCGGCCGCGGCGCAGACCACCATCCAGCGCTGGAAGGCGTGGCCGGCCAGGATCATCCCGTACTCGACCTCCGACAATGCCGGGGAAGCGCCGGCGGCGAGATGGGCGGAGGAGACGACGGGAGCGGCCATGCGGGAACGTTGACAAAATACTGATAAATCGTCAACGAACACCTTGCGGGGACGCGGGCTTGCGCCGATGCCCCCGGCTTGTCATCAGGGCGGCGGAGGGTTCGATGGTGGACGCGGCTTGGCAGTTCTGGATCGATCGCGGCGGCACCTTCACCGATATCGTCGCGCGCGACCCCGCCGGGCGCCTCTCCACCGCCAAGCTGCTGTCGGAGAACCCGGGCCGCTACCGCGACGCCGCCGTCGCCGGCATCCGCCAGATCCTCGGCATCGCCCCCGGCGCGGCCATTCCCGAGGGCACCATCGATGCGGTGAAGATGGGCACCACCGTCGCCACCAATGCGCTGCTCGAGCGCAAGGGCGAGCGGGTGCTGCTGCTGGTCAACCGCGGCTTCGCCGACATGCTCCGCATCGGCAACCAGGCCCGACCCCGGCTCTTCGACCTCAATGTCCATCTGCCCGACCTGCTGCATGAACGGGTGGCCGAGATCGGCGGCCGCATGGCCGTCTCCGGCGAGGAGCTGGAGCCGCTGGACGAGGCCGCCGCCCGCGCTGCGCTGGAAGCCGGCTTCGCCGCCGGCATCCGTGCCGTCGCCATCGTGCTGATGCATGCCTGGGCGCATCCCGCGCATGAACAGCGCCTCGGCGCCATCGCCCGGGAGGTCGGCTTCCCGCAGGTCAGCCTCTCCCACCAGGCCTCGCCGTTGCCGCGGATCGTGCCGCGCGGCGACACCACCGTGGTGGACGCCTATCTCTCGCCGATCCTGCGCCGCTACGTGGAGCAGGTCTCCGGCGAACTGCCTGGCGTCCGGCTGTATTTCATGCAGTCGAACGGCGGCCTGGCCGAGGCCGGCAGCTTCCAGGGCAAGGACGCCATCCTCTCCGGCCCGGCCGGGGGCATCGTCGGCGCCGCGCGCACCGCAGGCATGGCCGGCTTCGAGAAGATCATCGGCTTCGACATGGGCGGCACCAGCACCGATGTCGCGCTCTATGCCGGCGAATTCGAGCGTGCCTTCGAGACCCTGGTCGCCGGCGTCCGGATGCGGGCGCCGATGATGGCGATCAATACCGTCGCCGCCGGCGGTGGCTCGATCCTGCAATTCGACGGCGCCCGCTACCGCGTCGGCCCGGAAAGCGCCGGCGCCGTCCCCGGCCCGGCCTGCTACCGCCGCGGCGGACCGCTGACCGTGACCGATGCCAATGTCATGGTCGGCAAGATCCAGCCGCACCATTTCCCGGCGATCTTCGGCGCGAACGGCGACCAGCCGCTGGATGCCGCGGTCGTGGCGGAGAAATTCGCCACGCTGGCGGCCGAGATCGCCGCCGCCACCGGCACGCCGCAGGACCCGCGCGCGGTGGCCGAGGGCTTCCTCCGCGT
This sequence comes from Belnapia sp. AC561, assembly GCF_979252845.1. Classification (NCBI taxonomy): domain Bacteria; kingdom Pseudomonadati; phylum Pseudomonadota; class Alphaproteobacteria; order Acetobacterales; family Roseomonadaceae; genus Belnapia; species Belnapia sp. AC561. The sequence goes on from NZ_CEEDBP010000023.1 coordinate 37,584, forward strand.
CGCCGTCGCCAACATGGCCAATGCGATCAAGCAGGTCTCGATCCAGAAAGGCCACGACGTCACCCGCCATGCCCTGCAATGCTTCGGCGGCGCCGGCGGCCAGCATGCCTGCCTGGTGGCCGACGAGCTCGGCATGGAGACGGTCTTCATCCATCCCTTTGCCGGGGTGCTCTCCGCCTATGGCATGGGCCTCGCCGACCAGACCGTGATCCGCGAGGCCGCTGTCGAGGCACCGCTCTCGCCTGCAAGCATGGACGACCTCGCCACCCGTCTGGATGGCCTGGCGGCAGAGGGCCGTGCCGAGCTGCTCCGTCAGGGGGCCGAGGCCGGCCGCATCGCCGCCGCCCGCCGGCTGCACCTCCGCTATGCCGGCACCGACAGCTTCCTGCCCGTCACCTTCGGCCCGCATGACGCGGTCGTCGCCGCCTTCACCACCGCCCATCGCCAGCGCTTCGGCTTCGCGACCCCCGAACGCGAGCTCGTGGTCGAGGCCTGCATCGCCGAGGTGACCGCCGCCGGCGAGGCGGTCGAGGAAGCCGCCCTCGCCACCCGCCCGGCCGGGGCCGCCCCCGCGGTCATCGATACCGTCGCCCTTTTCGTCGAAGGCGCCGCGTCCGAGGCGCCGGTCTATGACCGCGAGGCCCTGCTCGCCGGCGACACCCTGCGCGGCCCCGCCCTGATCCGCGAGGCCAATGCCACCACGGTGGTCGAGCCGGGCTGGACCGCCGAGGTCACGCCGCTGAACCACCTCGTCCTCCGCCGCACCGAGCAGCGCGCCAGCGCCCGCACCGCCGATACCGGCCGCGTGGACCCGGTGATGCTGGAGCTGTTCAACAACCTCTTCATGTCCATCGCCGAGCAGACCGGCGCCGTCCTGCAGAACACCTCGCTCAGCGTGAACATCAAGGAACGGCTCGACTTCTCCTGCGCCATCTTCGACGCGACGGGCGGGCTGGTCGCCAATGCGCCGCATGTGCCGGTGCATCTCGGCGCCATGGGCGAGAGCGTCCGCACCGTCATCCGCCAGCGCGGTGAGACGCTTCGCCCCGGCGACGTGGTGGCATTGAACAACCCCTACAACGGCGGCACGCACCTGCCGGACGTGACGGTCATCACGCCGGTCTTCGACGCCGCTGGCGCCGAGATCCTGTTCTTCCTGGGCAGCCGCGGCCATCACGCGGATATCGGCGGCCTGACGCCGGGCTCCACCCCGCCGCTGTCCCGCACCCTGGAGGAGGAGGGCGTCGTCATCGACGACTTCCTGCTGGTGGAGCAGGGCCGCTTCCGCGAGGCCGAGTTCCGCGCCCTGCTCGCCGCGGCGAAATACCCGGCCCGCAGCCCGGACGTGAACGTCGCCGACATCAAGGCGCAGATCGCCGCCAACGAGAAGGGCGTGCAGGAACTCCAGCGTGCGGTGCGCGAGCAGGGCCTCGATACCGTCCGCGCCTATATGCGCCACGTCATGGACAATGCCGAGGAAAGCGTCCGCCGGGTGTTGGCGAGGCTCCAGGACGGCGAATTCCACACCACCATCGACGACGGCACGCCCCTCCACGTCGCCGTCCGGGTCGACCGCGCCAATCGCCGCGCCGTCATCGACTTCACCGGCACTGGGCCGCAGCGCCCCTCCAACTTCAACGCCCCGGCCGCGGTCTGCCGCGCCGTGGTGCTCTATTGCTTCCGCGCCCTGGTGGGGGAAGAGATCCCGCTGAACGACGGCTGCCTCAAGCCGCTCGAGATCATCGTCCCCTCCGGCACCTTCCTCAGCCCCTTGCCGGGGGCCGCCGTGGTCGCCGGCAATACCGAGGTCAGCCAGATGACCTGCAACGCCCTGCTGGCCGCGCTCGATGCCTGCGCCTCGGCCCAGGCGACCATGAACAACGTCATTTTCGGCGACGACACCTACCAGTATTATGAAACGGTCTGCGGCGGCGTCGGTGCCGGTCCCGGATTCGACGGCTGGGGGCCGGTGCAGACCCACATGACCAATACCCGGATGACCGACCCGGAAGTGCTGGAGCTCCGCTATCCCGTGCGGCTGGAGGAATTCTCCATCCGCCGCGGCTCGGGCGGCGCGGGCCAATGGCACGGCGGCGACGGCTCCCGCCGGCGCATCAGGTTCCTGCGGCCGATGCAGGCGATCGTCGTCGCCTCCCGCCGCAACGTCGCGCCGCATGGGCTGCACGGCGGCGCCGATGGGCTGCCCGGCCGGCAATGGGTGGAACGGGCCGATGGCGCGATCGAGCCCATCCCCGGCAACAGCGGCAGCGCCGATCTCGCCATCGGCGATGCGCTGGTGGTCGAGACGCCCGGCGGCGGCGGCTGGGGGACCCCGGCTTGAGGGCCACCCGCCCCCCCAGTCCCGGCTGATGCGGCGGCTCGCGGCGATCCTGCTGCCGCTGCTCGCCGTGCTGGGTGCCGCGCTCTGGGTCGGGCCGCGGCTGCTCGACTGGGAACCCTACCGGGAAAGGCTGGCGGATATCGCCAGCACCCGGCTCGGCCGGCCCGTCACCCTCGATGGCCGCATCACCCTCACCCTGCTGCCGCAGCCGCGGGTGGAAGCGGCGGCGGTCTCGATCGGCGCCGATGGCGATGGCCTCGCCATCACCGCCCGCGCCATGCGGCTGCGGCTCGACCTCGGCGCGCTGCTGGCCGGCCGGCTCGAGCCGCGCGAGATCGCCCTGGTCGGCGGCGAGATCGTCCTGCCCTGGCCGCCGGCGGCGCTGCCCAGCCTGCGCCCGCCGCCCTGGCTCACCGCGCTGGATGCGCGGCTGGAGGATTGCCGGCTGATCCTGGGCGGCCTGCGCTTCGAGGCGCTGAACGCCCGGCTGCAGACCGGTGGTCCGGCCGAGTCGCTGGTGGCCGATGGCAGCCTTGCCTGGGGCGGCTTCGCCATCCGCTTCTCCAGCCAGCTCGGCCGCGCCGGCTTCGATGGCGTGGCGCCGCTCGACCTTTCCCTCGCCATGGCGGGCACCACGCTCTCCGCCCGCGGCGTGCTGGCCCCCGGCGGCGGCTTCGAGGGCCGGCTGGAAGCCGCCGGGCCGGACCTCGCGGTGCTGCTGCCGACCCCGGCCGGCGCCTTCCGCGCCACCGGCCGGCTGACCGCGACCGCCGATCTGATCGCGGCCGATGAGCTGGCGCTCGACCTCGCCGGCCAGCCCGCGCGCGGGGCCGCGACCCTGCGGCTGGCGCCCGGGCCCCGGCTGGATGTGGCGCTCGCGGCGGGGCGGCTGGACCTCGATGCCTGGATCGCCGCGCTGCGCCAGCGGCGCACCGCCGGCCGCACCCTGGCGGTGCCGGTCAGCATCGACCTCTCGGCCGAGGCGACCGGCCTCGCGGGCGTGCCCCTGCGCCGGCTGCGCGGAGCCTTCTTCCTCGAGGGGGAGAGGCTGACGCTCTCGGATGTCTCCGCCCTGCTGCCGGGGGAGACGGAGCTGGAGGTCGCCGGCGCCACCGCCGGGCCGCGGCTGGAACTCGCGGTGCGCTTCGCCGGCCAGACCCTGCGGGAGACGCTGGCGGCGCTGGGCCTGCCGCTGGCCGGGACCGACCCCGCCCGGCTGCGCGCCGCCGAGGGACGCTTCCGGCTGGTGCTGGAGGATGGCCAGGCCACCATCTCCGACCTGACGGCCACCATCGACGGCGCCCGGCTCTCCGGCGCCGGGGTGGTGCGGCAAGGGGCAGGGGGGCGGCAGGCGATCGGCCTCGGCGTCACGCTGGACCGGCTGGACCTCAACGGCCTGCTGCCGCAGGCGCCGGACACTGCCGGCCTCGGCCCGCGCCTCGCCGGCTTCGACCTGAACCTGCGGCTGGCGGCCGAGCAGCTCGCCTGGGGCGACCTCGCGGCCGAGCGGGCGACCCTGGATGCGACCCTGGAGGGCGGCCGGCTATCGCTCCGCCGCCTGGGGCTGCGCCTGGGGGAGGTGGACGTGGCCGCCTCCGGTTCCGCACTGCTTGGCGCCTCGCTGCGGGTTCCGGACCTGACCCTGGAGCTCAGCGGCGCCACCGGCGCGGCGCTGGCACCGCTGCTGCCGGAAGGCTGGGCGCGGCTCGGCCCGCTGCTGTCCAATCCGCTCGCGCTGCGGCTTTCAGGCGGCGGCCTGGCGGAAGCGGTGGCCTTGCGGGCGGAGGGCGACCTGAGCGGCCTGCGGCTCGAGGCGGCGGCGACCATCGATGCCAATGCCCGGCGCGGCAGCGGCACGCTGACCCTGCGCCACCCCGGCGCGCCGCGGCTGTTGGCGCCGCTGCTGGGACCGGAGGCCTCGGCCTGGCTGGGGGAGGGGTCCTTCGCCGTGGTCGCCAGCCTGGGCGCCCAGCTCAACGGCGCGGCCCGCGGCATCACCGCCGAGCATTTCGACCTCGTCGCCGGCACCCTGCGGTTGCGCAGCCAGCTCAACCTCGGGCTGGCCGGCTCCAGGCCACGGCTGACCGGACGCATCCTGGCCGAACGCCTGCCGCTGCCGGGGCCGGAGGCGCGCAGCACCGCCTCGCTCGGGCTGGACTGGCTGGGGCTGCTGGATGCCGAGCTGGCGGTGGAGGCCGCCCGGCTCGAGCCGCTCGGCTGGACGCCGCTCGAGGCCTTCAGCGGCACGCTGCGCCTGGCGGACCGCGTGCTGCGGCTCGATGCCACCCAGGCGAAGCTCGGCGGCGGCAGCCTGCAGGGCAGCCTGCTGGTGGATGGCGCCGCCAGCCCGCCGCGGCTCACCCTCGATGCCCGGCTCGCGGATGCGACGGTCAGCGCGCCGCTGTTCGACCTGCCCTTCGACCTCGGCACCGGCCGGGTGGAAGGCCATGCGAAGCTGCGCGCGGATGGCCATAGCATGGCGGCGCTGGCGGCCACGCTGGACGGCAGCCTGGGGCTGGTGGTGCGGGATGGCCTGCTGATCGGGCTGGACCTCGCGGCGCTCCAGGCCGCGGCGCTGGCGGAGCCGGGCCCGGACGAGGCGGCCATGCGCCAGGCCCTGGCCGGCGGCGGTTCCGCCTTCGACCGGCTGGAGGCCGCCGCCCAGGTCAGCGCCGGCCGCGCCCGGCTGACGACCGGCACGATTGCCACCCAGGGCGCGCCCCAGGGCGCCCCCCAGGGCGCCGGCGAGGCCAGCCTTGCCGGCGACATCGACCTTGCACGGGCCACGCTCGACCTGCGGCTGACGGCGCGGCCGGTGGCGGAGGCGCCGGAGATCGGCCTCCGCCTGACCGGTCCGCTGGCCGAACCGCGGCGGCTGCCCGAGCTCGCCCCCTTCCTGCGCTGGCGCGCCGAGCGCTGAGCCCCAGGCTCCGGGCATGGACGGAGCGCCGGTGCCACGGCATGGTGCGCGCCGCGCGCCCGCCCCTTCCATGCGACCCGATCAGGAACCGAGCCATGCCGACACGTGACGGGGCCCTTGCCCGTGCCGCCCAGTTCTTCGATGCGGGCGAGTTCCGGTCCCTGCTGGGGCGGTTGGTCGAGGTTCCCTCCACCTCGCAGGACCCGGGGGCGGAGGCGGCGCTCGATGCCTATCTCGCCGAGGCCATGCGGCCCTGGCTGGAGCGCCTCGGCTTCACCGTCGCCATCCATCCGAATCCGCTGGACGGCTTCGGCCCGATCCTGACCGGCAGCCGGATCGAGGATCCCTCCCGCCCGACCATCCTGCTCTATGGCCACGGCGATACCGTGCGCGGCCTGGAAGACCAGTGGCGCCCCGGCCTGCTGCCCTGGGCGCTGACCGAGGAGGGCGATCGCTGGTACGGCCGCGGCACCGCCGACAACAAGGGCCAGCACGCACTGAACCTCTCGGCGCTGGAGGCGGTGATCGCCGAGCGCGGTGGCCGGCTCGGCTTCAACGTGAAGCTGGTGCTGGAAATGGCCGAGGAACGCGGCAGCAAGGGGTTGCGGGAATTCGTCGCCGCCCATGCCGAGGAACTGGCCGCCGATGCGCTGATCGCCTCCGACGGGCCGCGCGTCGATCCCGCCATCCCCACCATCGCCACCGGCACCCGCGGCACCTACCACTTCGACCTGGTGGTGAAGTTGCGCGACGGCGGCGTGCATTCCGGCCACTGGGGCGGCCTCACCACCGACCCGGCGGTGCTGCTGGCGCATGCCATCTCCACCATGATGGACCGCAACGGCAAGATCCTGGTGCGGGACTGGCTGCCCCGCAACGGCGTGCCGGCCGAGGTTCGCGGCGTCCTCGCCGGCTGCCCGGTCGGCGGCGGGGAGGGGGCCGCGACCATCGACCCGGATTGGGGCGAGCCCGGGCTGACCGCGGCGGAGAAGATCTACGGCTGGAACAGCCTGATCATCCTGGCGATGGTCAGCGGCCGGCCGGAAAACCCGGTGAATGCCGTGGCCCCCGATGCAAGGGCGCATTGCCAGATCCGCTACACCGTCGACAGCGACACCGAGGGCTTCGAGGCGGCGCTGCGCCAGCATCTCGATGCGCATGGGCTGGAAGCGGTCAAGATCGAGAATGCCTTCGTCCGCATGGCCGCCAGCCGCACCGCGCCGGACCATCCCTGGGTGCGCTGGGCCCAGGCCAGCATGGAGCGCTCGCTGGGCAAGGCGGTGCAGATCATCCCGAACAGTTCGGGCGGCCTGCCGGGCGATGTCTTCGTCGATCACCTCGGCGTGCCGCTGGTCTGGGTGCCGCACAGCTACAACGGCTGCAAGCAGCATGGCCCGGACGAGCACCTGCTGGTCGCCCCGGCGCGGGAGGGGCTGCTGGCCTTCACCGGCATGTGGTGGGACCTGGGCGAAACGGGGACGCCTGGCTGAACAGCCGGCCGTTACGCTTCCTCACTGCCAGGGCAGGCTGGCGTCATGCGCCGGTTACACGGGCATCCCACCTTGATGGGGCCAAGATGGCTCCACAAGGAGATTTCCCGATGAGGACGATGCGCCTGGCCCTGTTCGGCACCGCCCTGCTCGCCGCTGCCGTGCCCGCCATGGCCCAGCCGGCCCCGCACCCGGCCCCGAGGGCCGCCGTGGCCCCGCCCAGCGTGGTCCCGCCGCGATCTTCGCCCGCTTCGATGCCAATGGCGACGGCCGGGTGACGATGGACGAGACCTGGACCTATGTGCAGGCCCGCTTCGCCGAGGCCGACCGCAACAAGGACGGCGTGCTGGTGCTGGAGGAAGCGCTGGCCGCGCCGATGATGCCGCGGCCCGAGGGCGGCCCGGCGGCCAACCAGCCCGCCCCCCCCGCCCGTCCCGGCCATGCCCGCATGGTGGCGATGATGTTCCGTGCCGTCGACGCCAACCGCGACGGCAAGGTGACGCCGGAGGAGCTCCGCCCGGCGGTGGAGGCCCGCTTCCGCGCGCTCGACGCCAATGGCGACAATGGCGTGACCCTGGACGAACTGCCGGTGCCGCATCGCCATGGCATGCATCACGGCGGCCCCGGTGGCGGTTCCGGTGCCGGCCCGCATGGCATGCGCGGCCCCGGCGGCCCGGACGCCCCGCCGCCGCCGCCGCCGCGCTGAGCCTTCCCGCGCGTCCCGCCGCCCTGGCAGGATGCGCGGCGATGGATCGGGGGAGGGTGCGATGAGCCTGGCGATGGATCGGTTGCGCCAGGCCATCGCCGGGGCCGGGCCAGACTTCTGGCTGCGGGATGCCCGGGTGCCGGCGGCCCTGCTCGCCGATCCGCCCCCGGCCCCGGCGGATGCCGAGGGCCTGGTCCGGCTGGACCTGCGAATCGCCGCCGGCCGGATCGCCGCCATCGCCCCGCCCGGCACCGCGCCGACGGGCCCCGGCCTCGATGGCGGCCAGCTCTGGCCCGGCTTCGTCGATGGCCATACCCATCTCGACAAGGGCCAGATCTGGCCGCGCAGCCCCAATCCGACCGGCGATTTCCCCGGCGCCCTGGCCGCTGCCGCCGCCGACCGGGCCGGCTGGACCGAGGCCGATATCGAGGCCCGCTTCGATTTCAGCCTGCGCTGCGCCCATGCCCATGGCACGGTCGCCGTCCGCACCCATCTCGAGAGCTTCGGGCCGCTGTCCTGGCAGGTCTTCCGCCGCCTGCGGGCCGCCTGGGCAGGCCGGATCACCCTGCAGGCCAGCTCGATCCGCCCGCTCGAGGATTTCGCCGGCGAGGACGGGACGGCGCTGGCCGATCTGGTCGCGGCTTCGGGCGGCGCATTGGGGATGGTGACGCGGCTGGCCGGCGGGGCAGGGGCGCCGCTGCCGCAGGGCTTCCAGGCCCGGCTCGACTGCTTCTTCTCCCTGGCCGAGGAGCGTGGCCTCGACCTCGACCTGCACGTGGACGAAAGCGGCGAGGCCGGCGCCCGTGCGCTGCGCGAGATCGCCCTGACCGCCCTGCGCCGCCGCTTCCCCGGCCGCATCCAGGCCGGCCACTGCTGCTCCCTGGCCTTGCAGCCGGAGACCGAGGCGCGGGAGACCATCCGGCTCTGCGCCGAGGCCGGCCTCGCCGTCGTCGTGCTGCCGATGTGCAACCTCTATCTCCAGGACCGCGTCGCCGGCCGCACCCCGCGCTGGCGCGGGGTGACCCTGGTGCATGAGCTGCGGGCGGCGGGCATCCCCGTCTCGGTCGCCTCGGACAATGCCCGCGATCCCTTCTTCGCCTATGGCGACCTCGACATGGTGGAGGTCTTCCGGGAAGCGACGCGCATCCTGCACCTCGACCATCCCGTCGCGGATTGGCCCCGCGCGGCAACGTCCACCCCGGCCGGGGTGATGCGGCTGGCTGACGCCGGCTGGCTGCGCCCCGGCGCCCCCGCCGACCTGGTGCTGTTCCGCGCCCGCGGCTGGTCCGAATTCCTGGCCAGGCCGCAAGCCGACCGCATCGTGCTGCGCGCCGGCCGGGTGCTGGAGGCGGAGCCGCCCGACTGGCGCGAGTTGGACGCCCTGCTGGGCAAAGCCTCGGCCTAGCCGCCCAGCGAAGCGGCAATCGGCGCCTGGGGCGGCCATCCCGCGGGTTGCGCCCTGGCCGGGCCGATGGGACGCTGCCCCTGACCATCAGGGGTGACGAGGCATGGCCTGGCGCGTGGGCGTGGATTCCGGCGGGACCTTCACCGATGTCTGCCTCTTCGAGGAAGCCACCGGGCGGATCGAGGTCTGGAAGGTTTCCTCCACTCCCGACGATCCCTCCCGCGCCATCGCCCAGGGCGTGGCCGAGGGCATGGACCGGCTCGGCCAGCCGCCCGGCGCCATTGCCTATTTCGGCCATGGCACCACCGTCGCCACCAATGCGCTGATCCAGCATCGCGGGGTGAAGACCGGGCTGATCGTGACGCAGGGCTTCAGGGATCTGCTGGAGATCGGTCGGCAGAAGCGGCCGGACCTCTATGACCTGCAGGTCGAGAAGCCGCCGGTGCTGGTCGCCCGCGACCTGCGGCTGGAGGTGCCGGAGCGCATCCGCCACGACGGCAGCATCGAGACCGCGCTCGACGAGCAGGCGGTGCGCGAGGCGGCCCGGGCGTTGAAGGCCGCCGACGTCAGGGCGGTGGCGATCTGCTTCCTCTACAGCTTCATCGCACCGGCGCACGAAGCCACCGCCCGCCGCATCCTGGCCGAGGAATTCCCCGAGGCCTTCGTCACCGCCAGCCACGCCATCGCGCCCGAGTTCCGCGAATACGAACGGCTCTCGACCGCGGTGGTGAATGCCTATCTCGGCCCGGTCATGCAGGGCTATATCCGCCGCCTAGCGGAGCGGCTGGAGACGCTCGGCGTCACCGCGACGCCGCACCTGACCCAATCCAACGGCGGGGTCATCGGATTCGAGGCGGCGGCCGCCATGCCGGTGCGGATGGTGCTCTCGGGCCCCTCCACCGGCGTCATCGGTGCCCAGGCGGTGGGGCGGCTGGCCGGGCTGCCGGACCTCATCACCTTCGACATGGGCGGCACCAGCACCGACGTGGCGCTGCTGCCGGACGGCGAGCCGCGGCTCTCGGGCGAGGCCATCGTGCATGGCTACCCGATCAAGGCGCCGATGCTCGATATCCACACCGTCGGCGCCGGTGGCGGCTCGATCGCCTTCGTCGACAGCGGCGGGTTGCTGAAGGTCGGCCCGCGCAGCGCCGGGGCCGCGCCGGGGCCGGTCTGCTACGGCCTCGGCAATGCCGAGCCGACGGTGACCGATGCCAATATCATGCTCGGCACCCTGCATCCGACGCATCTGCTGGGCGGCCGGCTGCCGGTGCGGCGGGACCTCTCGGTCGCGGCGATCGAGCGGCTGGCGGCGCAGCTCGGCATGGAGCCCTATGCGACCGCGCAGGGCATCCTCTCCGTCGTCACCGCCAACATGGCCAAGGCGATCCGCGTCATCAGCGTGCAGCGCGGGCATGACCCGCGCGACTATACGCTGATGGCCTTCGGCGGTGCCGGGCCGCTGCACGCGGCGCGGCTGGCAAAGGAGCTGGAGATGAAGCGCGTGCTGGTGCCGCGCAACCCCGGCATCCTCTGCGCCATGGGCCTGCTGCTGACCGACCTCCGCGCCGACTTCGCCAGCACCCGCCTCACGCCGCTGGCCGCCGGGCTGGCGCCGATGACGGAAGCCTTCCAGGGTCTCGCCGCCCAGGCCGAGGCCTGGTTCGCCCAGGAACACATCGCCCCCAGGGCGCGCCAGCTCCGCCGCACGGTGGACATGCGCTACGCCGGGCAGAACTACGAGCTGGCGATTCCGCTGCCGCCCGGCGACTTCACCCCGGCGACCCTCGCGGCGCTGGCCGAAGGCTTCGCCGCCGCGCATCACCGCATGTACGGCTTCATCGCCGAGGAGGAGCCGGTCCAGCTCGTCACCTTCCGCGCCGAGGCGACCGGGACGGTGCGGAAGGCCGTGCTCCGCCCCCGCCCGCTGTCCGGGCCGGATGCGAATGCCGCCATCGCCGGCGAACGGGCGCTCTGGCTGCCCGAGATCGGCGGCACCGCGACGGTGCCGGTCTATGACCGGGACAGGCTGCTGCCCGGCAACACCTTCCCCGGCCCCGCCATCGTCGAGCAGATGGACAGCACCACCGTGGTCCTGCCCGGCATGACCGCCAGGGTCGATGCCTATGACAACCTGGTCCTGGAGGCGGCATGATCCACACCGTCGATCCGATCACTGTCGAGGTCATCGGCAGCGCGCTCTCCTCCATCACCGAGGAGATGGGCGAGGCGCTGGTCCGCGCCTCCCATTCCACCAACATCAAGGAACGGCGGGACTGCTCCACCGCGCTGTTCGACCCGGCCGGGCGCACGCTCTGCCAGGCCGAGCATATCCCGATCCACCTCGGCAGCTTCATCGGCATCATCGCCCATATCCTGAAGCGCCACCCGGTGGAGGCGATGCGCCCCGGCGACGTCTTCTGCGGCAACGATGCCTATGAGGGCGGCGGCACCCATCTGCCGGACATCGTCCTCGCCGAGCCGATCTTCATCGGCGAGCGCATCGCCGCCTGGGCGGTGAACCTGGCGCATCACTCGGATTTCGCCGATCGCGGCCATGCGCATATCTACCAGGAAGGCCTCCGTATCCCGCCGATCCGGCTCTACCGCGCCGGGGAGCTGCAGCGGGACGTGCAGGAGCTGATCCTGCTGAATTGCCAGGTGCCGCGCGAGCGCCTGTCCGACCTGCGCGCCCAGATGGCCGCCAACCGGCTCGGCGTGCAGCGCTTCCAGGCGCTCTGCGCCAAATACGGCGAGGCGACGGTCGAGGCCGCCGGCGAGGCGCTGATGGACTATGCCGAGCGCAAGATGCGCGCCGGGATCGCCGCCATCCCGGACGGCACCTACCGCTTCGCCGACCGCCACGACAGCCCGGAGATCGACGGCGAGCTCGCCCTCTCGCTGGAGCTCACCGTCGCCGGTGACGAGATGCGGCTGCATTTCGACGGTCCGCCGCAGGTCCGCGCCGGCATCAACATGGTCATGACCGCGCTGCTGGCGACGGTCTACTACGCGGTGAAGACCGTGGTGGACCCGACCCTGCTGCCCAATGCCGGCCTCGCCCGGCCGCTGACCGTGACGGCGACCGAGGGCAGCGTGCTGAACTGCGTCCTGCCCGCCGCGGTCAACGCCCGCCTCTCGACCTGCCAGCGCGTGGTGGACCTCATCCACGGCGCCCTGGCCCAGGCGGTGCCGGATCGCGTCACCGCCGCCCATAACGGCGCCTGCTTCGTCGCCAGCTTCATCGGCCGCCAGCCCGGCACCGGCGAGCCCTGGGTCTATCTCGAGACCATCGGCGGCGGCTACGGCGCCCGCGCGACCAGGGACGGGCTCGACGGCGTCCATGTCCACACGACGAATACCTCCAACCTGCCGGTCGAGGCGCTGGAGATCGAATACCCGCTGACCCTGATGCGCTACGAGCTGGTCGAAGGCTCTGGTGGTGCCGGCCGCCAGCGCGGCGGCATGGCGATCCGCCGGGTCTATCGGGCCGAGGCCGATTGCCGCCTGCGGATGGACGGCTCCCGCTTCCGCTCCGCCCCCTGGGGTCTGCTGGGCGGCGAGGCCGGCGCCAGCGGCCGCTTCGTCTTCGGCCCCGGCGTCGGCGCCTTCGAGCTCGGCAACGGCGACCTCAAGGCCGGGCAGTGGGTGGAGATCATCACCCCCGGCGCCGGTGGCTATGGCCCACCCGCCGAACGCGCCCCCGAAGCAATCGCCCGCGATATCGCCGAGGGCCGCATCACCGCCGCCGAGGCCGGCCGGGCCTATGGGAGCCGCAGCGCATGATCCTCACCCGCCGCGCGGCGCTGGCCGCCACCCTGATCGCCGGCACCGCCCGCGCCCAGCCGCAACCCGGCGTGGTCCGCTTCGGCCTCTCGGTCTTCCCGCCGACCATCCTGCCCTGGGCCAATAGCGGCACCGCCGCGGCGACGGTGAAGCTGTTGATCCACCGTGGCCTGCTCTCCTACGACCAGGCCGGCAAGCTGCGCGGCGAGCTGGCCGAGAGCTGGAGCAACGAGAACCCCACCACCTGGGTCTTCCGCCTGCGCGGCAACGCGCTGTTCCACAACGGCGACAGGGTCACCGCCGCCGATGTGAAGTGGAACATCGAGCAGATCGCCGCTGAACGCTCCACCGCCTATTACCGGGCGGAGATGCAGGGCGTCGCCCGGGTCGAGACGCCGGACGACCGCACGATCCGCATCGTCACCAAGGAGCCGGTGGCGACCCTGCCGAACTGGCTCGCCAGCTACCACATGATGATCGTCTCGCCGAAGTCGCCGACCGGCCCGGGCCTGCTGCCGATCGGCGCCGGGCCCTTCCTGCTGCGCGGCCAGGAACGCGGCGTCTCGCTCGACCTCACCGCCTTCGACCGCTACTACAAGCTAGGCCTGCCGAAGCTGCGCGGCCTGCGGCTGATCGCCTATGGCGACGAGAACCTGCGCGTCGCGGCGCTGCAGGCCGGCGACCTCGACCTCATCGAATACGTCCCCTGGCAATCCATGGCGACGGTCGAGGCCGATCCGCGCCTCAGGCTGGACAGCACCGACGGCCCCTTCATGTACCTGTCCTTCAATACGACGAAGGCGCCGCTGAACGACCCGCGGGTGCGCCGCGCCATCGCCCATGCGATCAACCGGGAGGAGATCGTCAAGGCCGCCTTCTTCGGCCGTGGCGCCGCGCTGGAGGGCCTGCCGATCCAGCCGACCAGCGAGTTCTTCGATCCCGCGCTCGCCAAGGGATGGGCCTATGACCCCGCCCGCGCCAAGGCGCTGCTGGCCGAGGCCGGCATCCCCGCCGGCTTCCAGACCACGCTGCTCTCCACGGCGCAGTACGGCATGCACAAGGACACCGCCGAGGTCGTCCAGCAGAACCTCGCCGCCATCGGCATCCAGGCCGAACTCCGCCTGCCGGATTGGGCGACGCGGCTGACCCTCGGCAACCGCGGGCAATACGACATCGCGCTGATGGGGACGGCCACCGACAACAACGACCCGGACGGGCTGAACAACCTGATGGATGGCTCGCTCTCGCCCTCCTATGTCCGCTCCGCCGGCCTCCGCATCCCCGAGCTCGAGCGGCTGATGGCCGCCGGCCGCGCCGAATTCGACCTGGCGAAGCGCCAGGCGATCTACCGCGAGGCGCAGAAGGTGGCGTTGAAGCAGGTGCCGATCATCGGCCTCGCCTGGCGCAGCCAGGGCTACGGGATGCGGCGCGAGCTCACCGGCTTCAAGGCCATGCCGGGGGCGCTGAATTTCTTCTCCGGCATCACGCTCGAGGAGGCGGCGCTCGCCTGATGCGGTGGGCTGCCCAACGCATCGCCACCAGCCTGCTGCTGGTCCTGCTGGTCGCCAGCATCGTCTTCACCGTCATCCACCTGGTGCCCGGCGACCCGGCGGAGCTGCTGCTCAGCGCCGGCGGCATGGCGCCCGACCCGGCGACGGTCGCGGAGCTGCGCGAGCGGCTCGGCCTCGACCGGCCGCTGCTGGCGCAATACCTCGGCTTCCTCGGTGGGCTGCTGCGCGGCGACCTCGGCACCTCGGTGGTGGACGACTACCCGGTGCTGACCGAGATCCTGTTACGCCTGCCCCGCACCTTGGAGCTGATCGCCGCCGGCACCCTCCTCGGCATCCTGGTCGGGCTGCCGGCCGGGACCTTCGCCGCGCTGCGCCGGGGCGGGCTGTTCGACCGCATCGCCTCCGGCCTCGCCGCGCTGCTGCTGGCGGTGCCGGTCTTCGTCGTCGGGACGCTGCTGGTGCTGGCTTTCGCCCAGGCGCTGCGCTGGATGCCGGCCGGCGGCTATGTGCCGCTGGCGCAGGACCCGGCGCGGCACCTCACCCTGCTGGCGCTGCCGGCGCTCGCCATCGGCAAGGGGCTCATCGCCGTGGTCTTCCGCATGACCCGCGCCGCGGTGCTGGACGTGCTCGCGCGCGAGCATGTCCGCACCGCCCGCGCCAAGGGCCTGACCCCCTGGCGGGTGCTGCTGCGCCATGTGGTGCGCAATGCGCTGGTCCCGGTCGTCACCGTGCTCGGGTTGCAGATGGGCGGGCTGCTCGGTGGCACGGTGCTGGTCGAATACGTCTTCAACTGGCCCGGCCTCTCGACGCCGCTGCTGAAGGCGGTGGAGGCGCGGGACTATCCGATGGTCGTCGGCATCGTCCTCACCATCTCCATCCTCTTCGTGCTGCTGAACCTGGCGATGGACCTGCTGCACGCCGCGCTCGACCCGCGGATCCGCCGGGCATGAGGCGCCTGTTCTGGCCCGGCGCCGCCGTCGCCGTGATCATCCTGCTCGCCGTCGCCGCGCCCTGGCTGCCGCTGCCCGACCCGGTCCGCCAGGACATCGCCCAGCGGCTGTCCGGCAGCATGGCCGGCAGCCCGCTCGGCCGCGACGAGTTCGGCCGGGACGTGCTCTCCCGCCTCATCTGGGGCGCCCGTGCCTCGCTCGGCGTCGCCTTCGCCGCGGCCGGCATCGCCTGCATCCTCGGCACGCTGCTCGGCCTTGTCGGCGGCTGGGTGCGGGGCATCGGCGAATTCCTCGCGGTGCGCTCGATGGATATCGTGCTCTGCTTTCCGCCGGTGCTGCTGGCGCTGCTGGTCGTCACCCTACTCGGCCCCGGGGCCGGCACGCTGATCCTGGTGCTGTCGGTGCTCTTCCTGCCCGGTTTCGTCCGCGTCACCCATGCCGAGGTCCAGGCCGCCCGGTCGCAGGACTACGTGGAGGCGGTGCGGGCGCTGGGCGCCTCGCCGCTGCGGATCCTCGGCCGCACCATCCTGCCGAATATCGCCGGGCCGATCCTGGTGCAGCTCTCGCTGGCCGTCGCCGCCGCCATCGTGCTGGAAAGCGGCCTCAGCTTCCTCGGCCTCGGCGTGGTGCCGCCGGCGCCGTCCTGGGGGCAGATGATCCGCGGGGCGCGGGCGACCATGGCCCAGGCGCCGGCCATGCTGCTCTGGCCCTGCCTGGCGCTGACCGGCACCATCCTGGCGATGAACCTGCTGTGCGATGCGCTGCGGGATGCGGTGGACCCGCGCACCCCGGCGCCGCGCCGCCGCTTCCTGGACCGGCTGCTGCCCGGATTGCTGCCGCCACCGCCGCCCGAGGTGCTGCTGGACCTGCGCGGCCTCACCATCGGCATCGGCCCCTTCCGCCCGGTGGAGGACGTCTCCTTCACCCTGCCCGCCGGCGAGACCCTGGCGATCGTCGGCGAGAGCGGCTCCGGCAAGTCGCTCACCGCCGCCGCCATCATGGGCCTGCTGCCCCCCGCCGCCCGCGTCCTGGGCGGCGAGGCCTGGCTCGGCGACCGGGACCTGCTGCGGCTGCCGGAGCCGGCGCTGCGACGGCTCCGCGGCGGCGTCATGGCCATGGTCTTCCAGGACCCGATGAGCAGCCTCAACCCGGTCCACCGCATCGGCGACCAGGTGGAGGAAGCGATCCGCGCCCATCGCCGGCCGAAGCCGGGGGAGGCGGTGGCGCTGCTGCGGCGCGTCGGCATCGCCGACCCGGCGCGCCGCGCCCGCGCCTTCCCGCATGAGCTCTCGGGCGGCATGCGCCAGCGGGTCGTCATCGCCATGGCCATCGCCAACCGCCCCCGCCTGCTGATCGCGGATGAGCCAACTACTGCGCTCGACGTGACGGTGCAGGCGCAGATCCTGGACCTGCTGGCGGCGCTGCGGCGGGAGGCGGGTATGGGCATGGTCTTCATCACCCATAGCCTCGCGGTGGTGGCCGAAATCGCCGACCGCGTGGTGGTGATGTATGCCGGGCAGGTGGTCGAACAGGGCAGCGTCGCCACCGTCTTCGCCGCACCGCGCCACCCCTATACGCGGGCCTTGCTGGCGGCCGTCCCGGAAGGCGCCTCGCCGGGTGCCTCTCCCCCGGCCGGCATCCCCGGCGTGGTGCCGCCGCCGCAGGACCTGCCGCCCGGCTGCCGCTTCGCCCCGCGCTGCGCCCGGGCCGCCCCCGGCTGCGACCTGCCGCAGGCGCTGGAGGAGATCGCCCCCGGCCATGCCGTGCGCTGCTTCCGCTGGGCCGCGGCATGAGCGCCCTGGTGGAGGCCGAGGGGCTCGGCCGCAGCTTCGCCGCCTCCGGCTTCCTGCGTCGTGGCCGGCCGGTCCAGGCGGTGCGGGACGTCAGCCTCTCCCTCGCACGCGGGGAAGCGGTGGGCGTCGTCGGCGAATCCGGTTCCGGCAAGAGCACGCTGGGCCGGCTGCTGCTCGGCCTGCTGCCGCCCACGACCGGCCGTGTCCGCTTCGCCGGGCATCCTCTGGACCAGGCCAGCCGCGCCGAATGCCGCGCCCTGCGGGCCCGCATGCAGATCGTCTTCCAGGACCCCTTCGGCAGCCTCGATGCCCGGCGGCGAATCGGGGCGCAGATCGCCGATGGGCTGGCCATCCATCGCCTGGCGCCCGCCGCCGAGCATCCCGGCCGCGTCGCCGCCCTGCTGGCCGAGGTCGGGCTGGACCCGGCCCAGGCCAGCCGCTTCCCGCACGAGTTCAGCGGCGGCCAGCGTCAGCGCATCGGCATCGCCCGCGCCCTGGCGACGGCGCCGGAATTCCTGGTGGCGGATGAGCCGGTCTCGGCCCTCGACGTCTCCATCCAGGCCCAGGTCGTCGGCCTGCTGGACGGGCTGCGGCGGCAGCGCGGCCTGGCCCTGCTGTTCATCAGCCACGATTTGCCGGTGGTGCGCCACCTCTGCGACCGCGTGATGGTGATGTACCTCGGGCGGGTCATGGAACAGGGGCCGGCCGAGGCGATCTTCCGCGCCCCGGCGCATCCCTATACCCGGGCGCTGCTCTCGGCCACGCCGCGGCTGGACCCGGCCCGCCGCGCCACCCGCATCCTGCTGCCCGGGGACCCGCCGAGCCCGGCCGACCCGCCGAGCGGCTGCGTCTTCCGCACCCGCTGCGCCCATGCCGCGCCCGGCTGCGCGGCGGCGGTCCCGCCCTTGGCCGCGGTTGCCGATGGCCGCCAGGCCGCCTGCCTGCGGCTGGCCGAGATCGGTTGAACCGGCTGGAACATCAGTGACCGCATCATTAACGAAACCCAGTAATTCCGCTCTCGAATGGTGACACAAGCTGGCGATCAGCCGCTTCCTTGCTTGACCTTCGGGGTGCCCAGCCCGCAGCGTCCGCCGCGCCGTCTGTCCGGTGACTCGTCACCGGGCTGCGGCACGGGATGACCGGCCCCTCGGTCGTCCCGCGTCACGCCGCCACCCGGAGAGGTCGTCTTTGCACCCAGATGAATCCAGCCGTGGTGCCATTCCTCCGGTACCCTCCGCCGCGCAGCCGATGCCGCCGAAGCTGCTGGACTACTGGCCGGTCTTCGACGCGGCGCTGTCTCCGGATTGGCAACTGCTCGGCCGCAGCCGTGGCGGCAGCGGGGAGCCCGAGGGCGGCTGCTTCGTGCTGGCCCATCCCGAGGTGGGCGTGGCGCTGGTGGACCTGCTGCCGGACCATACCCCCAATGCCGAGGCGCTGTTCCGCCGCCTGCTGAATGCGGTCGATTTCTCGCTCCGCTGCCGCGGCTACCTGCCGGTGGTGCATTGCGCCATCGGCCCGGATGAGCTGTCGTCGCTGCGCGGGCGGATCGAGGAGGCCTTCGGCTATGATTCGATCCTGGCCATCGCCGACCGCGGCCAATGGGTTTCCGAGCTTTGGCGCGTCCTGCAGGCCGGGGTGACCTGGGAAGCGCTGGGCCGGCCGCCGAATGGCCACAACGCCGGCACGGCCACCGCCGAGACCACGGCATCCCGCTTCACCGCGCGCGGCCGGCTGACCCGCCCCTTGGCCAGCCTGGCCCGGGCCGGGCTGCTCGCCTGTGGGCTGATGGGCCTCTTCGGCCTCGGCTTCGCCGCCGCCCTGCTGCTGCCGCCGCCCGAGGCGCCGCCGCAGCCGCCGCCCTCCGGCCCGATCGCGTTGGCCGAGGCCCCGCCGGCGCCGCAGCACGTCGGCCTGCCCACGAACCAGCCTGCCGGCCTGCCGGGACCGGTCCTGCCGCTGACCCCCGTGGCCCAGGCCGAGGCGCCGGCCGACACGGCGCCGCTGCCGTCCGGGCGGGAGGAAGCCCCGGCCGAGGCCGCCGAAGCGCCGACCGCCAGCGACACCCGGACCGCGGCCCTGCTGCCCGGGGTGCGCCGCGCCAGCCGGCAGCCCCTGCCGATCGACCGCCGCTGCAGCGAGGCGTTGTTCCGCTTCCAGCAGGGGGCCAGCCTGTCGAGCCAGGACATGGCGCATGTCCGCCAGGGCTGCGCCTCCTGGCGCTAGGCTTGGGTGCCTGGGGCGCCCGGCCGTTGGCCTTGCGGAAGATCAATTCAGCTTTTGCCCTGTAAGCTCTATGCTGCGTTGCAGCATCGACTGAAGGGTTCACGCATGTCTGGCATTCCGGCGTCCAAGCATACCGTCACCGCCATAGCGGGCGATGGCATCGGGCCGGAGGTGATGCGGGCGGTGCAGCAGGTGCTGGCGGCCGCCGGCGCGCAGGTCACCTGGGAAGATGCCGTCGCCGGCGGCGCGGCCTTTGCGAAGGGCATCAGCACCGGCGCCCCGCAGGAGACATTGGACAGCATCGCCCGCAACGGCGTCGCGCTGAAGGGCCCGCTGGCGACGCCGGTCGGCCATGGCGAGAAATCCGCCAATGTCACGCTCCGCACCGTCTTCGAGATGTACGGCAATGTCCGCCCGGTGCGCGAGCTGCCCGGCATCCGCACGCCCTTCTCCGGGCGCGGCATCGACTTCGTCGTGGTGCGGGAGAATGTCGAGGATCTCTACGCCGGGATCGAGCACATGCAGACCCCGGGCGTGGCCCAGGCGCTGAAGCTGGTGACGGAAGCCGGCTGCGCCCGCATCACCGAGCTCGCCGCGGCCCTGGCCGAGGCGGAGGGCCGGAAGAAGGTCACCATCGCCACCAAGGCGAATATCCTGAAGCTGACCGAGGGCATGCTGAAGCGCGTCGGCGAGACGGTGCTCGCCGGCCATCCCGGCCTGCTGCATGAGCACATGATCGTCGACAACTGCGCCCACCAGATGGTCATCCGGCCCGAGCAGTTCGACGTCGTCGTCATGACCAACATGAACGGCGACATCCTGTCGGACCTCGCCGCCGGGCTGGTCGGCGGCCTCGGCGTCGCGCCCTCGGCCAATCTCGGCGATGCGGTGGCGATGTTCGAGGCGGTGCACGGCTCGGCACCGCAGATCGCCGGCCAGAACCTCGCCAATCCGACCGCGCTGCTGCTCTCGGCATTGATGATGCTGCGCCACATCGGCGATTTCGCCACGGCGCGGAAGGTCGAGCATGCGCTCTACGTGACGCTCGAGGAGGGCCGGGACCTCACCGGCGATATCGCGCCCAAGGGCCAGGGCGTCTCGACCGACCGCTACGTGGCGCGGCTGATCGCCAACCTCGGACGCGAGAGCGCGCTGGTCCCGGCCCGCGAATACCGCCCCATGGCGATGCCGGCCTGGCCGCGCGGCAGCGGCGTGAAGGCGGCGGAGACGCGTGAGACCATCGGCGTCGATGTCTTCATCGAGAGCGGGCTGGAGCCGGGCGCGCTCGGCGCCGGGCTGGCGGCGCTGGCCGAGGGCAGCGGCTTCGCGCTCAAGGCCGTCACCTGCCGCGGCGCCCAGGTCTGGCCGGTGCTGAGCCCGCATACCTTCGTGGTCGACCAGTTCCGCGCCCGCTTCCTGCTGGGCGCGCCGGTGGCCGATGCCGGTGCCGCCGTGCTCGCCCTGCTCGCCCGCATCAGCGCCGGCCACCGCTGGATGCAGGTCGAGACCCTGCAGCGCTTCGACGGCGTCGATGCCTTCGCCAAGGCGCAGGGCGAATAGAAACAGATGAGGGTTCGGGGGAATACCGTCCCCCGACCTTGCTGTCTTACGCCCTGATGAGCGGACACCCTCCCTCGCCGAGCGGCCGGAAGGCCTGCTCGGCGGGCACCGTCGCCGCCAGGTTATAGACATCCCCCGGATAACGGCTCTCGCCCGGCTTTTTCACCTGCAGCAGGAAGCTGGGATGGATCTTCCGCCCATCCTCGCGCAGCGAGCCGACCCCATAGGCATCGTCGTCGGTCGGCAGCCGCTTCATCATCGCGACGGTCTCCCGGCCGCTCGCCTTGGCCCGCGCCACGCCCAGCTCCCTCACCGCCTTCAGGTAATGCAGGATGCCGCTGTAGTTGCCGGCATGGACGTAGTTCGGGAAGATCCCGGCCGGCAGCTTGGTCTGGACCCGCTTGGTGAAGCCGCGGGTGCGCTCGTTCAGGTCCCACCAGAAGGTCTCGGCGATGAACATCCCCTGCATGGTCGGCAGGCCGGAGGCGACGACGGCGGTGATGGAGCCGATGATGGCGGCCAGCTTCATGGTCCGGGTCAGGCCGAATTCCTGCGCCTGCTTCACGCAGTTGATCAGGTCGTCCCCCGCCATGGCGAGGCCCAGCACCTTGGCGCGGGAGGCCTGGGCCTGCAGCAGGAAGGCCGAGAAATCCGTGGTCTGCGGAAAGGGGTAGCGGGAGGCGCCGAGCATCTTCCCCCCGGCGGCCTCCACGAAGCGCGTGGTGTCGCGCTCGATCGCATGGCCGAAGGCGTAGTCGGCGGTGATGAAGTACCAGCTGTCGCCGCCCGCCCTGGTCAGCGCGGTGCCGGAGGTATTCGACAGGCACCAGGTATCGTAGCTCCAGTGCACGGTATTCGGCGTGCAGGCGCGGCCCGTCAGGTCCGAGGTGCCGGCCGAAGCATTCATGTGGACCTTGTCGCGTTCGACGCAGACCGGGTTGATGCCGAGGGCGATGGCGCTGTTGCCGACATCCGTCACCACGTCGACGCCGCGCTGGTCGAACCAGCTCCGGACGGTATTGATCCCGACATCCGGCTTGTTCTGGTGGTCGGCGGTGACGATCTCGACCTTGATGGCCGGGTTGGATGCGGTGAATTCCTCCACCGCCTGGCGGACGCAGGCGACGGAGGTCGGGCCGGTCACGTCCCGGTAGGGTCCGGCCAGGTCGGTCAGGATGCCGATGCGGATCGGCTCGGCCGATTGGGCATGCAGGGCGGGCAGCGGCAGGACGGAGGCGGCGGCGGCGCTGAGCGCGGCACGGCGGGACAAAGGCATGGACGATGGCTCCCTCGGTGGCATCCTTGGTTGGATGCCTTGCCGCCGAGCCTCGCATCGGCCGCCGCCCAAGGAAGACTTTCGAGATCTGCTGACCGTTTCGCCAGTAAATCCCTCGAAAGCCTATGATTCGGGCAGAAGCGTAACTTATAGCCAATAATGCCCCTTTCCTGGCGTGGCGCGGCACCGCGTGCGATGGCAAATCGCAAGGCTCCATGGGGGAGCTCATCGCATGAACCTGACCATTGGCCGTCGCGGCCTGCTCGGTGGCCTGGCCGCCGCCGGGGTGCTGCCCTACGACCTCGCCCTGGCCCAGGGCACCCCGACGACGACGCTGCGGGTCGGCATGACCGCCTCCGCGGTGCCGCTCGCCAATGGCGTGCCCGACCAGGGCGGCGAGGGCCATCGCTTCATGGGCATCACGCTCTACGATCAGCTGGTGCAATGGGACCTGACGAAATTCGACGGTCCCTCCGTGCAGCGGTCCGGCTTGGCGACGGAATGGAAGGTCGACCCCGCCGACAAGCGCCGCTGGATCATCACCCTGCGCGAGGGGGTGAAGTTCCATGACGGCAAGACCATGGATGCCGACGACGTCGTCTTCTCCTACGACCGCGCCTTCAAGAGCGACGCGCCGCACTACGACCTGCGCGCCGCCGCCCAGGCCCGCATCCGCATGCCGACCATCGCCGCCTGGCGGGCCGAGGGCAAGAATACCTTCATCCTCGAGACCACCCGGCCGGACAGCCTGGTGCCCTTCGGCCTGACCTGGGTCGGCATCACCCACAAGGGCGCCTGGGAAGCCGCCGGCCGCGACTGGGACAAGTACATGGACAAGGCGGTCGGCACCGGCCCCTGGAAGATGGAAAGCTTCAGCATCCGCGAGCGCTGCGTGATGACCCGCAATGCCGACCACTGGGACAAATCGCGCATCCCGAAATGCGGCCGGCTGGTGCTGCTGCCGCTGCCGGAGGCGAATACCCGCGTCGCCGCGCTGCGCTCCAACCAGGTGGACTTCATCGAGGCGCCGCCGCCGGATGCCATCCCCAGCCTGAAGCAGGCCGGCTTCCAGATCGTCTCCAACCAGTATCCGCACAACTGGACCTGGCATTTCAACATGGCGGAGGGCTCGCCCTGGCGCGATGCGCGGCTGCGCCAGGCGGCCAACCTCGCCATCGACCGCAAGGGCATTAAGGAATTGCTGGGCGGCATGATGGTGGAGGGCGCCGGGCTGGTGCCGCCGGGCCATCCCTGGCACGGCACGCCGAAGGACCCGGTGCGGACCGACCTCGCGGCCGCGCGCAAGCTGATGGCCGAGGCCGGCTTCTCCGCCCGCAACCCGCTGCGCACCAAGGTGGCCATCTCCACCAGCGGCTCCGGCCAGATGCAGCCGCTGACGATGAACGAGGCGGTGCAGCAGAACCTGAAGGAGATCGGCATCGAGGTCACCTTCGAGGTGCTGGAATGGAACGCCCTGCTCGGCATCTGGCGGGAAGGCGCCAAGGCCCCCTCCAACCGCGGCGTCTCCGCCATCAACATCTCCTACGGCGCCTTCGATCCCTTCACCTTCGCCATCCGCTTCCTGAAGACCGAGATGGTGCCGCCGGCGGCGAATAACTGGGGCTACTTCAGCGATCCCGGCTACGACGCGCTGATGAACGACATCTACGACACCTTCGAGCCGGGGCCGCAGGAGCTGCTGCTGCAGCAGCTCCATGCCAAGGCGGTGGACGACCGGCTGTTCCTGTTCGTCGCGCATGACATGAACCCGCGCGCGATCAGCCCGAAGGTGAAGGGCTTCGTGCAGGCGCAATCCTGGTTCCAGGACCTGACGCCGATCAGCCTCGGCTGAACCGCGGCCGGCTTTGCGCTATGCTGGGGACGGGTGGCGCCATCGCCACCCGTGAACCGCGGAAGCCGTTGAACCATGCCGTTGGGTGCTGAGGACCGCGTCGTCTTTTCGGTCCTCTAGAATGAATCGGCCGAATTCCTGGCCAGCCTGATCGGGAATGTCCTGGCCCATACCGGGCCGGAAAGCCTGCTGGTGCTCAACTGGATCGCGCGATTCACGTCTTTTGCTGATGCCATCTCAGACGATCGCGCTCTAGGGCGCCGACCGCAGCGCCGCGGCGATGGCCGGGGCCGGCACCGCCGCGCCAAAGGCCATGGTCACCGCCACGCTGCTGACGACCCCCGCGATGGTCCAGCCGCCATCCTGCTTCTGCACCAGCAGCGGCGCGCCGCTCGCGCCCCGCGTCGCGGCGCAATCATGCAGCAGCATCGCCGCCGGACCCGCGGCGGAAAGCCCGAGCAGCCGGCAGCCGCGATCGGCCAGCAGCACCTCCGGCCGGTCCTGCTGGTAGCCGCCGAGCAGCAGCGGCGTGCGCGGGGCGGGCAGCGGCTCGGCCAGCGGCAGCACCCGCTCCGGCGTGCCGAGCGCCGTATCCAGCGTCAGCACCGCCCAATCCGCGCTGCCCGGCGACCGCGTGGCCGGATCGTAGCCGGCGCCGATCCGCAGGGCGACGGCCCGGCCATGGCCGAGATGCGTCCCGCGGTCATAGCCCAGCATGAAATGCACCGTCCCCGGCTGCACCAGCACCCCGGTGCGCTGTGCCACGAGGCAATGCGCCGCGGTCAGCACCAGCCGCGGCCCGATCAGCGCCCCGGTGCAGCGCCCGCCGGTTTCCAGCTGCACCCGGCCGAGCGAGCGCCAGGGCGCCGCCGCGCGATCGACCGGCTGGCGAGGATCGGCGCTGCCCAGCCCGGGCAGCACCGAACGCGGGATGGGCTGCGCCGCCGCCAGCCCCGGCAGCAGCAGCAGGGCGGCGAGCAGCCTCAGCGGGCAGCCGGGGCCTGGGTAGCCGGGACCTGGGTAGCCGGGACCTGGGTAGCCGGGACCTGGGCCGCCGGGGCGCGGGCGCCGGCGCCGAGGACATGCAGCATCACCTGCGTCTCCCCGGCCTTCTCGAAGCGGAGCGTCAGCGGCACCTCGCCGCCCAGGCGCAGCGCCTCGGTCAGCCCGATGAGCATGACATGCAGCCCGCCGGGCTGCAGCGTGACGGTCTCGCCCGGCGGCAGCGGGATGCCGGCGGCGACCGGGCGCATCCGCATCACCTCGCCGTCGCGGATATGGCTATGCAGCTCGACCGTTCGCGCCGCCGGGGAGCTGGCCGAGACCAGGCGGTCCGCCTGGCTGCCGGCGTTGCGGATGGTCAGGAAGCCGGCGCCGGTGCCATTGGCGCCGGCCGCACGGGACCAGGGCTGGGTGATCGAGAGATCGCCGAGCTGGGCGTCATGCGCCCAGGCCAGGGTGGGAAGCGTCAGGGCGAGCAGCCCGAGCAGGCTGCGGCGGAACGGCGGGGTCATGGCGGTCATCCTCAACGGGCGGCCTGGCGCTGGGGCCAGATCGGCGGGGGTTCGGGAAGCCGGGCCTCGATGCGGCCGGCGAGACGGGCGAGGCGGATCGCCTCCTGGGCGCCCACCTCCGGGTCCCCGGTCTCGCAGGCGGCCTCGGCCAGGGTGGTGGCCTGGGTGATGGCGGCGGTCTCGGCGGCGGTCGCCTGGGGGGCGAGGCCCTGCAGCAGCGCCAGCGCCGGATCCAGCGCCGCCCGGCAGACCAGGGTGAGCTGGCTGTTCAGGTATTCGGTGTCGCAGGCCCGGGCCAGCGGCGGGGCGAGGACCAGGGCGGCGGCGAGCAGGGCGACGCGCATCTCAATTCGCTCCACTGGTGGCACCGTCCCGGGCCCGCGCCGGCAGCAGCCGGAGCGAGGGGGCGGGCATGCGATAGTCGGTGACGCGGCGGCCGGCCGCCGGAATCTCGGCCCAGGCGGCGGTGGCGCCCCCGGTGCAGCGCTGGGTCGCCGGCAGGTAGAGCGTCTCGCCCGGCCTGTCGCCGACATGCAGCATGAGGATGAACTCCTCGTACTGCTCGTCGGGCAGGGGGCCGCCGGACCAGGCGATCTCGGCAACCGCCTCGGTGATCATCCCGCCATGGCCATTGGGCACCGGCACCTCCAGCGGGCGGCGGGTGATGCTGAGGGTCCAGCCCGGCTTGGCCATCGGCCGGGCGCCGAGGATGCCGTCCGGCAGCCGGATCGTCAGGCTTTCGGTGGCGGCGCCGACGCAGCCATGCGGCACGCGGAAGGCGGCCCGGACATAGGCGCCGGCGGCGGCCTGGGGCGGGTCCAGGGTGACATGGGCGAAGGCGGGAAGGGACAGCAGGCAGCCGCCCAGCAGGGCGGCGAATGACAGCGGGCGCATGGATGGTCTCCGGCGACATCGAAAGACGCGCGGCCGGGACCGGCCGCGCGGGATGCGTCAGGAGAAGGCGGGTGGTGCCCTGGCGCCGCCCGGCGGGCCGCGGATGCCGGGGGGCAGGGTGGTGGCCTGGACCAGCGCCGCCGGGGGCAGGGCGATCCAGGACGGCATCGGCAGCGCCGGAACATCCAGCGCGGCACCCTGCGGCAAGGCGTGACAGGCCTGACAGGCGCCGATGTGGTGCGGCGCGGCCGGGGTGCCATCCGGGGCGGCATGGATGGTGCGCAGCCCCTCGGCGGTGCAGATCTCGACCGCCAGCCCGCCGCGCCCGGCCGCCAGGCAGAGCGCAGGCGCCAGCACGGCCTGCAGCAGCAGGACCGCAGCGAGGAGGCGCAGCAGGGGGGCCGGCAGCCGGTGGATCACCCGGCGACCCTAGTCAGGCCGGCGGCGGGGGGCAAGCTGAGGTCGTATTCCACCTCCGGCACGTAGAAGGCCTGTTCCTTGCCGAGCAGGGAGGAATAGAGGGTGAAGCTCTCGACCGGCATCGGTGGTGCCCGGAACAGGTTATGCGCCTGGACAAAGCTGATCAGCTTGTCCGGCGCCGCACGGTCGGTGCGGGCCAGCGTCACATGCGGGGCGAAACGCTTGCGCTCCGGCTCGAGCCCGACGCGCTGCAGCGCGGTCTCGACCTTGGATTGCAGGAAGGCCAGCGGATCGGTCCTCTCGACCCCGACCCAGAGGGCGCTGATCCGCCCAGCCTTCTCGAAGGTACCGAGGCCGCGCAGCGAAAGCTCGAAGGGCCGGGCGCGGATATGGGCCAGGGCATCGTCCACGTCCTGGGCCTGCCAGGATTCCACCTCCCCGATGAAGCGGAGCGTCAGGTGGTAGTTCTCCGGCGGCACCCAGCGGGCGCCGGGAATGCCGCCCGCCAGCAGGGCGAGCTGGGCCTTGATGGCGGCGGGGAGGGCGAGGGCGACGAAGAGGCGGATCATGGCAGGATCTCCTCGGGAGGCGAAGGCTCAGGCGGCAGGCACGCGGTCCAGCAGGGCCTCGACCATCGGCAGGATGCGGTCGATGATGATGGCAACGCCGGCGGGATTGGGATGGATGCCGTCGGGCTGGTTCAGCGCCGGATCGCCCGCCACCCCCTCGAGAAAGAAGGGATAGAGCAGGACCCCGGGCCTTTCCCGCGCCAGATCCGTGAACATCGCGGCAAATTCGCGGCCGTAGTCGGCGCCGAGGTTGGGCGGCGCCAGCATGCCGGCCAGCAGCACCGGGATCTTCGCCGCCGCCAGCTTGTCCAGGATCCCGGCCAGGCTGGCGCGGGAGGCGGCGGGCGGCAGGCCGCGCAGCCCGTCGTTGCCGCCGAGCTCCACCAGCGCCGCCTGCGGCTGCTCGGCCAAGGCCCAGTCCAGCCGGGCGAGGCCGCCGGCGGTGGTATCGCCGGAGACCCCGGCATCGAGGATGCGGACGGCACGGCCCTTGGCCGCGAGCGCGGCCTGCAGGCGTGGGACGAAGCCCTGGCCCTGCGGCAGGCCATAGCCGGCGGTGAGGCTATCGCCCAGCGCCAGCAGCCGCACCGGTTCCTGCGCCCTGCCAGGACGCAACACTCCGAAACCCGAAAGCCCTATGCCAATGGCGGCCCGGCGCCCATATGGCCTGGCATCCCGGAACCCGCACGGACCCATGGACACCATCGCAAGCCACTCCCGATCCCTGACGTCCCGACAAATCGACGAATCGCTCATCACCGCAAGGGGTCTGGCCTTCAAGGTGGCGGGGGCGGCGGGCGAGGTCAACATCCTCCGCGGCGTGGACCTGGAGGTCCGTCGCGGCGAGGCGGTGGGGCTGGTCGGGCCCTCCGGCTCCGGCAAGACCTCCCTCCTGATGCTGCTGGCGGGGCTGGAGCGGGCGACGGCCGGCAGCCTCAGCGTGGCCGGGCAGGACCTCGGGCGGATGGACGAGGATGCGCTGGCGCGCTTCCGGCGGGAGCATGTCGGCATCGTCTTCCAGGCCTTCCACCTGATCCCCACCATGACGGCGCTGGAGAATGTCGCGGTGCCGCTGGAATTCGCCGGCCGGCGGGATGCCTTCGACCGGGCGCGGGAGGCCCTGGCCGCGGTCGGGCTCGGCCACCGCATCGGGCATTATCCGGGGCAGCTTTCGGGCGGCGAGCAGCAGCGGGTGGCGCTGGCCCGGGCGACCGTCGCCGAGCCGCCGCTGCTGCTGGCGGATGAGCCGACCGGCAACCTGGACCGCGAGACCGGGCGGCAGGTGATGGACCTGCTGTTCGGGCTGCGCGAGCGGCTGGGGACGACCCTGCTGCTGATCACCCATGACCAGGCCCTGGCCGAGCGCTGCGGCCGGGTGGTGCGGATGGAGGATGGGCTGGTGGTGCCGGCCTGAACGGGGGGCCTGAACGGGCCAGCGGCTGGCGCGTTCGCGACCCATGGATCGAAGGAGAGCCGAGATGCGGATGGCCGTGGTGTTGATCGCCTGCCTGTCGCTGGCGGGATGCGGGTTGGTGGCGTTGCCCTTCCGGGTGACCGGGGATGTGCTGTCCGTGGTGCCGGTGGTGGGCAAGCCGCTCGGGGCGCCGATCCATGCGGTGGGCGATGTGATCGACTAAATGTCGCTCAATCTTGCTAAATTCGGCTCAATTCGCTAAAATTCGGCTCAATTTCGTAAAATTGTGGAAGGCCCGGTGATTGATTTCATTGGGTTTTCGGCGGGAAATTTTAGAATTCGACCGTTTGAAGCGCCTGGCAACGGACGGGCGGCGATAGGCCTATAGTCCTACAACTTCCGCGGCATCAAGGCAAGCGTCGCTTGGTGACCCTGTTGCCCAAAATTTGCGCATATTCCGAGCGGATCACCCAAAATAAGTGCTGATCGCAAGTCGTTTCCTGATATTGCCTTAATACAAGTCATTTTGTGCGATGCACCATCCTCAGGGCGCGCGCTAGGCTCGGTCATGCTGCCGCAGCGCAGGCCGCAGCACTGACAGGAGGCAAGATGTCGCAGCCGATCGACCGGCCCGCTTCGCCCGGACCCTCTCGCCGCGCCTGGCTCAAGGCCGCCCTCGGCACCGCGGGGGCCGCAGCCGGCTCCGGTGCCCTCGGCGGCTTCCCGACCATCTGGGCGCAGAATATCCGCGACATCACCATCCAGCATGCCGGGCCGCCGGTGACGGCGATCGGCCTGATCGCGGAGCAGGCGACCAAGGATCTCGGCTTCACCGTGCGCATGCAGGCGAGCGAGAATGCCGACCTGCTGAACCGCTTCCTGTCGCAGTCGAGCGCGATCGACGTCGCCGACATCAGCCTGCCCTTCCTGAAGTACCTGGTCGGCCGCAACGTGCTGCAGGCCATGCCGCGCGGCAAGCTGACGAACTACGACAAGTCGATTCCGCTCTTCACCAAAGGCAAGTATGCCGATGGCCGGGTCGCCTCGCCGCAGGGCATCGCGCCCTTCGGCGTGCTCTACGCGACGGATGCCGAGGCGAAGGCCTTCGCCCCGGGCGAGACCGACTGGCTGACCGGCATCCCGGCGGTGACCAATGCGGATACGCTCGGCATCCGCCCGGACCTGACCGGGCGGCCGGTGACGAGCTGGGCCGATCTGCTCGACCCCGCCTTCAAGGGCCGCGCGGCGCTGCAGGACCAGCCGACGATCGGCACCATCGATGTCGCCATGGCGGTGGAGGCGCGCGGCGGCCTGACCTATGGCAACAAGGGCAACATGACCCGGGCCGAGATCGACCGGACCATGGCCATCATGATGGAGGTCAAGCGCAGCGGCCAGTTCCGCTCCTTCTGGACCACCTTCGACCAGTCGGTGAACCTGATGGCCTCGGGCGAGGTGGTGATCCAGTCGATGTGGTCGCCGGCGGTCTCGGCGGTGCGGACGCGCGGCATCGCCTGCACCTTCCAGCCGCTGAAGGAAGGCTATCGCGGCTGGGGCTATGTGCTCGGCATGATGAAGCACCTGACCGGGCTGAAGCGCGACTGCGCCATCGAATATGCCAATTGGTACGGCTCGGGCTTCCAGGGCGCGGTGATCGCGCGGCAGGGCTACTACTCGGCGCAGCCGGAGAACGTGCGGAAGTTCCTGACGCCGGCCGAGTGGGACTACTGGTACGACGGCAAGCCCGCCACGGCGGCGCTGCCGGATCCCTTCGGCAAGCCGGCGATCAAGCCCGGCGAGCTCCGCGACGGCGGCAGCTTCGAAGCTCGCATGGGCAATATTGCGGTGTGGAATTCGGTGATGGACGAGGATCGCTACCTCACGCGGAAATGGAACGAATTCATCACCTCGTGACCGCAGGAGACCGCAGATGCAACCCGGCACCGTCATGGCCGCGGCCTGAGGCATGAGCATCACGCAGCAATCCACGGCGACGGTGGCGGCGCGGCCGGGCCGGGCGCGGCGGCGCTTCCGGCTCTCGCCGCGGCTGGTGTCCTGGCTGCAGGTCGGCCCGCTCGCCATCATCCTGACGGCCTTCTTCGCGCTGCCGACGCTGATCTTCCTGGTCGTCAGCTTCTACGACTACGACCGGACCGGCATCTACCCGGCCTTCATGCTGGACAACTACCAGGAATTGCTGACGACGCCGGCGACCTTGCGGGTCTATGCCTCCTCGCTGAAATTCGCCTTCATCGTCTGGGGCATCACGCTCTTCCTCGGCTTCAACATCGCCTATTTCCTGGTCTTCCATGTCCGCAGCTCCCTGGTGCGGACGGTGCTGTTCCTGCTGTGCGCGATTCCCTTCTGGACCTCGGGCATCATCCGCACCATCGCCTGGATCCCCTTCCTCGGCCGCAACGGCGCCTTCAACCAGATGCTGCTGGACCTGCACCTGATCGACCGGCCGCTGGAATTCCTGCTCTTCTCGCCCTTCGCGGTCTGCGTCACCTATGTCCATCTCTTCACGCTGCTGATGATCGGGCCGATCGCCAATTCCTTGTCGAAGATCGACCCGGCCCTGCTGGAGGCGGCGCGGGATGCCGGGGCCAGCCGCTGGCGGACCATGGTGGATGTGGTGATCCCGCTGTCGAAGACCGGCATCGCGCTCGGCTCGATCCTCGTCTTCACCCAGGTCATGGGCGACTTCTTCGTGGTGAAGGCGATGAGCGGCGGGCAGAGCGCCTCCATCGTCTCGGCGCTGGCGACCGAGATCCAGGCGATGCAGTACCCGCCGGCCGCGGCCAGCGCGATGATCCTGGTGCTGTTCGTCGCCATCATGGTCGCCGGGATGATGCGGGTGGTCGATGTGAGGAAGGAGCTGGTCCGATGAGCCGGGCACGCGACCCGCGGGAGCGGCGGCCCTGGACCTTCTATGCGCTGGCGACGCTGACCGGCGCCTTCCTGCTGTTCCTCTACGGGCCGATGCTGGTCATCTACCTGCTGTCCTTCCAGGGGCCGGATGGCGGCGTGACCTTCCCCATGGTCGGCACCTCCACCGTCTGGTTCGAGGACATCCTGAAGCCGGGGCAGATGGCCAATATCCCGGTCGCCTTCGGCCGTTCCGTGCTGCTGGCGGTCATCGTCAGCACCATCACCGTCGTGGTTTCCGTCGCGGCGGGGATGGGCTTCCGGCGGCGCTTCCCCGGCTCGGGCGTGCTGTTCTACCTGGCGGTCGCCAGCTTGGTGATGCCGAGCCTGCTGGTCGGCTTCGGCATCGGGCTCGGCTTCCAGCTGTTCGGCTGGAAGGCGGATCTCTTCACCTCCGCATTGGCGGCGCAGCTTACCTGGACCCTGCCCTTCGGGCTGTTCGCCATGTTCGCGGTCTTCAACCGCTTCAACCGCGCCTATGAGGAAGCGGCGACCGATCTCGGCGCCAGCGCCTGGCAGCGGCTGCGCTGGGTGACCCTGCCGATCCTGATGCCGGGGATCCTCGGCGTGGCGATGGGCGCCTTCACCCTGAGCTACGACGAATATGCCCGGACCACCCTGGTCGCGGGCAACCGCAATACCCTGCCGCTCGAGATCTATGCGCTGATCTCGTCCTCGACCTCGCCGACGTTGTTCGCCATCGGCACGCTGACCACCGGCGTGTCCTTCCTGGTGATCGGCGCGACCCTGGCGCTGGTGATCCGCATGCAGCGGCGGCGTGCCGCCATCGCCCGGCCGGGCTGAGGAGCGACCAGATGCCCCAGGACAGCAGCCCGCCGCGGCGGGAGCGGCGCTTCGACGTGGAGCTGGTCGCGGTGACCAAGCGCTACGGCGGCTTCCTCGCGGTGGACAATGTCTCGCTGCGGATCCCGCCCGCCAGCTATTGCTGCCTGCTGGGGCCGAGCGGCTGCGGCAAGACCAGCACCCTCCGGATGATCGCGGGGCATGAGGTGATCTCGGCCGGCGACGTACTGATCCACGACGTCAACGTGACGGACCGGCCGCCGGTCGAGCGCGGCACGGCGATGATGTTCCAGAGCTATGCGCTGTTCCCGCATCTCAGCTGCCTCGACAACGTCGCCTTCAGTCTGAAGGCGCGCGGCATCCCCAAGGCGCAGCGCCATGCCAAGGCGATGGAGTACCTCTCCCTGGTGCAGATGCAGGGCTTCGCGGAACGGCTGCCCTCCCAGCTCTCGGGCGGGCAGCAGCAGCGGGTGGCGCTGGCGCGATCGCTGATCACCGAGCCGCGGGTGCTGCTGCTGGACGAGCCGCTCTCGGCGCTCGATCCCTTCCTGCGTACCCGGGTGCGGGAGGAGCTGAAGCGGCTGCAGCGGGAGCTGGGCATCACCTTCATCCACGTGACCCATAGCCAGGACGAGGCCATGGCGCTGGCCGATCTGATGGTGGTGATGGAGGACGGGCATATCCGCCAGGCCGGGCCGCCGCGCGAGGTCTTCGAGCGGCCGGTGAGCGCCTTCGTCGCCCGCTTCATCGGCGGCCACAACATCCTGCGCGGGCCGCAGGGAGCGATCGCGGTGCGGGCGGACCGCTGCCGGCTGGGCGCGCCAGGGGATGCATCGGGGGATGGGCCGCACCGGCTGGGCCGGGTTGCGGCGGTGGAGTACCAGGGGACCAGCGTGCGGGTCGCGCTTTCGGTGGGGGAGGGCGAGGATGCCTCCGTGCTGGTGCCGGACGATGTCTTCTACCGTGGGCCGGTGAGCCCCGGCGATGCGGCGACGCTGGTCTGGGCGGAGCACGACGCCCATGCGCTGGAGATCGCCTGAGGCGCGCTAGTCCTCGGTCTCCAGCCGGTCGATATCGGCATCCGAGAGGCCGAAGTGGTGGCCGATCTCATGGATCAGCACGTTGCGGACGAGGCGGAACAGCTCCTCGCCGCTTTCCACCCATTCGAGCAGGATCGGCTCCCGGAAGAGCAGGATGGTGTCGGGCTCCAACGGCACGTCCAGCACGCTTTTCTGCGTCAGCGGGGTGCCGCGATAGAGGCCGGTCAGCTCCCAAGGATTCTCGATCCCCATCGCCTCCAGCGTCTCGTCATCGGGGACGTCCTCGACCACGATGGCGGTGCCGCGGACCATGTCGCGCAGCACGGCGGGGATTGCGGCGAAGGCCTGCTCGGCCATCTCCAGGATATCGTCGATGCTGGGCGGGGTGGTGTGGCGCATGCGGCGCAACGGAGGCTGCCCGGCGGGCGGCGTCAAGCCTGGATCGGGGGAGGGCAGGGGATGGTCGAGACACTGGATGCGGCCGCGCGGGCGGCGCTGGCCACGGAATTGCCGGGGTGGTCCCTGGTGGAAGGACGGGATGCCATCCGGCGGCGCTTCCAATTCGCCGATTTCTCGGCGGCCTGGGGCTTCATGGCGCGGGTGGCGCTGCTGGCGGAGGCGCAGGACCATCATCCGGAATGGTCCAATGTTTGGAACCGGGTGGAGATCCTGCTCAGCACGCATGATGCCGGCGGGCTTTCGGCCCGGGACCTGCGGCTGGCGAAGGCGATCGACGCGCTGCTGGGCTAGCTCAAGCCTCGGCGGTGGCCCCGGCGGTGGCCTCGGTGACCAGCTCGGCGAGGCTGGTGGCGGCGAGGTTCTCCAGCACCGCGGCCTCGGCTAGGTCGAAGCGGTTGCGCAGCAGGCCGGGGATGCGGAGGCCGAGCGGGCAGTCCTGGTTGGTGCGGCCATGCACCCGGATCATCTTTTCCCGTTCCGGATGGATGGCACGCCATACATCGGCAAGGCTGATCGCGGTGGCCGGGCGGGTCAGGCTGGCGCCCCCGGGGCCGCGCTGCACGGTGATGAGTCCCGCCCGCGACAGCAGCCCGGCGATGCGCCGGACCACGACGGGATTGGTGCCGATGCTGGCCGCGAGGCGAATGCTGGTGGCATTCCCGGGCGGGTCGCTGGCAACCAGGACGAGGATGTGGAGGCCGACGGAGAAGCGTGTTGCAATCATGATATGGAATATACCCTGCGCGAACATCGCAGGTCGGAGCAGTGCTGACTAGATGTTTACAGCAGGAGGAACAATCTTTCCCGTGAATGGAATCGATACGGTACAACTCCAGGCTGCGGCCCCGGCGGAGATGCTCCTGCCGGCCCTGCGGACGGCGCAGGTCAGTCTGGCGGCAAGCCGCTTCTGCGCGCTCAGCGGCTGGGCGGTGGTCGCGGAGATGCCGCTGCCCAATGGCCGCCGGGCGGATTTCCTGGCACTGCAGCCGGATGGTGGCTTCGTCATCATCGAGGTGAAATCCTGCGCCCGGGACTACCTGGCGGATAGCAAGTGGCCGGACTACCGGGAGTATTGCGACCGGTTGTTCTTCGCCGTCGATCTGGACTTCCCGCAGGCGCTGCTGCCGGAGGATGCCGGGCTGCTGGTGGCCGAGGGCCCCGAGGGGGCGGGGGCGGCGGTGCGGCTGCGGGATGCGCCGGCGCATCCGCTGGCGCCGAGCCGGCGGCGGATGCTGCTGCATCGCTTCGCCACCCTGGCGGCCACGCGGCTGGCGGCGCTGGCCGATCCGGCCGGGCTTGCGGCGCGGCGGGCGGCGCTGCGGGCGGAGTGAGCGGCAAGGCGCCGGCCAGGGACGGGGCTTAACCGAAATTTCAGCCGGGCAGGCGAGGCTTCCCGCGATGCCCCTGTCCCATCCCCTGACGCGCGTGGCGAAGTTCGAGGCCGGGCAATACCGGCCGATGACGTTCCTCGAGCGCGGCGTCGCGATCCCCTTCACCACCCCGCATCTGCTGGGCGGGCGGGTCCGTCCCGGCCTGCGCGGCGGGGCCGAGCTGGTGCTGGGCAATCCGGTGGGGAGGACGGGGTCTATGTCATGCCCTGGTCGGCGCTGCCGGATATCTGCACGCCGACCCTGCATGACCGGGCGCTGTGGCAGCGGATCGGCGGGTTGGGTCTGCTCGCGCCGCGCAGCATCCGGGAGGTGGCGCGGCAGGTGGCGGCCGAGGGTTTCGCCGGCCGTGCCGCGGCCCGGGCGGCGGAGGCCGCGGTCGCCGAGGATCTGCAGGCGCGGACCCGGACCCAGTACCACCTGCTGCTGGAATTGGTCAGGCAGGGCGAAGCGGGGCAGGGCGCCGGGCTGCCGCCGGAGCAGGACAGCATGCGGGGGCTGGAGCAGCGGGCGCGGGCGGTGCTGCTGGCGCTCGACCCCGCCGACCGGGTCTCGCCCATCGCCGCCTTCGAGGCGCTGTCCGAGGTGGCGGAGGCCTTCAGCTTCTGCGGCCTGCCGCGCAATCCCGCCGCCGCGCTGATGCCCCGGCTGATCGCCGAGATCGGCGCGGTGATGCAGGAGCTCTCGGCCTGGGCGGGGAACGCGCCGGGGCCGGAGCAGAGCTGCGTCCGGCTGATCGGGCAGAGCGCCGAGCTGACCCTGCGCTGCTGCCGGCTGGCGCTGGTCGATGCGCATGCCGCGCTGGCCAGGCTGCCGGAGCTGCTGCGGAACTGGCGGCAAACCCAGGGGGGGCATCAGGCTCCGCGCAACCCGGGACGGGATCAGGGCGTCGCCCAGCTCACGGCCCGGCCGGAATGGCTGCTGGATGGCTGGGGGCTGATCTGCGGGCTGTGGCGCACCGCGGATCCGGCCCGGCGCGACCTGGCGCTGTTCGACATGGCGGCCATGGTGCCGGTGATCCCCGGCGAGGTCGGCGACTGGCTCGGCTTCGACCCGAGCGGCGACATGGAGGCGATGCAGGGCGGGCTGACCCGCTGGCGCCGCATGGTGCAGCCGAACCAGGATTGGATGACCGGGCGGATCCTCGACCTGATCCTGCGCAATGAGGGAATGAGGGCGGCCAGCGCATGACCCAGCCACGTCCAGCGCCGCCGGGATCCAATCCGCTGCGGGAGGTCCGCAGCCTCGGCCAGGCGACGGCCGGGGCGGATGACGCGTCGGTGGCGCGGATCGTCGGCTTCCTCGACGGGCTGGTGGAACGGGGGGAGCTGGACCGCATCCTGGACCCGGTGCGGCCGCGGCTGCGCGGGCTCGGCACGCCGCGGCGGCTGCGCTTCGCCCGGCTGCTTTTCCTGCCGCTGGATGGGGCCATCGTCTCCGCCGCGGATTGGAGCCGGGGCGAGGCGACGGTGCCGCGCAGCGCCTTGCGCTGCCTGGCGGATGTGGTGCAGCGGGCCCTGGGGCCGCGCGGCGCGGCCCTGGCGGAGGAAGCGGCGCAGCATACCACCCATGCGACGGCGCTGATCGGCCGCCTCGGCGAGTGGCTCTGGCCGGAGGCAGCCCGGCTGCTGCCGGAGCGGCCGCCGCCGGGCTGGGCCGAGAGCGGCCTTGCGGTGCGGGACTACGCCGCCATCGCCGGGCTGTGCCAGCCGCTCTGGGCGGCCGGGCCCGTGATCTGGGCGGCCATGGTGGCGGCGGCGCAGGGGCCGCCGGAGCGGCTGGCCCAGGCGGCGCTGGAGGCGGTGCTGCCGGCCGGGCCGGATGCGCTGGCGATCGCCCTGGCGACGCTGCTGCGCGGTGCCTCGGCGCCGGGCCGGCTGATCCAGACCGCGGCCTCGCTGCATCCGCAGGCCCGCCGGCTGGCGCAGCAGGCGCTGGATGCGGTGATGGACAGCCCCTTGCCGCCCTTCGCCGCGCTGCGGCCGCAGCAGACGGCGGAGGCGGCGCTGGCCCTGGCGGACCGGCTGGAGGATCTGGCGAATTGCGCGCTGCTGACGGGCGACCGGCAGAAGCGCCTGGCGGCCTGCCGGCACCGGGCCGAGGTGGCCTTCCGGGCCAGCTACATGGCGACGGTGCAGCAGCACCTGCTGCAACCGGCCGAAAGGCTGGGCGCCGCCGGGCAGGTGCAGGATGCCGAGGTTTCGGCGATGGAGACGGCGGCCCGGCAGCTGCGGGCGCTGGAGGGGGCGGGGCGGCGGCTGGGCGGGGCGGCGCATTACGACGTGGCGACCCAGGGCATGGCCACGCGGATCGCGGCCCTGCTGCCGGCGGCCGGGCAGGACCCGGGCGGGCTGCGGCGGATCGACCTCGCCCGCTGCATCGAGATCATCGCCGGGCCGGAGGCGGCCGCGGCGGCGATAGGCTAGGGCGGAGCCGCTACTCGACCGGCACGCCCTGCCTGTCGCCGCTGCCGGCGCGGTAGCGGTGGGTGGAGGCGCCGAAGGCGACCAGGGTGCCGGCCTCGTCGAAGACCTCCGTGCGGGCGAAGAAGACGTTGCGGCCGGCGGTCACCACCCGGCCCTCGGCCGCGAGGCGGAGGCCGATGCGGGCCTGGCCGGTGAAGCGGCAATCGAGGTCGAGCGTGACCGCGCGGCGGACCCGGCCGGGGAAGGGGCAGAACAGCCCGGCGAAGGCGGCCGCCTGGTCGATCATCGAGAGCAGCACGCCGCCATGCACGATGCCGGAGCGGTTGGCGTGGTGCTCCACCGTGTCGCAGACCAGCCTGGCATAGCCATCCTCCCAGGCGGCGACGGTGACGCCGAGGTGACGGTGGTAGGGGCTGTCGGACTGGGGAAATTCGGGAAGTTCCATCCGGGATGGGTGCCGGGCCGCGGGAGGCGCGTCAAGCCGCCTCAGATCTGGATGTCCTGCAGCGCGGCCTCGAGTTCCTGGAAGGACGGCATGGAATGGCTGGGGGCGGATTTGCGCCCGGCCTCGACCGCGACCTGGGGCGCGTTGCCATGCAGGTGGGAAACGATGACGGCGCGGATGACCTCGTAGAATTTGCAGTCCTCGTCGACCACGCCCTTCAGCCGGGCGGCCATGGGGCCCATCATGCCATAGGCCAGCAGGATGCCGAGGAAGGTGCCGACCAGCGCGCCGCCGATCATGCCGCCGAGGACGGAGGGCGGCTGGTCGATGCTGGCCATGGTCTTGATGACGCCGAGCACGGCCGCGACGATGCCGAGCGCGGGCAGCGCATCGGCGATGGCCTGGAGGGCATGCGAGGCGTGCATTTCCTCCACCGCGACCTTCTTCAGCTCCTTCGACATGATGTCTTCGATCTGGTGCGGGTCGTCGGCGTTCATGCCGACCATGCGGAGGTAGTCGCAGATCATGACGGTCGCCACCTTGTCCTTGGCGATCTTGGGGAATTTCTGGAAGGCGGGGCTTTCCTCCGGCTTCTCGATATGCGGCTCCAGCGCCATGGCACCCTTCGACTGGGCGAGGCGGACGAAGAAGTACAGCAGGGTCAGCAGCTCGACGTAGTCGTGCTTGTGGAAGCGGCAGCCCTTGATGATCTTCCCGAAACCGCCGAGCACATGCTTGATGTCGTGCACGCTGTTCGACATGACGAAGGCGCCGATGGCGGCGCCGCCGATGGTGATCATCTCATGCGGCAGGGAATGCAGGATGATGTCGAACTTGCCGCCCGCCAGGATATAGCCCCCGAAGACGCAGGCCAGCAGGAAGACGAGGCCGCCGATCGTCGTCATGGCGCGGCGCTCTCGGGCAGGGCGCGCAGCAGGGTGATGGCGACGCGGCGGTTGGCCGGGTTGGTGGGCTCGGCCGGGATCAGCAGGGTGCGGTCGGCATGGCCGGTGACGCTGCTGAGCCGGGCCTCGGCGATGCCGCCATCGACCATGATGCGGCGGACGGCATTGGCGCGGTCGGCCGAGAGCTCCCAGTTGCTGCGGTCCTGGCCGCGGAAGGGCGTCGCATCGGTATGGCCGGCGATGGCCAGGGCATTGGGCAGCCGGCTGGCGATGCCGATGACCTTCTGCAGCAGGGCACGGGCGCGGTCGTTGGGCGCGACGCCGCCGACCGGGAACATCGGCCGGCGGTCGGCATCGAGGATCTGGATGCGCAGGCCCTCGGGCACCTGTTCCACGACCAGCTGGCGGGCCAGTTCCGCCAGGGCGGGGTCGTCGCGGACGGCGGCGCGGATATCCTCGGCGGCGCGTTCGAAGGCCTGGCGCTCGCGGCGGGCGAGCTCGGCGCGGAGGGTGGCGTCGGGGATGGATTCCGGATTGGCGCCGGCCTGGCCGGCCTCGGCGGCGGCCTCGGTGCCGGGGACCGGCGCGGGGGCGGGGGGACGGCGGCTGGGGTCGGTATCGGCCTGGCCATCGGGCGGTGCCTCGCCTTCCTCGTCGAGGTCGAGCCGGACGGGGGCGGGGCCACGCTCCACCCGGATGGCGCCATCGTCGGAGACGGCGGCGCCATCCGAATTGGGGGTGCGGCCGCCGAAGGGCTGGCCGCTGCCGGAGGCGGCGCGGGCCAGGACATTGCTGGGGGAGAAGTAGTCGGCCAGGCCGCGGCGCTGTTCCTCGGAGGTGGCGTTGAGCAGCCACATCAGCAGGAAGAAGGCCATCATGGCGGTGACGAAATCCGCATAGGCGACCTTCCAGGCGCCGCCATGGTGCCCGGCTTCCCCACCTTCCTCCTTCTTGATGACGATGGTGACGCCCGCGTTCTTGCCCTTGCCTGCCATGCCCACCCGCTCCGAGGCGGGCATTGTGCGTGGGAGGGCTTAAAGCGGGACTAAGCGGCGGCGGCATCGGGGATGCCTGGATGGCAGGCAGGCTGCCCGGCGCCTGGGCAGGCGGGACGGCCGGAAGGGTAGCCGGGGGGCCTGGGGCACCGGCGCCGGGCTGGCACGGGCCTTGCCAACCTGCGGCCCGCCGATCCACCGCCGCCCGGGAAAACGACACGATGCCTGCCTTCGACCCAATGACAGAAGCCGCGACAAGCGGTCCCCGGACGCCTGGCCGCCGGCTGCTGGCGGCCTGCGGCCTGCTGACGCTGCTCGCCGGCACCGCCCTCGCCCCCGGCCAGGCGCTCGCCCAGGGGACGATCCGCATCGGCATGACCGCGGCCGATATCCCGCTGACTCATGGCCAGCCGGACCAGGGCTTCGAGGGCAACCGCTTCACCGGCATCCCGCTGTATGATGCGCTGACCGCCTGGGACCTGTCGGCGGCCGACAAGCCCTCCACCGTCATCCCCGGCCTCGCCACCGAATGGGCGGTGGATGAGGCCGACAAGACCCGCTGGGTTTTCAGGTTGCGGCCCGGTGTTGTCTTCCACGACGGCAGCCCCTTCAACGCCGATGCCGTGGTCTGGAACGTCCGCAAGGTGCTGGACCGCGAGGCGCCGCACTATGACCCGCGCCAAGTCGGGCTGACTGCGACCCGCATGCCGGCGCTGCGCCGGGCGGAGAAGATCGACGACCTGACCGTGGCGCTGATCACCAGCGAGCCGGACAGCCTGCTGCCGATCAACCTGACCAACCTCTTCATGGCGAGCCCCGCGCAGTGGGAGAAGCACCGCGCCGCCAGCCCCAATGCCGAGACCGCCTGGAACAGCTTCGCCCGCGAGCCCGCCGGCACCGGGCCCTTCAAGCTGACCCGCTTCGTCGCCCGTGAGAGGGTGGAGATGGTGCGGAACGACGCCTACTGGGGCACCAAGGCCAAGGCCGACCGCATCGTGCTGCTGCCGATCCCGGAGGCCAATGCCCGCACCGCGGCGCTGCTTTCGGGCCAGGTGGATTGGATCGAGGCGCCGGCGCCGGATACCGTGCCGCAGCTGCGCAGCCGGCAGATGGTCATCACCCAGAACCTGCAGCCGCATGTCTGGCCCTGGCAGCCCTGCTTCACCGCCGGCAACCCGATGGCCGACGTCCGGGTGCGGAAGGCGCTGAACCTGGCGATCGACCGCGAGGGGCTGAAGCAGCTGCTCGGCGGCTTCATGGTGGCGCCCGTCGGCACCGTGGCGCCGGGGCATCCCTGGTGGGGCAACCCGAGCTTCCAGATCCGCACCGACAAGGCCGAGGCGCGGCGCCTGCTGGCCGAGGCCGGCTATACCGCGCAGCGGCCGCTCAACCTGAAGATCCAGATCAGCGCCAGCGGTTCCGGCCAGATGCAGCCGCTGCCGATGAACGAGTTCCTGCAGCAGGACCTGAAGCAGGTCGGCGTCAACATCGAGTTCGACGTGGTGGACTGGAACACGCTCTTCACCAACTGGCGCCAGGGCTGCCAGGCGGCCTCGGCGCGCGGCGCGCATGCGACCAATGTCTCCTTCGCCGCCATGGATCCCTTCTTCGCCATGGTCCGCTTCTGGGACAGCCGGATGGCGCCGCCGGTCTCGAACAACTGGGGCCATTTCAGCGACCCGCGCTTCGACGCGATGATCCGCGAGGCGCGCAACACCTTCGACCCGGCGGCGCGCGACGCGGCGCTGGCCAAGCTGCATGCCGCCGGGGTGGATGAGGCGCTGTTCATCTGGATCGCGCATGACGTCTCGCCTCGGGCGATGACCTCGCGCATCCGCGGCTATGTCCAGCCGCAGAGCTGGTTCGTCGACCTGCGGCTGCCCTACGTCCAGTAATCAAACCGGGATGATCGCATGATCCTCTATCTGCTGCGGCGCATCGTCTATGCGATCCCCATTGCGCTCGCGGTGGGTTTCGTCTGCTTCATGCTGGTGCAGATCGCGCCGGGCGACCCGATCAATGCCATCGTCCCGCCGGATGCGCCGGCCGACGTGGTCGAGCAGGTGCGGAAGGACTATGGCCTCGACAAGCCGCTGCCGGTGCAATTCGCGCTCTGGCTCTCGAAGGTGGTGGTGGGCGACCTCGGGCGTTCGCTGGCGACGGGGCGGCCGGTGTGGTCGGACCTGCAGACCGCCATCGCCAATACGCTGACGCTGGCCTTCACCGCCTCCTCGCTCGGCTTCATCATGGGCTGCGTGCTGGGGGGGCTGGCGGGGACCTTCCGCGGCACCTTCATCGACCGGGCCGCGGTGGGGCTGGCGGTCGCCGGCGTCTCGGTGCCGCACTACTGGCTCGGCATGGTCATGGTGGTGATCTTCTCGGTGCAGCTC
This sequence comes from Belnapia sp. AC561, assembly GCF_979252845.1. Classification (NCBI taxonomy): domain Bacteria; kingdom Pseudomonadati; phylum Pseudomonadota; class Alphaproteobacteria; order Acetobacterales; family Roseomonadaceae; genus Belnapia; species Belnapia sp. AC561. Next base: position 79,985 of record NZ_CEEDBP010000023.1, read on the forward strand.
AATTGGCTGCCGGCGATGGGGGCGGGGCCGGGCGGGTCCTCCGACTGGGCCTGGAACTGGGACCACATGAAGCATCTGGTGCTGCCGGCGGTGACCCTGTCGGTCATCCCGATGGGCATCGTGACCCGCACCGTGCGCGGCATCGTCGCCGAGATCATGAACCAGGAATTCATCACCGCGCTGCGCGGCAAGGGGCTGACGCGCTCGGGCGTCTTCTATCACGTCGTGAAGAATGCGGCGCCGAATGCGCTGGCGGTGATGGGGCTGCAGCTCGGCTACCTCATGGGCGGGTCCATCCTGGTGGAGACGGTCTTCTCCTGGCCGGGGACGGGGCTGCTGCTGAACAGCGCCATCTTCCAGCGGGACCTGCCGGTGCTGCAGGGGACCATCCTGGTGCTGGCGATGTTCTTCGTCGCGCTGAACCTGCTGGTCGACTTGATCCAGACCGCCCTCGACCCCCGGATCAAGCGCGCATGACCGCGCGACATCAAGCGCGCCTGAGGAGGGCCCGAGCATGAGCACGGCGACAACCCCGACGGCCGCGGAAGCCGAACTCGCGGTCCAGTCCCGCCAGGCCGAGACCAAGTCGCTCGGCTACTGGGCCGGCGTCTTCAAGCGGGTGCGGCGGGACCCGGTCACCATCATCTGTGGCGCGCTGCTGCTGGTGATGCTGCTGGCGATCGTCTTCGCGCCGCTGATCGCCCCGCACGACCCCTATCAGGGCAGCATGATCCGGCGCCTGCGCGGCATCGGTACACCGAACTACCCGCTGGGGACGGACGAGCTGGGGCGGGATATCGTCACGCGCCTGCTGTACGGCGGGCGGCTGTCCTGGTTCATGGGCATCGTCCCGGTGATCTTCGCCTTCGTCATCGGCACGACGCTCGGCGTCACCGCCGGCTTCATGGGCGGCAAGGTCAACATGGCGATCATGCGGACCACCGACATCTTCTACGCCTTCCCCTCGGTGCTACTGGCGGTCGCCATCTCCGGCGCGCTGGGCGCGGGCATCTTCAATGCCATCCTGGCGCTGACCCTGGTCTTCATCCCGCAGATCATCCGGGTGGCGGAAAGCGTGACGCAGGGGGTGCGCAACCTCGACTTCGTCGATGCGGCGCGGGCCTCGGGCGCCTCGGGCTTCACCATCGTACGCGTCCATGTGCTGGGCAACGTGTTGGGGCCGATCTTCGTTTATGCGACAGGGCTGATCTCGGTCTGCATGATCCTCTCCTCCGGCCTCAGCTTCCTCGGCCTCGGCACCAAGCCGCCGGAGCCGGAATGGGGACTGATGCTGAATACCTTGCGGACGGCGATCTATGTGCAGCCCTGGGTCGCGGTGCTGCCGGGAGCCTGCATCTTCGTCACCTCCATCTGCTTCAACCTCCTCAGCGACGGGCTGCGGCAGGCGATGGACGTGAAGGGCTGATCCAGCCGCTTCGGGCGGGCGGGGTAGGGCCGGATGCCGCAGGGCGTCCGGCCCGTTTCAATTGGATGCCTTGGTTAGTCATCCGGTTGTCTAATGGTCTGTGCCTGGGCAGCCTGGGGCCATGGATGCTCAGGACCTCGATGGCGCCGATCGCGCCTCCCGCGATGCTTCGCTCACCCTCGGGCTGACCCTGCCGACGGATACGGTGCTGTACCTGCTGCTGCCGCTGCATGCGGCGGCCTTCGGGGTCAGCTTCGCCGAGGCGGGGCTGCTGCTGGCGGCCAACCGGCTGGTGCGGATCATCGGCTATGGCTGGGTCGCCCGCAGCTACGAGCGGAGCGGGCCGCGCAATGCCTGCGTGGTCGCCGTGCTGGGGGCGGCGGCTTCCTCGCTCGGCTATGCGCTGCTGCCGGGGATCTGGTGGCTGCTGGCGGCGCGGCTGGTCTGGGGCCTGTCCTTCGCGGTGATGAACATCGCAACCCAGGCACTGGCGACGGCGCTGCCGGAGGGCGCGGCGCGGCGCAGCGGGCGGTCCCGCGCCATCATCGCCGTGGGGCCGATGGTCGGGCTGATCGGCGGCGCGCTGATCGCCGAGGTGTGGGGGCCGCATCTGGTCTTCCTGCTGCTGGCCGGGGTGGCGCTGCTGGGCCTGCCCTTCGCCCTGCGGCTGCCGGCCGGGCAGGGCGACCCGGTGCGCGGGGCGCCACGCTTCGGCCTGCCGGCGCGGATCGATGTCTGGTCCTTCGTCCAGGGCATGGCGCTGGACGGGGTCTTCGTCCTCGGGCTGGCGGTGCTGGCCTCGGCGGCGCTGGGCGGCGCGGTGGGCGGGGTCGCGGTGCAGGGGGTGGCGCTGGCGGCGGGCGGGGCCCTGGCCTTGCGCTATGCCTCGGAGATCGCGCTCGGGCCGGCAGGGGGGATGCTGGCGGAGCGGTATGGCGCGCTCAGGATGCTGGTGCTGCTATCCTGCGCCTCGGCGGCGGGGCTGGCGCTGATCGGCGTGGGCGGTGCGGCGCTCTGGGCCGGGGCGCTGGCGGTGGTGCTGCTGCGGGGTCTGCTGCAGCCGCTGCCGGCGCCGGTGGTGGCGGCGCTGCATCCGGGGCCGGGGCGGGTACCGGCGCTGGCCCGGCTGGCGACCTGGCGGGACCTGGGCGCCGGGGCGGGGCCGCTGGTGGCCGGGGTGCTGCTGCCGCTGGTCCCGGCCGCGCTGGTCTATGGGGTGACGGCGGCGGCCCTGCTGGCCGCCGCCCTGGCGTTGCGCGTCAGGCCGGGCTAGCCGGCCCGGGCAGAGGTGGCGCTCAATCGACCTCCACCAGCACCGCCATGCCCTGGCCGCCGCCGGCGCAGGCCCCGGCGATGCCGCGCTTCAGCCCGCGGCGCTTCAGCTCCATCGCCACCGAAAGCACGCAGCGGATGCCGGTCGCGGCCAGCGGATGGCCGAAGGCGATGGCGCCGCCATTCACGTTGAAGCGGTCATGCGGCACGCCGAGCACGCGGCGGACCGATTCCGCCTGGGCGCCGAAGGCCTCGTTGATCTCGAACAGGTCGATGTCGGCGGCGGTGAGCTTGAGCTTGCCCAGCAGTGCCAGCACGGCAGGCACCGGGCCGATGCCCATGACATCGCCGGGGACGCCGGCGACCGAGGCGGCGGTGATGCGGCCGAGCGGGGTGCCGCCGCCCTCGGCCGCCACCTTGGCCGTGGTGAGGACGACGGCGGCGGCGCCGTCGACGATGGCGCTGCTGTTGCCGCCGGTCTGCACGCCGCCGAAGACCGGGGCGAGCTTGGCCAGGACCTCGATCGGGGTCGGGCGGATATGGCTGTCCTGGGCGACCTCACCCACCTTGCGGGGCAGCTTCAGCTTGCGGGTCTTGAGGCCCGGGCCTTCGTAGGTCGCCTCGACCACCGGGGCGATCTCCTCGGCGAAGCGGCCGGCGGCGACGGCCGCGAGGGCGCGGCTGAAGCTGGTGGCGGCATAGGCATCCACCTCCTCCCGCGTCACGTGGTGCAGCCGGGCGAGGTTTTCCGCCGTGCCGCCCATGGCCGTCGCGCAGCCGGTGTCGAAGAGCGCCTCCCAGAGGAAGTCCTTGAACTCGACCTGGCCGAGGCCGAAGCCGCCGCGGCTGGTGAAGCTGGCGACCGGGGCGCGGCTCATGCTCTCGGTGCCGACGCAGAGCGCGGCCTCGGCCTGGCCGCTGCTGGTGGCCCGCGCCCCCTGGGCGATGGCCTCGAAGCCGGTGGTGCAGAGGCGTTGGACGCCATGCGCCGGCTTGTCGTCCTTCATCCCGGCGTAGAGGCCGATGTGGCGGGCGAAGAAGAGGCTGTCGAAGCTGGCCTGGATGCAGTTGCCGGCAACCGTCAGGCCGAGGCGGGCGGGGTCGATCCCGGCGCGGGCGATGGCGGCGCGGGCGGCGTGGATCCCGAGATCGGTGGGGGAGATGCCGGCGAGTGCGCCGTTGAAGTCGACGAAGGGGGTGCGGGCGCCGGCGACCAGGGTGGCGTCGGCAAAGGTCTCGACCATGGCGCCGGCGACGTAGCGGGTCCAGTCGGGCGTTTCGGTCGTGGAGACGGGGGCGTTCATGGCGTTGATTCCTCCGGGTTTTGCGCCGCGAGCAGGCGGCGGATGCGGTCGAAGCGGGGGTCGGGTTCGCCGGTATAGCGGAAGGTGCCGCTGGCGCGCAGCACGGGTTCGCCATCCGCAAGGACCAGGCATTGGCCGAAGACCATGCTGCGGGTGACCTTCAGCACCTCCGGCCGGGCCTCCAGCCAGGTGCCGATGCGGGCGGGGGCGATGAAGTCGGTGGCGAGCGTGATGGTGGTGAGGAAGCGGCTGAGCCCCGCGACATGGTTGCAGCCGCCGGTCAGCACGATATCGGCGAAGGCGACCAGCATGCCGCCATGGCAGAGCTCGACCGGGTTGCAGTGGCGAAGTTCCACCCGGAAACCATAGGCGATGCCCTCGCCCTCCGGCTTCAGCCAGAAGGGTCCGACGAGGCTGTTGAAGACGGGCAGGGCGTGGTCGGGCAGGCGGAGGTAGCCGGCAGGCGGATCGATCAACGCAGGGTTTCCAGGGTGATGGGAAAGGCGCGGGCGAGGTCGTCGCATTCGGCGATGTGGTAGGCGCTGAAGCGATAGGCCGGGCCGGCGGGGATTTCCGGCGGGGTGAAGGGAAAGGCGATGTTGCCGCCGGTCGAGAGCCGGCCGGGGAAGCCGAAATGCAGCAGGTTCTGCTTGGCGACGCCCACCACCGCCTTGGCGAGGTCGGCGGTGGCGGCGATGCATTCGACGAGGAAGAACAGCTCGCCGGGGGTAGGCATGGGGGCGGCGCCGGGGAAGAGGCTGGTGGCGCCGCTGCCATAGGCGCGGAAGCGGAGGTCGTAGGTCTCGTTGGGCATGATGTCCGCCACGATGCGGCGGACGCCCTCGGTGATGCCGGCATGGTGTTCGATCACCCGGGGGTCGCAGGTGGCGGCGAGCAGGACGGCGCGCTCGCCGATCCAGGTGCTGCCCTCGATCTTGATGCTGGGCTGGGTGGCCGGGGTCCAGGTGGCGCCGTGGACGCGGACGCGGCGGTCGTCGAGCGCCTCGAAGCGGGCGGCGGCCACGTTCAGCGTGCCGTCGGGTTCCTGGACGTGCAGCGGGTCGGCCTGTTCATACAGGCTGTGGGCGGCGACGGTCAGCGGCGTGGCGGCGCGGGCGGGGTTCATGCTCTCGAGGTCGAAGTGGTCGCCATGCAAGGTGCCGAGCATGGCGTCGCGGCCGCCGGGGGTGCAGCAGAGCGAGGTGCATTCGATGATCTTGGCCATATGCGTCGCCGGGCCGGCGGGATAGCCGAGCAGCAGCGGGACGGCGGCGAAGACCGCGGTGTCGCAGGCGCGGCCGGCCAGGATGACGTCGGGCTCCATCGCCAGCGCGCGGAGGAAGGCCTCGGTGCCCATCTGGCCGACGATGTGGGCGGCGCCGTCGATCTCGGCGGGGGTGAGGTCGCCGATGGCGCCAATCGTTTGGATGCGGCCGGCGGCGGCCATCGCCTTCAGCCAGGCGCGATCGATGTCGGCGTGGATGACGGCGATGCGGAGGGTGATGCCGGCCTCCCGCACGATGTCGCGGATGAGGTCCAGGGTCGCGGCGACATGCGGCGCGGCGCCGGCGGTGCCGGCGGTGCCGATCAGCAGCGGTACCGCGATCGCGCGGGCGCCGAGGAGGGCGAGGCGGAGGTCGCGCCGGGTGATGGCGGGCGAGGTCGCCATGCGGCCGGCACCGAGATAGTAGGGGCCGGGATCGATGGAGCCCATGTCGCAGCCGATGACATGCGGCGCCCGGGCGAGGCCGGCCTGCAGCGCCGCCTCGGGGATGCCGTTGCCGAGCTGGCCGGAGGCGGAGAGGACGCGGAGGGCCTGGCCGGGCTTGAGGCGGCGGTCGAGCAGCCTGCCGACGACGCTCATAGTTCCACTCCCAGCAAGGGGCGATGCTGCTGGGCGCCGTAGACATCCGCGTCGCCGGGCGAGCCCGCGACGATGGGCCGATCCAGCACCACCTTGATGGCATGGGCGGCGGGGAAGGGGATGACCGCGACCGTCGCGGGATCGACGCCGTAGAGCCGGGCGATGGCGGGGGCGGCGAGCGCCGGGGATTGCACCGCGCGATCGTAGCCGGCGGCATCGGCGAAGAGGATGTCGAGCGTCAGGTGCAGTGGCCCGGCATTCTTGCTGCGGATCACCCGCGCCAGATCGATCAGCCGCATCGCGGTTTCCTCCGTCCCGGCGGGACTGTCCCGCCGGGCCGCGCCGGGGTCAACCGGGGCGGCTGGTCGGCGGGCGCCGGGCGTGCTGGACTGTGCCGCCGTATCGCGGGAGAGCGTCGCATGAGCGAGATCGCCGAGGGGCCCGAGGGCCGGATTCCGGTGCTGGACGTGGGGCCGATGCTGGCAGGCGTGCCGGGGGCGATGGAGGCCCTGGCCACCAGCATCGCCCGGAGCTGCCGGGATACCGGCTTCCTCGTGCTGGCCAACCATGGCGTGCCGCAGGCCCTGGCCGATGGCTGCTTCGAGGCGGCGGCCCGCTTCTTCGCCCTGCCCGAGGAGCAGAAGGTGGCGCTGAAGGTGGGGATGCTGAACCTCGGCTTCCTGCCGACCGGGGCGCAGGTGATCCGCACCTCCAAGGTCAACCACAACACCAAGCCGAACCTGAACGAGAGCTTCTACATCTCCCGCGATTATGCGCCGGACGATCCCGACATCCTGGCGGGGAAGCCTTTCATCGGGCTGAACCGCTGGCCGCCGGAGCTGCCGGGCTTCCGGGAGGCGACGATGGCCTACTACACCGCGATGCAGGCGCTGGCGCAGCGGATGCTGCCGGCCTTCGCCGTGGCGCTGGGCCTGGCGCCGGATTACTTCGCGCAGGATTTCGCCGATCCGAGCTGCACCCTGCGGCTGATCCGCTACCAGCCGCAGCCGGAGGCGGAGGACAACCGCTTCGGCTTCGCCCCGCATATCGACACGAATTTCATCACCTTCCTGGCGCAATCGGCGCTGCCGGGCCTCGAGGTGCGGACGCGGGAAGGGACCTGGCTGCGGCCGCCGGCGATCCCCGGGACCTTCGTGGTGAATACCGCCGAGATGCTCGGCCGCTATTCCAACGACCGCTTCGCGCCGACGCCGCACCGGGTGGTGAATGCCAGCAACCAGATGCGCTACGCCATCCCCTTCTTCTTCGGCCCCGGCAACGATGCCGTCATCACCCCGGTGCCGAGCTGCGTGAGCGAGACGGAGCCGGCGAAGTATGAGCCGTTGCGCTACCTCGACCACCGGCGAAAGCTGAACCAGACCAATTTCGCGCATCGGCAGCAGGCGGCGGAGACCGTGACATGACCCGTACCCCCATTCCCGGCGCCTGGACCGGTGCCGAGCTCGAGCGCAGCGGGCAATGGCTGCGCCGCTTCGACGATGGCCACCGGGCCGAGATCGCCGCCGCGCTGGCCGCGGTAACGGCGGCGGGGCTGCCGGAGACCGGCTTCGGCAAGGCGGATTTCCCGCTCGGGCGCACCGCGACCCTGCTGGCGGACGTGGCGGAGGAGCTGGAGGAAGGCTGCGGCGCGGTGCGGCTGCAGGGGCTGGATGTGGAGCGCTACGACGAGGCCGAGCTGCGGCGGATCTTCTGGGGGATCGGCGCGCATCTCGGCATCGCGCTGTTCCAGAACAGCCGCGGCGAGATCATGGGCGAGGTGCGCGACGAGGGGATGGGGTCCCAGGGGGGCGGCATGGCCGAGCCGGGGAAGGTGCTGGCCTCCCGCGCCCGGGCGCGCTCCACCGGGCCGCTGCGCTTCCATACCGACCGCTGCGACGTGATCGCGCTGCTGGCGGCGCGCAACAGCAAGGCCGGCGGCGTCAGCAAGCTGGCCAGCATCAGGACCATCCACAACGAGATGCTGCGGCGCCGGCCGGATCTGCTGGAGCTGCTGTTCCAGCCCTATTGGCGCCGCCGGTCGGAGGACATCGAGGCCGAGCAGATCGGCCGCTTCGTGGCGCTGCCGGTCTTCGGCCTGCAGGACGGCAAGCTGACCAGCCAGTATTCCCGCACCTTCGTCGAGCAGGCGCAGGAGGACCCGGGCATCCCCCGGCTGACCGCGGCGCAGAACGAGGCGCTGGACCTGCTGGCCGAGATCGCCGAGGCGACCTGCCTGCATGCGCCCTTCACCCAGGGCGATATCCAGCTGCTGAACAACCATGTCATCTACCACGGCCGCACCGCCTATGAGAACGACGCCGCGGCGGGACAGGAGCGGCTGCTGCTGCGGCTCTGGTTGGCGATGCCGGGCAGCCGGGCACTGCCGCCGGGCTTCGAGGTCTACTGGGGCGAGACGGCGCCCGGGGTGGTGCGGGGCGGCACCCTGCAGGCGGATGGGCGGCGCGCCCCTGCCGTGCCGGCCGAGGCACGTGGGGTGCCGGTCCTGGTCTGATTGCAGGAATTATGGGCGGGATGCCTGCACCTTAGGCGATTTTCGTCTCGCGAGGCTGTCAAGCCCGCTTGTCACCGCTTGAAGCGGGAACGGGTTCTGCCGCAGGCTTGGGGGATCGGATCCAAGCCGCGAGGGGGAACTCAGCCTGCCCGACACGACCGCGCCCCGCACCGCCAATCGCGGCGCGATCGAGTTCATCAAGGTGACCAAGCGCTTCGGCGCTTCGGTCGCGGTGGATGCGCTCGAGCTGAAGATCCCGGCGGGGACCTACTGCTGCCTGCTGGGGCCCTCGGGCTGCGGCAAGACCACCAGCCTCAGGATGCTGGCAGGGCATGAGCGGCAGAGCAGCGGCGATATCCTGCTCGACAACCACGAGGTGAGCGGGCTGCCGCCGGCGCAGCGCGGCACCGCTATGATGTTCCAGAGCTATGCGCTCTTCCCGCATCTGAGCTGCCTCGACAATGTCGCCTTCAGCCTGCGCATGCGCGGCGTGGCCAAGGCGGAGCGCCATGCCAAGGCGCGCCAGATGCTCAGGCTGGTGGAGCTGGAGGCGCTGGCGGAGCGGCTGCCGGCGCAGCTGTCCGGCGGGCAGCAGCAGCGCGTGGCACTGGCCCGGGCCCTGGTCACCAATCCCGCGGCGCTGCTGCTGGACGAGCCGCTCTCGGCGCTCGATCCCTTCCTGCGCGGCCGGGTGCGGGCGGAGCTGAAGCGCTTCCAGCGCGAGCTCGGGATCAGCTTCGTGCATGTGACCCATTCCCAGGACGAGGCGCTGGCCCTGGCCGATCTGGTGGTGCTGATGCGGGACGGGCGGATCGAGCAGCAGGGCACGCCGCTCGAGGTCTTCGATGCGCCGCGCACGGCCTTCGCGGCGCGCTTCATGGGCGGGCACAACGTCGTCGACCTGGCCGGCGGTCAGGTCGCGGTGCGGACCGACCTGACGCGGCTGCTGCCGCCGGGCGAGGGTGCGGTGGCGGCGACGATCCGCGGGGTGGAATATACCGGGACGGGCTTCGCCGTGGCCCTGGCCGGGCCGCGCGGCGAGGAATGGCAGGCCCTGCTGAGCGAGGCGGTGCTGCGGGCACGGCCATTGGAGGCCGGGCAGGCGGTAGGGCTCGGCTGGGATGCGGCGGATGTCCGCCATCTGGCGACGGCGGCATGACGATCAAGGAGAATCCAGACATGGACACGACAATCCGCGCTGGCCGTCGCCAGCTTCTGCAGGGTGCCGCGGGTATCGCCGCGGCCGGGCTGGCGGCGCCGGCGGTGCATGCGCAGGGCGCGGTGACCCTGCGCTACGTCGGCACCGCGGTGAACCAGTCGAAGGAGATCAAGGACAAGGTCAAGGAAGACCTCGGGATCACCCTGGAATATGTCCCGGTCACCTCGGATGACGTGGTGCGGCGCGCGGTGACGCAGCCGAACAGCTTCGACGTGCTCGACAGCGAATACTGGATGCTCAAGAAGATCATCCCCTCGGGCAACCTGCAGGGCATGGATGCGCGGCGCATCAAGCTGGTCGACGAGATCACCACGGTCTTCACCAAGGGCGAGATCGCCGGCAAGAAGATCGGCGACCAGGGCACCGCGCCGATCAAGGTCAGCTACCTGCCGACCCAGACGGGCAAGACCTTCGCCGCCAGCCCGACCCAGTGGCTGACCCTGATCCCGACCACCTACAACGCCGACACGCTCGGCATCCGCCCGGACAAGATCAACCGCCCGATCACCTCCTGGGCCGAGCTGCTGAACCCGGAGTTCAAGGGCAAGGCCAGCCTGCTGAACATCCCGAGCATCGGCATCATGGATGCGGCGATGGTGGTGGAGGCGACCGGCCAGCACAAATACGCCGACAAGGGCAACATGACCCGGGCCGAGATCGACCTGACCATGAAGGTCCTGACCGATGCCAAGCGGGCCGGGCAGTTCCGCGCCTTCTGGAAGGACTTCAACGAGAGCGTCAACCTGATGGCCTCGGGCGAGACGGTCATCCAGTCCATGTGGTCGCCGGCGGTGACCGCGGTGCGCAGCCGCGGCATCCCCTGCACCTACCAGCCGCTGAAGGAAGGCTATCGCGCCTGGGCTGCGGGCTTCGGCATCCCGAAGACGCTGACCGGGCGGAAGCTGGATGCGACCTACGACTTCATCAACTGGTTCCTCTCCGGCTGGGCCGGGGCCTACCTAAACCGGCAGGGCTACTACTCCGCGGTGCTGTCCACGGCGCAGAAGAACATGCAGGCCTATGAGTGGGACTTCTGGATGCTCGGCAAGCCGGCGGCGCAGGACATCAAGGCCCCCGACGGCACGGTGCTGGAGAGGGCCGGCGCGGTGCGCGACGGCGGCAGCTACGAGGCGCGGATGGGCGCCGTCGCCTGCTGGAATGCGGTGATGGACGAGAACGACTACATGGTCAGGAAATGGAATGAGTTCATCGCCGCCTGACCTTGTGATGCCGTATACGATGACGCAGCGGCGCGACTGGATGTCCCGGGGGGCGCCGCTGCTGCAGGCGGCGCCGCTGGCGCTGGTGCTGCTGCTGTTCTTCGTCTTCCCGCTGGTGGCGACGGGCATCGTCAGTCTGTGGAACTATACCGAATACTCGCTGGTGCCGGACGTGACCTCGCGCAACTATGCCGAGATGTTCGAGGGGTGCGGCAATCTCTCGGGGGGGCTCTGCACCACCTTCCGCACCTATATCTCGACGCTCAGGCTCTGCGGGCTGGTATGGGTCTGCACCCTGGTGCTGGGCTTCACCGTCTCCTACTTCCTCGCCTTCCATGTGCGGTCGGATACCGTGCGGATGGCGCTCTTCCTGGTCTGCACCACGCCCTTCCTCACCTCCAACGTCATCCGCATGATCTCCTGGCTGCCGCTGCTGGGGCGGGAGGGGCTGGTGAACCAGGTGCTGGTCGGCACCGGCCTGGTGGAGGCGCCGCAGGACTGGCTGCTGTTCTCGGATTTCTCGGTCGTGCTGGCCTTCGTGCATCTCTACACGCTGTTCGTGGTGGTGCCGGTCTTCAACAGCATGATGCGGATCGACCGGCGGCTGCTGGAGGCGGCGCAGGATGCGGGGGCCTCCGGCTGGCAGACGCTGTGGCATGTGGTGATGCCGCTGACCAAGCCGGGGCTCGTCATCGGCTCGATCTTCGTCATCGTGCTGGTGATGGGGGATTTCGTGACCATCGGCGTGATGGGCGGGCAGCAGATCGCCTCCATCGGCAAGATCATCCAGGTGCAGATGTCCTACCTGCAGTTCCCCGCCGCGGCGGCGCAGGCGGTGGTGCTGCTCGGGCTGGTGCTGCTGGTGATCGCGGCGATGACGAAGCTGATCGATATCCGGCGGGAGCTGTGATGGACGACACGCGACGGCCGCTGTCCTTCTGGGTGCTGGCGGCGATCTTCACTGTTTTCGTCGTGTTCCTGTATGGGCCGACGCTCACCATCTTCGTGCTCTCCTTCCAGGGGCCGGAGGGGGGGCTAACCTTTCCGTTGCGCGGGTTGTCGACGCATTGGTTCGAGACGCTGTGGCGCGGCACCGGGGTGATCGACATCTGGGCCTCCTTCCGGCGCTCTGCCTGGCTCGGGCTTGTCGTGATGGTGCTGACGACGGTGATCTCGCTGCTGGCGGGCTATGCCTTCCGTCGGCGCTTTCCGGGGCAGAACCTGCTGTTCAACCTGACCATCGCCAGCCTGATCGTACCCTCCATCGTGGTCTCGCTCGGCATTGCGCTGGAGTTCCGGCTGATCGACGATGCGGTGAAGGCCTATGCGGAGGCGCATGAACTCGCCTGGCTGGCCGAGGGCTATACCACGGCGATGGGGCTCTTCACCTCCGGCCTCGGGGCGCATCTGACCTGGACCTTGCCCTTCGGCCTGCTGATCATGTTCGCGGTCTTCAACCGCTTCCCCGGGGAGCTGGAGGAGGCGGCGCGGGACCTCGGCGCCTCGCCCTGGCAGGTATTCCGGCATGTGGTGCTGCCGCTTGTGGCGCCGAGCCTGGTGGGGGTGGCGCTGTTCGGCTTCACCCTGTCCTGGGACGAGATCGCCCGCTCCTCCCAGGCGCTGGGCGACAGCAATACCCTGCCGCTGGAGTTGCAGGGGCTGACCAGCACGGTGACGACGCCGGAGATCTATGCGCTGGGAACGGTGACGACAGGCGTCTCGGTGCTGGTGATCGCCCTCAGCTTCCTCGGCGTGGCCATTGCGCGGCGGCGCGCGGCGGCTAAGCTGCTGGGATGACCCCCGATGAACTGGCGCGGGCCGAAGGTCCGCCGCCCGCCCTGTCCCCGCCGCTGCTGGCGCTGTGGTGGGACGCCCGCAACGACTGGGCCGCGGCGCATGCGGCGGCCCAGGATGGCGAGGATGCCGAAAGCGCCTGGGTGCATGCCTACCTGCACCGCAAGGAGGGCGACCTGTCCAATGCCGGCTACTGGTACCGGCGTGCCGGCCGCGTGATGCCGGCGGGGACGCTCGAAGCCGAATGGCAGGCGATCGCTACGGCGCTGCTGGCCTAGGCATCCGCCGGCGGAAATCCTCCGCCATCTCCTCGAGCGTGACGAAGCGCACGCCGGGATGCTTCATCATGTGCGCGATCAGCCGTTCGAGCGCGAGCAGCACCTGCGGCCGTCCCGAGACATCCGGGTGGATGGCGATGGGCACCACGGCATAGTCGTGCTCGCGGTAGACGTAGTCGAAGTGGTCGCGCCAGATCCCCTCCATCACCTGCGGCGCGACATAGCCGTGGCTGTTCGGGAATTTCTTGATGAACATCATCGGCGGCAGGTCGTCGAGGTGCCAGCCGGCGGGGATCTCGACCAGGTCGGTCTCGGTGCCCTTGGTGAAGGGGTGCATCCAGGTCTCGGCCGGCTTGGCGTAGTCGATCGGGGTCCATTGGTCGCCGGTGCGGACGTAGTAGGGGATGCAGTCGTGGTGCATCAGGCTGTGGTCGTAGCGGATGCCCTGGGCGAGCAGGATCTCCATGCTGGCCGCGCTCACCTCCCACCAGGGGGCGATGTAGCCGACCGGGCGGCGGCCCCAGTGCTTCTGGATCAGCCCGATGCAGCGGGCGAAGATCGCTTCCTCCTGCTCGCGCGACAGGGCGAGGGGGTTCTCGTGGCTGTAGCCGTGCAGGCCGATCTCGTGGCCGGCCTCCACCACCATGTCGGTCTGGCGGGGGAAGCTCTCGATGGTATGGCCGGGGATGAAGAAGCTCTGCTTCAGGCCGAAGCGGCTGAACAGCTTCAGCAGGCGGGGCATGCCGACCTCGGCGGCGAAGACGCCGCGGCTGATGTCGCCGGGGCTGTCCTCGCCCATGTAGCTGCCGAGCCATCCCGCCACCGCATCGCAATGGATGCTGAAGGCGCAGAGGATTTCCTTGGGCATCGTTCCTATCCCTTGTCGTTGGCCTGGCGCCAGCGTTCGATTTCGGCGATGGCCGTCGCCCCGTCGATGACATCGGCATAGCGCCGCTCGACGTCCCGGAGGTTCTGGTCATGCGCGGCCTGGTCGTGGTCGCCGACGCAATCATGCGGCACCATGACGCGAAAGCCGAGGGAGAAGGCATCGTTGATGCTGGCCCGGACGCAGCCGGAGGTGATGCAGCCGGTGACGATGACGGTATCGACCCGTTCCTTGGTCAGGATGGCGGCGGCCGGCGTGGCGAAGAAGATCGAGGGGGCGGATTTCATCAGCACCACATCCGGGTCGGCGGCGGCGATGCGCGGGTCGAGCTCGACCGCGGCGGTGCCGGCCAGCAGGTCCAGCACGGGGGCGACCTTCCAATGCGGCGCGGCGCGCGGGCTTTCGTAGCCGTTGACGCAGGCGATGACGGGCAGGCCGGCGCGCTTCGCCGCTTCCATCACGGGCACGGTGGCGCGGACCGCGGCATCCACCATCGGCGCGCCGCCCATGGGGAAGTCCGGATCGATGAAGCCGCGTTGGAAATCGACCACCACCACGCCGATCCTGCCCCCGAAACCCAGGGGACGGCTGCCATAGCCGCGTTGCGCGTAGATATCCGCCATGGTCTCGTGCCCCCGCATGATGCGGCATGGCGATTGCAAACCCCGTGCCGCATGGGGGCCGCATGGGGAGAGACGCATGAGCGAGTTGATCCAGGATCCCGGCCGGGTACGCGACCTCGCCGCCGCCATGGCCGCGGGGAGGCTGACCTCGGAGGCGCTGGTGCGGCGCTGCCTGGCGCGGATCGCGGCGGTGGATGGCGAGGTGCAGGCCTGGGTGCATGTGCTGGCGGAGGAGGCGCTGGCCGCCGCCCGGGCGCTGGATGCGGAGCGGGCGGCGGGCCGGGTGCGCGGGCCGCTGCACGGAATCCCCGTCGCGGTGAAGGACGTGATCGACGTGGCCGGCCTGCCGACCCGGGCGAATAGTCCGAGCCGGGCGGAGATCGCGCCGGCGACGGCGGATGCGACGGTTGTCGCGCATCTGCGGGTGGCGGGGGCGGTGATCCTCGGCAAGGTCCACACCACGGAATATGCCTATTTCAATTCACTGCCGCCGACGCGCAATCCCTGGGACCTGACGCGGACGCCGGGCGGCTCCTCGGCCGGGTCGGGGGCGGCCATCGCCTCGGGGACGGTGCCGCTGGCGCTGGGGACGCAGACGGCGGGCAGCGTGAACCGGCCGGCAGCCTATACCGGCGTGGGGGCCTTCAAGCCCTCGACGCTCGCCATCGGCGGGGTGGGGGTGGTGCCGCTGGCGCCCTCCTTCGACACGGTCGGGGCCTTCGGCGGCTCGGCGCAGGATGCGGCCTATTGCGCGGCGGGCTATGCGGCGGATCATCTCGGGCTGCGGGCGCCGAAGCCGGTCAAGCCGCGGATCGTCGTGCTCGAGGATGCGATGGTGGCGGCGAAGACCCGGCCGGGCACGGCGGCCGCGGTGGCTTCGCTTGTCAGCAGGCTGGAGGCGGCGGGGCTGGCGGTGCGGCGGGCGGCCTCGCCGGTGCCGCTGGGGGCGATGCTGGAGACGCATCGCGGGGTGATGGTGGCGGAGCTGGGGCGGACCCATGCGCGGGCGCCGCGTCCCCTGGTCTCGGCGCGGATCGCGGCGGATATCGAGACGGGGCTGGCGACGACCGAGGCCGACTACCACGCCGGGCTGCGGACGCTGGCGGGCTATCGCCAGGACTTCTGGGCGGCGTTCGGGCCGGAGGACGTGCTGCTGGTGCCGGCGGCCCCCGACGTGGCGCCGGATGCGGCGACGACGGGCGACCCCTCCTTCGTCATCCCGCTGACGGTGCTGGGCGGGCCCATCGCCACGGTGCGGGCGGGCATGGATGGTGGCATGCCGGTCGGCGCCCTGCTGTTCGCGGCGCCGGGGGCGGATGCGCGGCTGGCGGGGTTCCTGCTGTCGCCGCTCGGCACCACACTCGATCTGTAGGGGGACGACATGCTGCTTTCGGTTCCGGTCATCGATGTGGCGCCCTTCCGCGATGGCAGCGGCAAGGCCAGGGTCGCGGCGCAGGTGGGGCAGGCGGTGAAGGACATCGGCTTCCTGGTCATCACCGGGCATGGGGTGGACCCGGCGCTGATCGCCGCGGTGCAGCGGGCCTCGAATGCCTTCTTCGACCTGCCGGCGGCGGAGAAGCAGCGGGTGCTGAAGCCGGCGCCGGACGTGACGCGGGGCTATATCCCGCTGGAGGCCGAGAGTGTCGGGCGCAGCCAGGGGCTCGACGTGCCTGGCGACCTGAACGAGAGCCTGATGATCGGGCCGGTGGATGCGACGGCGGATGCCTATTTCACCGGGCCGGCGGCGGGGAAGCATTTCCACCCGAACCTCTGGCCGGAGCGGCCGGCCGAATTGCGCGGGCTATACGAGGATTACTTCCGCACCATGGGGGCGCTGGCGGAGGAGCTGATGGCGATCTTCGCCCTGGCGCTCGACCTGCCGGAGGGGTTCTTCGCCGACAAGGTGGACCGGCACATCAGCCGGCTGCGTGTCAGGAACTACCCGGCGCCGGCGGTGCCGCCGCAGCCGGGGCAGCTGCGGGCCGGGGCGCATGCGGATTACGGGTCCCTGACCATCCTCCGCACCGAGGACAAGCCGGGCGGATTGCAGGTGCTGAACCGGGCCGGGGACTGGGTGGACGTGCCGATCGCGCCGGACAGCTTCATCATCAACATCGGGGAGCTCATGGCGCGCTGGACCAACGAGCGCTGGAAGGCGACCCTGCACCGGGTGGTCAATCCGCCGGCAGCGCAGGCCTCGGCGTCGCGGCGGCTGTCGCTGGTCTTCTTCCACAACCCGAATTACGACGCGCCGGTGGCGGCGCTGCCGGGCACGGTGCCGGCGGGCGAGCCGCCGAAGTATCCGGCGACGACCAGCGGCGAGCATCTGCGCGCGCAATTCCTCCGGACCCAGGTGGCAGCGGCATGAGCGAGGATCTTTGGCGGCTGGATGCGGTGGCGCTGGGGGCGCTGCTGCAGGCGGGGGCGGTGTCCTCGGCCGCGCTGGTGGAGCAGAGCCTGGCGCGGATCGCCCGCTTCCAGCCGGTGCTGAATGCCTTCACCCATGTCGATGCCGAAGGCGCGCGGGCAGCGGCGGCCGAGGCCGATGCGCGGTTGCAGGCGGGGGCCAGGCGGGGGCCGCTGGATGGCATCCCGGTCTCGGTGAAGGACAATCTCTTCGTCAAGGGCATGCCGGCCTGCTGGGGCAGCCTGCTGTTCCGCGACCATGTGCCGGCGCAGGACGATATCTGCGTCGAGCGGCTGCGGGCGGCGGGGGCCGTCATCATCGGCAAGACCACCACGCCGGAATTCGCCCTGCAGGGGCGGACGGAGAGCCGGCTGTCGGGCGTGACGCGCAATCCCTGGGATCCGGCGCTGACGCCGGGCGGGTCCTCGGGCGGGGCGGTGGCCTCGGTGGCGGCGGGGATGGTGCCGCTGGCGGTCGGGACGGATGCGGGCGGCAGCACGCGGATGCCAGCCGGCTATACCGGGCTTGTCGGGATGCGGCCCTCGGTCGGGCGGCTGGCGCGGCGATACGGCTTTCCGCCGATGGCGATCGACTTCCAGGCGATCGGGCCCTTCGCGCGCAGCATGCGGGACATGATGCTGCTGTATTCCGTGCTGGCGGGGCCGGATGCGCGGGACCCCGCCTCGGCGCGGTTCCCGGCGGATCCTGTGCCGGCGCGGCCGCGGATCGGCTGGTTCACCGCGATCGGGGATGAGGGGGCGACGCCGGAGGTGGCGGCGGCGGTACGGGCGGCGGTGGAGAGCCTCGGCGGCGGGGTGGAGGTGGCGGCGCCGTATGAC
>NZ_CEEDBP010000024.1:0-97618 GCF_979252845.1 Belnapia sp. AC561
GCCCCGCCCGCCACGCCACCCCGGCCGGTCCCGCAATGACCCGGCCCGCCGCCGGGGTGCTTTGGCAAAGCCCGGCGGGATGCCATATCCTCTCGCCACGACCCCTTGGGGAATCCTGCGCATGAGCTATCGCCCCTACCAGATGATCACCCGGCGCAAGTCGCGCCAGATCCGGGTGGGCAAGGTCCTTGTCGGCGGCGACGCGCCGATCACGGTCCAGACCATGACCAATACGCCGACCGAGGATGCGGCGGCGACCATCGCCCAGATCCGCAAGTCGGAGGTCGCCGGCGTCGACATCGTCCGCGTCTCCTGCCCCACGCCGGAATCGACCGCGGCGCTGGCCGAGATCGTGCGGGAGGTGAATGTCCCGATCGTCGCCGACATCCACTTCCACTACCGCCGCGCCATCGAGGCGGCCAAGGCCGGCGCCGCCTGCCTCCGCATCAACCCGGGCAACATCGGCAGCGCGGAACGCGTCAAGGAAGTGGTCAAGGCCGCCCGCGACTACGGCTGCTCCATCCGCATCGGCGTCAATGCCGGGTCGCTGGAGAAGCACCTGCTGGAGAAATACGGCGAGCCGAACCCGGAGGCGCTGGTCGAGAGCGCGCTCTGGCACGCCGCCCACCTGCAGGACAACGACTTCCACGAGTTCAAGATCAGCGTGAAGGCCTCGGACGTCTTCCTCGCCGCCGCCGCCTACCAGCAGCTCGCCGAGGTCTGCGACCACCCGCTGCACATCGGCATCACCGAGGCGGGGGGCAAGCGCACCGGCACGGTGAAGTCGGCGGTGGGCCTCGGCAGCCTGCTCTGGGCCGGCATCGGCGACACCATGCGGGTCTCGCTCTCGGCGGAACCGGAGGAGGAGGTCCATGTCGGCTGGGAGATCCTGAAGTCGCTGGGCATCCGCCATCGCGGCGTGAAGATCATCTCCTGCCCCTCCTGCGCCCGGCAGGGCTTCGACGTCATCCGCACGGTGGCGACGCTCGAAGACCGCCTCGCGCATATCGAGACGCCGGTGACGCTCTCCATCATCGGCTGCGTGGTCAACGGCCCGGGCGAGGCGCTGATGACCGACATCGGCCTCACCGGCGGCGGCGCCGGCCGGCACATGATCTATGCCGCGGGCAAGACCGACCACACCATCGACGAGGCCGCCATGGTCGACCACGTCGTCTCCCTGGTGGAGAAGAAGGTCGGCGAGATCCAGGCCTCCGAAGCCGCGGCCAAGGCGGCGCTGGCGGCCGAGTAGGATGGCCGGGCTCGCCGCCGCGGCCCTGCTGGTCGGGCGGCGGCGCCTGCCCGAGGGCGATGCGCCGCTACGACGGCTGGGCTGGATGCTGCTGGCCCAGGCGGTGCTCTCCAGCGGCCTGACCCTGGCGGTGCGCTTCCCTCACCTGTTCGGGTAAAGCTTGCAACCAGCGTCCTCCCCGCCTAGGTAATACCCGTCCTTCCTCAGGTATTACCGCCATGGGCATGCCCGTCACCGTCAAGGGCCAGGTCACCATCCCGAAGCCGCTGCGCGACCACCTGGGGCTCGCTCCGGGCAGCGAGGTGGATTTCGTCCTGGATGCCGAGGGCCGGGTGCTGCTGCAGCGCGCCGCCGCCGAGACCCCCGCCGCGCCCAGCCGCTTCGCCCGCGCCCGCAGCTTCGCCGCCGCCCGCAACGGCCTGAGCACCGAGGAGATCATGGCCCTCACCCGGGACGACGCGACGCCCCCCGGGTGACCCGACACCGGTGACCCTGGTCGATACCAACATCCTGCTGGACCTCACCGGCCGCGACCCCACCTGGGCCACTTGGTCGGAACGGGCGCTGGAAGCCGCCGCCGCCCGCGGCCCGCTCCTCGTCAACGACGTCGTCTTCGCCGAACTCTCGATCGGCTTCGACCGGCTGGAGGATTGCACCGGCTTCCTCGCCCTGATCCAGGCCGAAAGCCTGCCGATCCCGCCCGAGGCACTGTTCCTCGCCGGCAAGGCCTTCCGCGCCTATCGCCGCCGCGGCGGCACCCGCACCGGCGTGCTGCCGGATTTCTTCATCGGTGCCCATGCCGCGGTGGCCGGGCTGCCGTTGCTGACCCGGGATCCGCAGCGCTACCGCGGCGTCTTTCCGACCGTACGGCTGATCGGCCCTTAAGGCCGGCACCGCCCGTACGGCCGATGCCCACCCAAGCTACCGGTTCTGGAGGGCCTTTGGCCCTTGGCCGGGGGTGCCCGAGGGGGACGACGTCCTCCTCGAAGCCTCTCAACGCCGCGTGCGGCCCGGCATCAGCGCCTGTGCCGCCCGCAGGTGCTGCTCCAGCATCGGCACCGTCCTGGCGGCAAAGGCCCGCACGTCCGGGTCGGTCCCGTCCCGCGCCTCGGCCTGGTATTCGCGGATGTCGTCCTCGTGGTCCTTCACCATCGCCTGGGCATAGGCCCGGTCGAAGGCCCGGCCGCGCAGCTTGGCCAGGTCGTCGTAGACGCCCTGATATTCCGCCCCGATGCCTTCGGGCGGGGTGATCTCCTTCCGCCGGGCCAGCGCCGCGAGTTCCTGGTTGCCGGCGTTATGGTCCGTCATCAGCGTGCGGGCGAAGCTCTTCACCGCCGGGGACCGGCCGTTGCGCAGCGCCAGCTCCGCCAGGCGGGTCTCCGCCATGCCGCCGCGTGTGGCGGCGGTGATGAAGCTGGCATCGGTGGTGGACAGGGTCGGGTTCACCTGCGCCTTCGCCGCCGCGACCGTGGTATCGGCCGCCTGCTGCGTCTGGGCGCAGCCCGCCAGCAGCATCGGCACCAGCGCCGCCGACCAGATCAGCTGTTTCATCGTTTCTCTCCTCTCCGCCGGCCGCACGGCCTCGGAACAGCAGCGTCCGAACCCGCCGCTCGTTCCACCGCGCGGCCTTGCGCTCCGGCTTCGCTTGCCCTGCGCCCGACACAGGATTATCCGCCATCCCCATGTCCCAGCTTCAGCCCGCCCGCGGCACCCATGACCTGATCGGCGCGGACCACCGCCGCCACCACCGTGTCATCGAGGTCGCACGCCGCATCGCCACCCTGTATGGCTTCGAGGAATGGGCGACCCCCATCTTCGAGGACACCCGCGTCTTCAGCCGCGGCCTGGGCGATACCTCGGACGTCGTCTCGAAGGAGATGTACGTCTTCGAGGACCGCGGCGGCGAGAGCGTCACCCTCCGGCCCGAGAACACCGCCGGCGTCTGCCGCGCCCTGGTCAGCAACGGGCTGACCCAGGGCGGCCTGCCCCGCAAGGTCTTCTACGCCGGGCCGATGTTCCGCTACGAACGGCCGCAGAAGGGCCGCTACCGCCAGTTCCACCAGATCGGGATCGAGGTGCTGGGCGCCCCCGAGCCGCTGGCCGATGCCGAGGTCATCGCCTGCGGCTGGCAGATCCAGCAGGAGCTCGGCATCGAGGAGGGCACCATCCTCGAGATCAACACCCTCGGCGACGCGCCGTCGCGGGATGCCTACCGCGCCGCGCTGGTCGGCTACTTCACCGGCCATGCCGAGGCGCTCTCGGCCGACAGCCGGATGCGGCTCGAGAAGAACCCGCTCCGCATCCTCGACAGCAAGGACAAGGGCGACCGCGCCCTGATCGCCGATGCGCCGACCATCTTCGACCACCTGACCCCCGAGGCCGCCACCTTCTTCGAGACGGTGCAGCGCCACCTGACCCGCTTCGGCGTCCCCTTCCGGGTCAACCCGCGCATCGTCCGGGGCCTCGACTACTACAGCCACACCGCCTTCGAATTCGTGACGGAGCGTCTCGGCGCCCAGGGCACCGTCATGGGCGGCGGCCGCTACAACGGGCTCGTGGAGGAGATGGGCGGCCCCGCCACCCCCTCCGTCGGCTGGGCCGCCGGCGTCGAGCGCCTGGCGCTGCTGGTCGAGGCCGCCGGCCTCACCCCGCCGCCCCCCCGCCCGGTCGCCGTCATCCCGCTCGGCGATGCGGCGGAAGGCCCGGCGCTCGACCTGCTGCAGATGCTGCGCCAGTCCGGCGTGATCGCCGAGATCGCCTACCGCGGCAACGCCAAGCGGCGGATGGAGCGGGCCAACAAGATCGGCGCCGGCGCCGCCGTCATCCTCGGCGAGGACGAGCTGGCCGAGGGCTTGGCCATCGTCCGCAACCTCGACGCCGGCACCCAGGAGCGCGTGCCGCTCGACGACGTCGTCCGCGCCCTGGCCGAGACCGGCGTGGTGGACAGCGCCGTCGAGGCGCTGCTCGCCGACATGCTGGAGGCCGAGGAAGACGAGGCGCCGACGCCATGAGCATCGCCGACAAGCTCGACCGCGTCCTGACCCGCGCCGAGGAACTTAAGCACCAGCTCGCCACCGCCGAGGGCGGCCAGTTCGGCGCCATGTCGAAGGAGCTGTCCGAGCTCGAACCCCTGGTCGCCAAGGTCGAGGCCCTCCGCGCCGCCGAACGCGCCCGCGACGAGGCCGAGGCCATGCTGGCCGACCCCGAGCTGCGCGAGCTGGCCGAGGATGAATACCTCGCCCAGAAGGACGCCGTCCCGCGGCTTGAGCGCGAGGTCCGCCTCATGCTGCTGCCCAAGGACAGCGCCGACGAACGCAGCGCCATCCTCGAGATCCGCCCCGCCGCTGGCGGCGACGAGGCCGCGCTGTTCGCCGCCGAGCTGTTCCGCGCCTACCAGCGCTACGCCGAGGGCCGCCGCTGGAAGTTCGAGGTCATGGAATACGACGAGGGCGAGCTGGGCGGGGTGAAGGGCGCGACCGCCGAGATCCAGGGCCGCGGCGTCTTCGCCAAGTTCAAGTACGAATCCGGCGTCCACCGCGTCCAGCGCGTGCCGGCGACGGAGACGCAGGGCCGCATCCATACCTCGACCATCACCGTCGCCGTGCTGCCGGAGGCCGAGGAGGTCGACGTCCAGATCAACGACAGCGACCTGCGGATCGATACCTACCGGGCCAGCGGCGCCGGCGGCCAGCACGTCAACAAGACCGACAGCGCCGTCCGCATCACCCATATCCCGACCAATACGGTGGTGGCGATGCAGGAGGAGCGGAGCCAGCACAAGAACCGCGCCAAGGCCATGAAGGTCCTCCGCGCCCGCATCTACGAGGCCCAGCGCGCCCGCCTCGCCGGCACCCGCGCCGCCGACCGCAAGTCCCAGGTCGGCACCGGCGACCGGTCCGAGCGCATCCGCACCTACAATTTCCCGCAAGGGCGGGTGACCGACCACCGCATCGGCCTGACGCTCCACAAGATCGAGAAGGTGATGCTCGGCGACTTCGACGAGATCATCGACGCGCTGACCCAGGAGGATGAGGCGGCGCGGCTCGCGGCGGACCAGGATTGACCACCTCCACCTGCGCCGAGCCGGCCGGCACCGTCGGCTTCTTCCTCTGCCGCGCCGGCCAGCACCTGCGCGCCGCCGCCATCGAGAGCCCGCGACAGGAAGCCCGCATCCTGCTCGCCCATGCCCTCGCCTGCCGGCAGGAGGACCTGCTGCGCGACCCCCGCGCCGCCGTCCCCGCACCCGCCGCCCAGGCCTTCGCCGACCTCCTGCGCCGCCGGCTGGACCATGCCCCGGTCGCCCACCTGCTGGGCTTCGCCGAATTCTGGTCCCTCCGCTTCGCCGTCTCCCCCGCCACCCTGATCCCCCGCGCCGATTCGGAAGCCCTGGTGGAAGCCGCGCTGGAGGCCTTCCCCGACCGCGCCGCGCCGCTCCGCATCCTCGACCTCGGTACCGGCACCGGCTGCCTGCTGCTCGCCGTGCTCAGCGAATACCCGGCCGCCAGCGGCATCGGGATCGACCGCATCGCTGGCGCCGCCGCCCTGGCACAGCGCAATGCCCGGGCGCTCGGCCTGGCGGCCCGCTTCCTCGTCGCCGACTGGGCGGCGCCGCTCGCCGGCCGCTTCGACCTCGTCCTTTCCAACCCGCCCTATATCGAATCGGGTTCCATCCCCGGCCTGATGCCCGACGTCGCCCGGCACGAGCCCGCCTCGGCGCTCGATGGCGGCAACGATGGCCTGGAGGCCTACCGCGCCCTCGCCACCGCCCTCCCGGCCCTGCTCGCCCCGGACGGCCGCGCCATCCTCGAACTCGGCCAGGGCCAGCGCCCGGCGGTGGAGTCGCTCGCCCGCGCCGCCGACCTCACCCCCCTCGGCTGCCGCGCCGACCTCGGCGGCATCGACCGCGCCCTGGTCCTGTCCGGCGGAACCAACCCACCCCCTCAAAAAACAGTTTGGCAGCAGGGCTCCCAGGGATTAGCTTGAATGCGGACTTCGTGGGCAGGCTGGCTTTGCCTTGTGCCGTGCCGCGCAGACCTTCATCCATGGACCGGCCTGCTGACAATAGCCTCCATGGCGATTTGAAAAACCCCGACCGCCAATACCGATCCTGCCCGAACCGCGGGCCAGGACGGGGCGGCCCACCTGCGAGACGGCAGACGCAATACCGATGAACATGAAACGGATTCGCGGCCGCAGCCACCGTCACGGTGGAGGCGGCCAGGGCGGTGGTGGTCAAGGTGGCGGCCAGGGCGGCGGCGGCGGGGGTGGCGGCCAGTACCGCCCCGCTGCTCACCAGCCGATGAGCCGGAACCACGTCTTCGACTCGAACGGCCCCGACATGCGGCTGCGCGGCACCGCCCAGCAGCTCTTCGAGAAGTATCTCCAGCTCGGCCGCGACGCCACCGGCTCCGGCGACCGCGTCATGGCGGAAAGCTACTTCCAGCACGCGGAGCACTACTTCCGCATTCTGAACGCGATGAGCCAGGTCCAGCAGCAGCAGCAGGGCGGCCCGCCCCAGCAGCAGCAGCGCCGCTACCAGAACGGCCCGGACCAGGGCGAGGGCCAGGCCGAGGGCGGCGAGCAGCAGCCCGAGTTCAACGACCCCCGCAACGGCGCCGAGCAGCGCCCCGACCCGCGCGGCGACCAGCGCCATGATCAGCGCCCCGATCACCGCCCCGATCACCGCAACGACTCCCGGGCCGACCAGCGCCACGACCAGGCCCCGGAAAACGACCAGGACCAGGACGGCCAGCCTCCCCAGCCGCAGCAGCGGGAACGCGAGCAGCTCTGACGACCCCGCGGCCAGGGCCGATTGACAAGCGGCCCGGCCCGGCAGCACCCTGATCCTGTTCCAAGGGGGGCCCCGGCAGGGGCTGAGAGTGGGCTAAGTCGCCCTGACCCTTCGAACCTGATCCGGGTCATGCCGGCGTAGGGAACGGAACGAGCGGGCGTAATCCGAAGACCAATTGCGCCCGGCCCCGCGCGTCACACCACCCGGATCTCCCTTCAGGAGGTCCAAGAATGCCCGATATCTTCCCCACCGAAGCCCTTGACGTCACCACCGGCCCGCTGCCGGCCTCCCGCAAGGTCCATATTGCCGGGATTCACCACCCCGACATCCGGGTGGCCATGCGCGAGATCGACCTCGACCCCTCCGCCAACGAGCCGCCGCTCCGGGTCTACGACCCCTCCGGCCCCTATACCGATGCCGGCTATGTCGCCGACATCCGCCGCGGCCTGCCCGCCCTCCGCCAGAAGTGGATCGAGGCCCGCGGCGACGTCGAGGCCTACGAGGGCCGCGACCCCAAGCCCGAGGACGACGGCCTGAAGCCCGGCGAGGCCCGCCGCGTCCCGGTCTTCGACCGCACCACCCGCCAGCCGCTGCGCGCCAAGCCCGGCAAGGTCCCGACCCAGCTCGCCTATGCCCGCGCCGGCATCATCACGCCGGAGATGGAATACGTCGCCATCCGCGAGAACGTGGGCCGCGCCCAGCTCCGCGAAGCCGCCGAGCGCGACGGCGAGAGCTTCGGCGCCGAGATCCCCGACTACGTCACGGCGGAATTCGTCCGCTCCGAGATCGCCCGCGGCCGCGCCATCATCCCGGTGAACATCAACCACCCGGAATCCGAGCCGATGGCGATCGGCCGCAACTTCCTGGTCAAGATCAACGCCAACATCGGCAACAGCGCCGTCGCCTCCTCGGTCGCGCAGGAAGTCGACAAGCTGGTCTGGGCCATCCGCTGGGGCGGCGACACCGTCATGGACCTCAGCACCGGCCGCAACATCCACACCACCCGGGAATGGATCATCCGCAACAGCCCCGTGCCCATCGGCACCGTGCCGATCTACCAGGCGCTGGAGAAGGTGAACGGCCGCGCCGAGGACCTCACCTGGGAGATCTTCCGCGACACCCTCATCGAGCAGGCCGAGCAGGGGGTGGATTATTTCACCATCCACGCCGGCGTCCGCTTGGCCTACATCCCGCTGACGGCGAAGCGCGTCACCGGCATCGTCTCCCGCGGCGGCTCGATCATGGCCAAGTGGTGCCTGGCGCATCACCAGGAGAATTTCCTCTACACCCACTTCGACGAGATCTGCGAGATCATGGCGGCCTATGACGTCAGCTTCTCGCTCGGCGACGGCCTCCGCCCCGGCTCCATCGCCGATGCCAACGACGCCGCCCAATTCGCCGAGCTCGAGACCCTCGGCGAGCTCACCAAGGTGGCCTGGGCCCGCGACGTGCAGGTGATGATCGAAGGCCCCGGCCACGTGCCGATGCACAAGATCAAGGTGAACATGGAAAAGCAGCTCGAGGTCTGCGGCGAAGCCCCCTTCTACACCCTCGGACCGCTGACCACCGACATCGCCCCCGGCTACGACCACATCACCTCCGGCATCGGTGCGGCGATGATCGGCTGGTTCGGCTGCGCCATGCTCTGCTACGTCACGCCGAAGGAGCATCTCGGCCTGCCGGACCGGGACGACGTGAAGGTCGGCGTCATCACCTACCGGATCGCCGCCCACGCCGCCGACCTCGCCAAGGGCCATCCGGCGGCCAAGCTGCGCGACGATGCGCTGTCCCGCGCCCGCTTCGACTTCCGCTGGCGCGACCAGTTCAACCTCAGCCTCGACCCCGCCACGGCCGAGCAGTTCCACGACCAGACCCTGCCGGCCGAAGGCGCCAAGCTGGCGCATTTCTGCTCCATGTGCGGCCCGAAGTTCTGCTCGATGAAGATCAGCCAGGAAGTCCGGGCGGCGGCGCAGCAGGGGATGGAGGAGATGAGCGACAAGTTCCGCAACACGGGGGGGCAGATCTATCTGCCGCCTGTCGCGCGGGCCTGAAGCAAGGAAGGTCCGGGGGGAGGTATCCCCCCGGGCCCCCTTCTATTTTTGCTTGCTTGCAGGGCGCGGGTCAGATATAGGTCTTTTATCCTAAATCTGAGAGCGTGAAGATCTCGTAGCCGGTCTCGGTCACGCCGACGCTGTGCTCGTACTGGGCCGAGAGGCTGCGGTCGCGGGTCACGGCGGTCCAGCCGTCACCCAAGACCTTCACCTCCGGCCGGCCGGCATTCACCATCGGCTCGACCGTCAGGAACATCCCCGGCCGCAGGGCCGGCCCATCACCCCGCCTGCCGTAATTCAGCACGTCCGGCGCATCGTGATAGACCCGGCCCAGCCCATGGCCGCAGAAGTCGCGGACCACGCTGAACCGCTCCGCCTCGACATGCCGCTGGATGGCAAAGCCGATGTCGCCCACCGTCGCCCCGGGCCGGATCGCCGCGATGCCCCGCATCATCGCCGCATGCGTCACATCCATCAGCCGCCGCGCCCGCGTGCCGGGCTCGCCCACCGCATACATGCGGCTGCTGTCGCCATGCCAGCCGTCCAGGATCGCCGCGAGGTCGATGTTGAGGATATCCCCCTCCGCCAGCCGCCGCTCGCCGGGAATGCCGTGGCAGACGACATGGTTGAGGGAGATGCAGGTCGCATGGGCATAGCCGCGATAGCCCAGGGAGGCCGGAACCGCCCCCTGGTCCAGCACGAACTCATGGCAGATCCGGTCCAGCTCGGCGGTGGTGATCCCCTCCCGGACATGCGCCCCGATCATGTCGAGCGCGGCCGCGACCAGCCGCCCCGCGGCGCGCATCCCGGCGAAATCCTCGGGCTTGTGCAGCTTGATGCTTCGGCGCAGGGCGAACTCGTTCATCGGACGTCCAGGGACAGGGAAAGAGGACGGGCCTCCGCGTGGGAGACCCCCAAGGGCATGCCGGCATGCAGCTCGGCGATCATCCGCGCCGCGAAGGGCGGCAGCGCGCCGCCCTGCACGAGCGCGGGGCGCAGGATGGCGATCGGCGCGTCGAAGATCAGGAACCGGGCCCGCGCCAGATCCTCCTCCCGCGGCACGCCATCGCCGCAGGCGGCGACGCAGGCGCGGAAGGCGGCATCGAACTCGGTCTCCAGCCGCTCCAGCGCCTCCCGCAGCGGCGCCGGCGGCGGGGTATCCTCGAACAACCCGACCGGATCATGCAGCAGCAGAAAGCGGGCGCGGCGCGTGTTCTCCCGCGACCAGGGCAGGATGGCCAGCGCCGCCTCGCGGGGGCGCCCCGCCTGCAGCAGCGGCGCCAGGGCCCGGACGAAGGTGGCATAGGCGGCATTCCAGGCGGTGCCGAGCACGGCCGCGCGGGATTCGAAGCGATGATAGATGGACCCGGTGGGCGCCCCGACGCGCCGGGCGATGGCCTGCATCGTCGCGGCCGCCGGGCCGCCCTCGGCGACCAGCGCCATGGTCGCCTCGATGAAATCGCCCTCGGTGAACCGTGCCGTCCTGACCATGCCAATTAGAATGCACGTTTTAGAATGAGCCGTCCAGTTGGCGATCGAGGCCGGAACCCAGCATCCTCAAGGGCTTGGCCCCGCGGAATTGGGAGGAATTGGTGGGAATTTTACCGAATTGAGGGGAATTGAGCCGAATTGAGGAAATTTGAGCGGAATTGAGCAGTCTTTTAGAAACCGCCCAACCCCTTGAATTCGCTACAATCCGTGGCCCACCAGCCGCGAATTGCCCCGCCGCAGGTTCCGCACCCGGGCCAGCGCCCACAAGGGAAACAGCCGCGCATAGCCGTGGTAGCGCAGGTAGAAGACCCGCGGGAAACCGGTGCCCGTGTAGTCGTCCTCCGGCCAGGACCCATCCTCCGCCTGCCGCGCCAGCAGCCAGAGCGCGCCCCGGTCCACCGCCGGATCCTCCACCGCCCCCGCCGCCATCAGCGCCAGCAGCGCCCAGGCGGTCTGGCTGGCGCTGCTTGGCGCCATCGTCCGGTCCGGGTCAGCCCGGGTGCCGCCGCGCCGCGGATAGGTGAAGCCATCCTCGCCCCAGCCGCCATCGGGGTTCTGTGCCGCCTTCAGCCAGGCGACGGCCTTGCGCATCGCCGGATGCTGCGGCCCCAGCCCGGCCGCATTCAGCGCCGTCACCGCCGACCAGGTGCCGTACACATAGTTCACGCCCCAGCGGCCGTACCAGGCGCCATCCGGCTCCTGCTCCGCCAGCAGGTACTCGACCGCCTGCTTCATCACCGCGCTCTCGGGCGGATGGCCGAGCTGCGCCAGCATCGCCAGGCAGCGGCCGGAGACATCGGCGGTCGGCGGGTCCAGCAGCGCCCCATGGTCGGCGAAGGGAATGGAATTCAGGTGGTGATGGGTATTGTCGGCATCGAAGGCGCCCCAGCCGCCGCCCTTGGACTGCATGCCGACGACCCATTCGGTCGCCCGCTCGATCGCCGCCTCTGACCGTTCGTCGGGTTCCAGTCCCGCCTGCTTCCGCGCCCGGTCGAGCGCCAGCACCACCACCGCCGTGTCGTCGACATCGGGGTAGTGCGGATTGGCATATTGGAAAGCCCAGCCGCCCGGCGGCACACCGGGGCGCGCCTCGGCCCAGTCGCCCGCCACGTCGGTCACCTGCCGGTCGAGCAGCCAGGTGAGGCCGCGGTCCACCGCCGCATCCGCCGCCGGCCCGCCGGCTTCCATCAGGGCATGCGCCACCAGCGCGGTATCCCAGATCGGCGAGAGGCAGGGCTGGACATAGGTCTCCTCCGGCGTGCCCTCGCGCTCCGGCCGGTCGAGCACCAGCTTCTCGACCGCCGCCCAGGCCGTCACCAGCCGCGGGTCATCGGCCGGCACGCCGAGGCAGTGGTACATCAGGATCGCATTGGCCATGGCCGGGTAGATGGCGCCGAGCCCGTCCTCGCCGTTCAGCCGCTCGGTCACGAAGGCCTCGGCCCGCGCCTCGGCCCGGGCCCGCAGGGTCTCGGGGATCAGGCCATGGGCGCGCTGCAGCACCGCATCCATCTGGCGGAACAGGGTGCGCCAGGGCTCCGCCGCATGGGCGCCGCCCGGCCAGTGCTTCACCTGCGCCGGCGGGGTGCGGAACAGCTCGGTCACCGTCACGCCCAGCGGGGCCAGCGGCTGCGGCCGCCGCGCCATCACCACGGTCAGCGGCACCAGCACGGTGCGCGCCCAGTAGCTGATCTTCGACAGGTGGAAGGGGAACCAGCGCGGCAGCAGCATGATCTCGGGCGGCATCACCGGCACCGCCTGCCAGGGCACCTCGCCGAACAGCGCCAGGGTCGCGCGGGTGAAGACGTTGCACTGCTCCGCCCCGCCGGCCGCCAGGATCGCCTGCCGCGCCAGCATCATATGCGGCGCATCCGCCGCATCGCCGATCAGCCGCAGCGCGAAATAGGCCTTCACCGAGCAGGAGACATCCAGCGGCCCGCCATGGAACAGCGGCCAGCCGCCGCCGCAGATCGCCGCCTCCCGCTGCTGGATCCGCCGGATGTAGCGGCCGATCCGCGCTTCCCGCACCGCATCCTTCTGGCCGAAGAAGCGGCGCAGCATGACGTATTCGGAGGGGATGGTGGCATCCGCCTCGAGCTCGAAGACCCAATGACCATCCGGCTGCTGGCGGGCCAGCAGATGCGCCGCGGCGCTGTCGATGGCGGCATCCAGCGGTTCCCGCAGCAGCGATCCCAGAAGGGGCGGTCCCAGAGGGCCGTCCAGCATCAACTCCGACCGGAGCTTGGATGCGGCGAGGTCCTGTATCGTGGACAAGGCGAGCAATCCCCCAGTGGTCCAGCGGCGATCCGGCCACGGGTGCGGCGCGGATCGTGAATCCCACGGAATAAGGCGTCTTCCCGTGGTTGCGAAGGGCAAGCTGCCCGGATGGGCGCGGATTAATCCTGGCCTGTGGCCCGATTGGCGCCCTGGTCAGCCCGGGGCCCGGCCTCCCCTTTCCACATGCCGCCCCGCCCCCGCCACTCGGCCCAGGCCGAGTCCAGGGTGAAAGCCATGTAGACCGCGGCGATCCCCGGCAGCGCCAGGCCTCGCCACGGGCCGAGCCCGAAGCGGCGGAGCGTCGGCGCGAAGGCCAGCGCCATGGCCGCCCAGGCTGCCAACCCCAGCCACCGCGCGGCACCCGCACCGAACAGCGCCAGGGCCGGCGGCACCAGGAAGACCAGCGCCAGCGCCGCCATCATCCCGACAAGCGCCACCGGGAGGTACCCCAATTGCGCATAGGCGGTCCGCGCCACCATCCGGCGGATCTCGCCCATGCCCGCATAGGGCCTGAGGCTCTCGACCCGCCCGGTCAGCCCGGTCCAGATCGGCCCGACGGCCTTCATCCGCCGCGCCAGGGCGCAGTCGTCGATGATGGCGCCGCGGATCGGCGCGAGGCCGCCCGCCCGCTCGAAGGCGGCGCGGTCGAGCAGCACGCAGCCGCCCGCCGCGGCCGCCGTCCGCGCCCCCGGCGCGTTGGACCAGCGGAAGGGATAGAGCATCTGGAAGAAGAAGATGAAGGCCGGGATCATCCAGCGCTCGGCAGCCGAGGCGCAGCGCAGCCGGGCCATGAGCGAGACCAGCACCCGCCCCTCGGCGGTGGCGCGGGCTACCAGCCGGCGCAGGCTATCCGGGCTGTGGCGGATATCCGCATCGGTGAACAGCAGGAAGTCAGGCGTGGTCCGCCGCGCCTCGGCCAGCCCCTGCTCCAGCGCCCAGAGCTTGCCGGTCCAGCCCGCCGGCCGGGCCTGGCCGCGCAGCAGCACCAGCCGGGCATCCCCCGCCGCCGCCGCCCGCGCCGCCGCGCCGGTGCCGTCGGTGCTGCGGTCGTCGACCACCACCAGCCGGAAGTCGCCCGGGTAGTCCTGCGCCAGCAGCCCGGCGACCGTCGCGTCGATCGTCGCCGCCTCGTCCCGCGCCGGCACCACCGCGACCACGCTGGGCCAGGCAGCCGGCTCGGGCAGGGCCGCGGCATCCCGGTCGTCGTCCCGCGCCAGCCAGAAGAAGCCGCGCCCCAGCAGCAGCACCGCCCAGGCGAGGCAGGCCGCCAATCCCAGCCAGATCACTTGCGCAGCATCCCCTGCTCGCGGAACCAGAGGATCGCCTCCCCCACCGCCTCCCGCCAGGGCCGCGCCTGGTGGCCCAGCACCCGCTCGGCCTTGGCGGAGCTGAAATACATCCGCCCCTTGGCCATCCTCAGCCCGTCGAGCGTCAGCATCGGCTCCCGCCCGCTCAGCCGCGCCCAGCCCTCTGAGACCACCGCGGCGGGCCAAAGGGGCAGGCGCGGCAGCCGGATCGGCTTGCGGCGGCCGAAGGTGGCGCCGATCCGCTCCAGCATCTCCCCCAGCGGCACGTCCTGGCCGCCGAGGATATGCCGCTCGCCGATGGCGCCGCGGGTCAGCGCGGCGACGCAGCCCGCGGCCACGTCGTCCACATGCACCAGGTTCAGCCCGGTATCGACATAGGCCGGCATCCGCCCCCGTGCCGCTTCCAGGATGATCCGCCCGGTCGGCGTCGGCCGCCGGTCGCGCGGGCCGATCGGGGTGGAGGGATTGACGATGACCGCCGGCAGCCCGGCCTCGGCCACCAGGCGCTCGACCAGCCGCTCCGCCTCGGTCTTGGAGCGCTTGTAGGGGCCGATCGCCTGCTCGGGCGTCGCCGCATCCGCCTCGGTCGCCGGCCGGCCATCCTTCCGGGGCTTCAACGTCGCTACCGAGGAGACATGCACCACCCGGCGGCAGCCGGCGGCGAGCGCCGCGCGCATCACCGCCTCGGTCCCGGCGACGTTCACCGCCCACATCCGGGCCGGGTCGGGCACGAAGATCCGGTAGTCGGCGGCGCAATGGATCACCGCCCCGCAGCCTTCCATCGCCCGGGCGACGGAGGCCGCATCGGTCAAGTCGCCGGGGATGAATTCCGCCGGCACGCCGGCCAATACGCCGCGCGGCGTCCCCTCCCGCACCAGGGCCCGCACCGGGTGTCCCGCCCGGTGCAGCGCCAGCGCGATGGCCGAGCCGAGAAAGCCCGTGCCGCCCGTCAGCATCACCGTTTCCGTCATGCATCCCCGCCTTGTGCCGCCCCGCCTTGGGCCGCACGGGGTTGTGGCCGGAAGTGGCGCGCTTTTCCAGCCATCGCATTTCTGCCGCCCATGCTATGGCGCCGCGCATGACCCTGATCGCCCGCCGTACCCTTCTCCTCGCCACCGCCGCCCTGCCGCTGGCCGCGAAAGCCCAATCCGCTGCCGCCGCCACGGTGGACCGGCTGCACGCCACCCTGCTCGACCTCATGAAGAACGCCCGGTCGCTCGGCGTCCGCGGCCGGGACCAGCGCCTGCGGCCGGTGATGGAGGCTACCTTCAACCTGCCGGCGATGACCCGCATCGCCGTCGGCCCGCCCTGGACCGGCTTCCCCGCGGCGCAGCAGCAGGCGCTGGTGCGGGCCTTCTCCGACTGGTCCGTCGCCACCTATGCCAGCCGCTTCGACGGCTATGGCGGCGAGAGCTTCGAGACTCTGGGCGAGACGCCGCGGCCCAATGGCGACGTGCTGGTCAATACCCGGCTCAACCGGCCGAACGATGCGCCGGTGCTGCTGAACTACCTGCTGCGGGACGGCCGGATCGTCGACGTCTACCTGACCGGCACCATCAGCGAGCTGGCCAGCCGCCGCGCCGAATTCACCGCCATCCTGCGGGAGGGCGGGCCGGAGCGGCTGGTGGCCGAGCTGCAGCGGCGGACCGCGACCGCCCTGGCCGGGTAGCCGGGCGTCAGGCGCCCGGCACGACCCCGAGCGCCTGGTTGAGCCGCGACCGCGCCCGGCCGGCCTGGACCGCCGCCCGCGCCTCGGCCCCCGCGGCCTCGAGCTGCAGCTGGCGGACCCGGTAGAGGTCGAAGATCCCCGTCTCGCCCTGGCGGAAGGCGCGGCGGGCGACATCAAGCTGCTGGTCGGCCACCGAAAGCCGCTGCCGGGCGAGGCGGGAGGCCTCCTCCGCCGCGCGCAGCGCCGCTTCGCCTGCCAGCACCCCGGCCTGCACGATCCGGCGCTGCTGCATCACCAGCGCGGTGGCGCGGGTGACCTGGGACTGCGCCGCGGCCCGGCGCGGCGCGTTGCGCGCCTCGGTCGCCAGCGGCACCCGCAGCCGGACGCCGAAGGAGACGCCCTGCTCGGTCACGTTGCCGGTCTGGCTCTGGCCGAAGAGGCCGAGCTCCGGGTTGTCCCGCTGGGTGGCGGCGACCAGCCTTGCCTCCGCCTCGGCCGCGGCGAGGCCGGCCTCGGCGGCCGCCAGCACCGGATGCTGCGGGTTGCGCGGCGCCGGCGGCTCCGGCACCAGGTCGGGCATGGCGCCGCCGGTCAGCACGGCATAGCTGGCGCGGGCGGCGGTCAGGTTGGCCTCGGCCTCGCTGAGCTGCAGTTCGGCCGCCAAGGTCTCGTTCTCCGCCAGCAGCCCGTCCGAGGGCGGGATGTCGCCGAGCTGCGCCCGGCGGGAGACGTCGCGGGCGATGTCCCGGGCGGTGCCCAGGCGTTCCCGCGCCAGCCGCGCCTCGCGCGCGGCCAGGGCGGCGGCCCACCAGGCCTCGCGCAACTGCCCGGCCAGCTCCAGCTCGCGCTGCACGAGCTGGCCCTCGACCTCGGCGACCGCGGCGCTGACGGTGCCGCCGAGGGCCCGGCGCTGGCCCGGCAGCCAGATCGGCGCACCGACCTCCATGTCGAATTGCATGGCCTCGCGCGGACCGCGCGTGTCGCTGCGCCAGGCGCC
Organism: Belnapia sp. AC561; assembly: GCF_979252845.1. NCBI lineage: Bacteria > Pseudomonadati > Pseudomonadota > Alphaproteobacteria > Acetobacterales > Roseomonadaceae > Belnapia > Belnapia sp. AC561. The sequence continues at coordinate 16,833 of NZ_CEEDBP010000024.1, forward strand.
GCTGACGGCGGGGGAGCCGGCGATGGGCGAACGCACGGTGGCGCTGCGGGCGGCGACGGCATCCCGCTGCGCGGCCAGGGCCCGGGCGGTGGCATCCAGCGCCATCGCCCGGTCCAGATGGCGGCCGAGGCTGCCGCCCCGCTGCGGCGCGGTGGTCGGCGGCGGCGGCACCGCCCGGCGGGCGACGGGCGGCACGGCCCGGGGCGCGGTCACCTCCGGATAGGCCTGCAGCGGCGGGGCGGTGCGGGGCGCCGCGGTCTGCGCCTCCGCCCAGGTGGAGACGAGCAGCAGGGTTGCCAGGACGATCGCCTGGATGAGCAGGATCGGGCGCATCGGGATCACTCCGCCGGGACGTGCTTGGGCGCGGGGGCCCCATGCGAGGCCGGATTGGGCTGCGGCAGGACGGGCTGCTCCGGGTTGCGGCTGCCGGCCGCGATCTCCGCCTTGGGCAGGGCGAAGCGGGAATAGAGGATCGGCAGCATCACCAGGGTCAGCACCGTCGCCGTCACCAGCCCTCCGATGACGACGATGGCCAGCGGCCGCTGGATCTCGGCGCCCGGCCCGGTGGCAAACAGGAAGGGCACCAGGCCGAAGGCGGCGATGGTCGCGGTCAGGATCACCGGCGTCATCCGGCGCCGCGCCCCTTCCATCACCGCATCCAGCAGGGACAGGCCTTCCTCCGCGATGAGGCGGTTGATGTAGCTGACGAGCACCACGCCGTTCAGTACCGCGATGCCGACCAGCGCGATGAAGCCGACCGAGGCCGGGACCGAGAGGAACTCGCCCGAGGCCCAGAGCGCGACGACGCCGCCGATGGCTGCGAAGGGCACGTTGCAGAAGACCAGCGCCGCCTGCCGGGCCGAGTTGAAGGTGAAGTACAGCAGCAGGAAGATCAGCGCGAGGGCGATCGGCACCACCACCGCCAGCCGGGCGGAGGCGCGCTGCTGGTTCTCGAACTGGCCGCCCCATTCGAGGCGGTAGCCGGGCGGGATCTCGACCTGGGCCGCCACCGCGGCCTGGGCCTCGGCGACGAAGCCGACCAGGTCGCGGCCGCGGACATTGGCGAGCACGGTCGCATAGCGCTGGGTGCCCTCGCGGATCACCTGGATGGCACCTTCCTCCTCGGCGATGCGGGCGACCTGGGAGAGCGCCACGGTGCGGCCGCCGGGCAAGGCGAGCACCAGCCGCTGCAGGTCGGCGGCGGACCGGCGGAGGCTGCCCTCGCCACGCAGCATCAGCGGGATGCGGCGTTCCTGTTCCAGCACCAGACCCATGTCGCGGCCATCGACCCAGACCCGCAGCGCCTGCTGCACGTCCCGCACGTTGAGGCCGAGCCGGCCGGCGGCGAAGCGGTCGATCTCGACGCGGAGGTACTTCATGCCGTCGTTGCGCAGGCCGAAGACCTCGGAGGAGCCCTGGATGCCCTGCACCGCCTCCTCGACCTTGCGGACCAGGGTGTTCAGCTCCCCGATCGAGTAGCCGAAGATCTTCACCACCACGTCGCCGCGGGCGCCGATGATCATCTCCTGCACGCGCATGTCGATCGGCTGGTTGATGGCGTAGGAGATGCCGGGGAAGGCATCCAGCACCTTGCGGACCTCGTCCATGACGAAGGCGCGGTTCTTCGGCTCGCGCCATTCCTCCTGCGGGGCGATGGTCAGGAAGTGGTCGCTGTCGTTCAGCCCGACCGGGTCGATGCCCAATTCGTCGGCGCCGGCGCGGGCCATGATGCCACGCACCTCCGGCACGCGCCGCATGATCTCCCGCTGCAGCAGCAGGTCGGTCTCGGCGGCTTCGTCGACGCTGATGGTCGGGTGCTTGCGGAGGGTGATGACCGGCGTGCCCTCGTCCATCACCGGCATGAAGGTGGAGCCGATCTGGGTGAAGAGCACGCCGGCCAGGACCAGCCCGGCGACGGCGCTGCCGCCGACCTTCAGCGGATTCTTCATCGCCCAGGCGAGCAGCGGGTCGTAGCCGCGGTGCAGCTGGCGGACCAGCCAGGGGTCCCGGGCATGGCCGCCGGCCTTGAGCAGCGTCGCCGCCAGCGCCGGCACCACCGTGAGGGAGATGAGCAGCGCGGCGCAGAGCGCGAAGATGATGGTCAGCGCCACCGGGCCGAAGAGCCGGCCCTCCAGGCCCTGCAGCGAGAGCAGCGGCAGGAAGACGGTGACGATGATGATGACGCCCGAGACCAGCGGCACCGCCACTTCCCGCACCGCCTCGCCCGTCGCCTGCAGCCGCGCCTTGATATCGGTGCGGCCTTCCATGGTGGCCAGGCGATGCGCCGCGTTCTCGACCACCACCACGGCGCAGTCGACCAGCAGGCCGATGGCGATGGCGAGGCCGCCGAGCGACATGATGTTGGCCGAGAGCCCGTAGAGCGACATGACGCCGAAGGTCGAGAGCACCGCCAGCGGCAGCGAGAGCGAGACCACCAGCGCCGCCCGCCAATTGCCGAGGAAGAGGATCAGCAGCACCACCACCAGGGCGATGGCCTCGAGCAGCACCTTCTGGACGGTCCAGACCGCCTTCTCGATCAGGTCGTTGCGATCATAGAAGATCTCGATCTTCATGCCTTCCGGGAGCTGCTTCTGGATCTCCTCCAGCTTCGCCGTCACGCCGTTCACCACGGTGCGGGCATTGGCGCCGCGCAGGCCGAGGACGATGCCCCAAACCGCCTCGCCGTCGCCGTTGCGGGTGACGACGCCGTTGCGGGCCAGCGCGCCGAAGCGGACATCGGCGATATCGGCGATGCGGACCACGCCGGTCGGATGGGCGACGACGACGATGGAGCGGATATCCTCCAGCGTGCGGATGCGGCCCTCGGCGCGGACCAGCAGCGCCTCCTCGCCGTCGCGGACGCGGCCGGCGCCGTCGTTGCGGTTGTTCTGCTGCAGCACCTCCGCCAGCATCGCGGTGGTGATCCCCCGCGCCGCCATCGCCGCCGGGTCGGGCGCGACCTCATAGGTGCGGACATGGCCGCCGAGGGTATTGATGTCGGCGACGCCCGGCAGGCCGCGGAGCTGCGGCCGGATGGTCCAGTCCATCAGCGTCCGGCGCTGCATCGGCGACAGGCTGCCGCCTTCAAGCGTGAACATGAGCATCTCGCCGAGCGGCGTCACCACCGGGGCGAGGCCGCCGGAGACGCCGTCGGGGAACTGCTCCTCCAGGTCGTCCAGCCGCTGGTCCACCTGGGTGCGGGCCCAGTAGATGTCGGTGCCGGCGGTGAACTCGAAGGTCATCAGCGCCGTGCCGTATCGGGTGATGGAGCGGATGCTGGCGAGGTTGGGGATGCCCTTCATCGCCAGCTCGGTCGGGTTGGTGACCTGGGTCTCCAGCTCCTCCGGCGGCAGGCCGGGCGCCTGCATGGCGACCAGCACCTGGGTCGGCGAGACATCCGGGAAGGCGTCGATCGGCAGCTTGCGATAGGCATTCACCCCCCAGGCGACCAGGCCCAGGGTGGCGAGCACGACGATCAGGCGCTGGCGCAGCGCCAGCCCCACGAGCTTCATCAGCATGGTGCGATCAGCCCCCGTAGACTTCGGTGAGTTCGGCCAGCAGGGACAGGATGCCGCGGGTCGCCACCTGGTCGTCGGGGGCCAGGTTGGCGCGGATCGAGACGATGCTGGCGGTTTCCGAGATCACCACCACCGGCCGGGCGCGGAAGCCCTGCTGGCTGCGGAGGAAGACCCAGGACTGCCCGGCATGGCGCACCACGGCGCCGGAGGGCAGCCGCCACTGCGGGGTGCCGTTGGGCCGGAGCGCGACGCTGGCGGTGACCACCTGGCCGGGGCGGATGGCCTCGGCGCCGTCGGTCACCTCGACGATAGCCGAGAGGGATTGCGTGGCCGGGTCGACGCTGCGGCCGAGCCGCACCACCTCGCCCTGGGCCGGGGTGCCGGGGATGCTGACGCGGGTGCCGGGGGAGATGGCGGCGGCCTGGGCCAGCGGCATCTGCAGGGTGATCCAGAGCGGATCGAGCCGGCCGATGCTGAAGAGCGGCGCGGCGGGGGCGATGCGCTCGCCGGCGGTGGTGCGGATCTCGAGCACCACACCATCCTCCGGCGCGGTGACGACCAGGGCGGGGGCCATCACCCGCTTCTCCCGCAGGGTGCGGATATCGGCCTCGGCCATGCCGAGCAGGGCCAGCATCTGCTCGCGTTCCTGCAGCGTGGTGCGGGCATAGACGTGGTCGGCGCGGGTGGTCAGCAGGCGGCGCTCGGCGATGATGCGCTCGCGGTGCATCTGCTCGTCGCGCCGCAGCCGCTCGGCCGCCAGCTGCTCGGCGGCCAGGGCCTGGAGATAGGTGCGCTGCGCCTCCAGCAGGTCGGTGCTGCGGAGCCGGGCGATGGGCTGGCCGGCGGTCACCGCCTCGTTCGGGCCGACCAGCAGGGCCTCGACCAGGCCGGCGGCGGGGGCGGCGACGACGCGGAGCTGCTGCGGCGGGACGCTGACGGTGCCGGGCAGCACGGTCTGGGTGGTGCCGGCATCGGCCTCGACGCGCGTCACCTCGATGCCGGCGGCGCGGTACTGCCGGTCGTCGAGGCGGATCACCACCTCGTTCGTCGCCGGCTCCTCCGTCTGGGCCCGCAGCGGCACGAGGGGACTCTGGGCAAGCAGCAGAGCGCACGCGAAAAAGGGTGCGCCAAAACGAATTCGCACGGTCAAGCCTCCGATGGGACGGGAGGCGCACGGCTCAGCGCCCGGGTTTGCAGGGCCGCGCACGACCATGCATCGGCTCAACAGGTCCCGCTTGGGGGACAGGCCACCTTTGCGGGTGGTCTACAGCGCCGGCCGACCCCGCGAAAATGGACGATCCGTAAGGTTTTTCAACCCCTGCCGATCAAGCCGGGCTTGCCCTACACATCACGCTCGCGCGAAGGAGCCCGCATGACCCTCTCCAGCGGGGCTCGCCTGGGCCATTTCACCCCGCCCTACCCGGACCGCCCGACCGCGAAGCTGCCTCTGCCGGAGTTGCTGGCGCGGGCGCGGCGCAGCTTCCTCGAGGTCTGGCAGGATGGGCATTTCGCCCAGGATGTCATCCCGACGCGGGTGCTGGCGCAACGGATGCTGATCTGCAACAGCCCGGCAAGCGTGCAGCAGGCCTTCATCGACAATCCGGCGGCGCTGGAGCGGAAAAGCCCGCAGATGCGCCATGCGCTGGAGCCGCTGCTGGGCGACGGGCTGTTCATCTCCGACGGGCTGGTCTGGAAGGAACGGCGGCGGACCGTCGCCGCCGTCACCCACCCGTCCCGGCTGGAGGCGCTGGTGCCGGTGATGACCGGGCTGGCCGAGGAACGCCGGGCGGCCTGGCGGGCGCGTCCCGCCGGCGCGCCGCTGGATCTGCTGGCGGAGATGGGCCACCTGACGGCGGAGGTGATCTGCGCGACCCTTTTCGGCCGGCGGCTGGGCGGAGCCGGGGCGGCGACGGTGGTGGAGGCCTTCCGCCGCTACCAGGGGCGGGTCGGCAACATCGACCTCGCCTCGCTGGCGGGGCTGCCGGACTGGTTCCCCCGCTTCCGCGCCGGGCTGACGCCGGAGGTGCGGCGCATCCATGCGGTGGTCGATGGGCTGGTGGCCGGCGCGCTCCGCGGCGGCGAGCCTTCGCTGATCAAGGCCATGGCCGGGGCGGCGCTGCCGGGCAGCGGCCGGCCGATGGATGCGGTGGCCTGCCGCAACGAGGCGGCGACGCTCTTCATGGCCGGGCACGAGACCACGGCCAATATGCTGGCCTGGTCCTTCTACCTGCTGTCCCAGGCACCGGAGGCGGAGGCGCGGCTGGCGGCGGAGGCGCGGGCGGTGCTCGGCGGCCGGGCGGCGGGCTGGGACGACCTGCCGCGGCTGCCCTATGCGCGGGCGGTGCTGGACGAGGCGCTGCGGCTCTATCCGCCGGTGCCGCTGCTGGCGCGGCAGGCGCAGGCACCGGTGGAGATCGCCGGCCATGCGGTGGCCCGGGGCACGCTGGTGGTCGTGGTGCCCTGGCTGCTGCACCGGCACCGCGGCTTGTGGGAGGCGCCGGATGCCTTCGCGCCGGAGCGGTTCCTGCCGGATGCGCCGGAGCGGGTGCGGCACAGCTACGTGCCCTTCAGCCTGGGGCCGCGGGTCTGCACCGGCATGGGCTTCGGCCTGGCGGAAGGCGTCATCATGCTGGCGACACTCTGCCAGGAATTCCGGCTGCGGCTGGCGCCGGGGGCGAAGGTCTTCCCGGTCTGCCGGCTGACCCTGCGGCCGGGGGACAGCCTGCCGATGCTGCTGGAGCGGCGGGGCTGACGGCGAGGCGCTCGCCTTCACTCCGGAATTCGTATCCTTTTGAAAGCAACAATTCCTGGCGGCGCTGCCCAATCGTGACGGTCGGCCGGCTTACGAATGGCGACATCGTGAAGTAGAACGCATGAACCGACGCCGCATTCATGTGCGATTTCGGAATGAAATGGCGCCGCGATGCCTCGGTGGACTGCCTCCGAGGCTTGCGGCGCAAGCCGGAGTCGCGGCGGTTCGATGCATAGCCATTATCCCGACCTGGATCATGCCATCCGGCGCCTGGGCGGCCGGGTGCCGCTGGCCTGGGCTCGCAGCACGCCAGGCTGCGCCGCGAAATTCGGCGATACCGCCAGCGCCATCGTGGTCGCCGCCCTCAGCGGGCTGGTGCCGCTGCCGCAGGCCTTCGACGACCCGACCATCCGGCTGGCGGCGGTCGGCACCATCGGCCAGGCGATGCGCTTCGGGACGGCGCATCTCTGGGGCAGCGGGGTCGATCCCCGGCGGCGGGCCTTCGGCCGGCTGGAGGCCGATTTCGCCGCCGCGCCGGATACCACCTATGTCGTCCATGCGACGCGCGGGCCGCATAGCCGGCGGACCCTGCTGGATGCCGGGCTGCATGCGCCGCCGATCTATGGCGACGGCGCCTGGTTCCTGCCGCGCATCCTGCCGGGGCCGGTGGAGAAGCGCCACGAGCTCGGCGTCATCCCGCATCTGTCGGAGCTGGAGGGGCTGCAGCCCAGCGCCACCTCCCGCCACCCGCGCCATGCCGGGGGCGAGGCGGATGGGGTGCGGGTGATCTCGACCCTGCATGCCCCGGATTTCGCCGCCTTCCGGGCCAAGTTCGAGGAGATCCAGGCCTGCCGGCGCATCGTCAGCTCCAGCTTCCATGGGCTGATGCTGGCCGAGGCCTGCGGCATCCCCTGCCTGTATTTCCCCTATGGCACGCCCGGGGCGCGGATGGAGCCGATCGCCGGCGCGCCGACGCATGTCGACAACCGGCTGAGCGACTTCTACTGCGGCGCCGGGCGCGACAGCATCGCCACCTATGCCCAGCCGGCGACGCTGGCGACGCCCTGGGACGCGGTGATCGCGGCGGTGGACCGGCTCTGGACGCCGCTCGAGCATCGGGGGGTGGAGACCTTCCTGGAGGCCTTCCCGCTGACCCGGCGTTTCGGCCTCGACGATGCGCAATGGCCGCTGGCGGAGGCCTCGACGCAGGGCGTGGCCTTCTAGGGCAAGGGCTGCGCCTGGTTGCGCAGCGGCGCGCCCCGCGCCCAGCGCTGCAGGTTCTCGCAGAACTGGGCGGCCACCCGCTCCGGCAGCCCGTCGCTCGCCGCCGCGCTATGCGGGGAGACGATGACATTGGGCAGGTCCCAGAAGGGGCTCGCGGCGGGCAGCGGCTCCATCGCGAAGACATCGAGGAAGGCGCCGGCGAGGTGGCCGGAGCGCAGCGCGGCCAGCAGGTCGTCCTCCACCGCCACGCCGCCGCGGGCGACGTTGACCAAGTGCCGGCCGGGCGGCAGCAGCGCCAGGGCGCGGGCGTCGATCAGGCCGCGGGTGGTGGGGGTCAACGGGCAGGCGAGGATCAGCCAGTCGGTGCGCGGCAGCCAGTCCGGCAGGGCGGCGAAGGGGGCGGTGGCGGCGAAACCCGGCGGCGGCGGGGCTGCCGCGTCGCGGCGGATGCCGATGGGGCGCAGGCCGAAGGCGCCGCAGAGCCGGGCGATCTCCTGGCCGATCGGGCCGGTGCCGAGGATGAGGGCGGTCTGGCCATCGACGTCGCGCGGCTCGGCCCCGGCGTACAGCGGCTCCCAGGCATGGCGGCGCTGCGCCTCGGCGATGCGGGGCAGGCCGCGGGCGAGTGCCAGCAGGCCGGTGACGGCGGTGGTCGCCACGGCGCTGGCGCTGGCGCCGGCGGAGTTGGTCAGGATCAGGCCACGGGCGAGCATCGCCTGGTAGGGCGCCATGTCGGTGCCGGCGGAGAAGGTCTGCACCCAGCGGAGGTCGGGGCTGGCGGCCAGCAGGTCGAGGAAGCGCTGGAAGCGGGCGGTGAGGTTGAAGCGGGTGCCGCCGACGAAGAGGTCGCGGGTGATGAAGGCGGCCTCGATGCCGGCGGTCTCCGGCAGCGGGCCCTCCGGCGGGACCGGGACGAGCACGACGGACGGCACGGCGGCGCGGATGCGCTCACCGTGCCGCGCCGCGGCAACGTCAGAGAGCAGAAGACGCAGGCGCCTGCCCGGCCGATTCACGGCTTCGGGCATGCGCCCTCCGCCGATCGGACGGGGTCAGTCACGGTAGCTGGGGTCGATCCGGTCCAGCTTGCGCAGCAGCGCCGGCCAGTCGAGCACGCCGAAGGGGCGGCGGGTCTTCGGCTGGTAGTTCTGGTAGGTCTTCTCGACCACCTCCTCCGGCACCTTGATCATCGGGCTGTTGCAGGACATGGCGGCGATCTGCGTCTTGCAGGACAGCTCCAGCCGGTGCAGCGCGTTGAAGGCCTCGGCGATGGTGTTGCCGACGGTCAGCAGGCCGTGGTTGCGCAGGATCATCGCGTTGTTGTCGCCGAGGTCGGCGACCAGCTTGTCCTGCATCTCGAGGTCGAGCACGACGCCGCCGAAGTCGTGGTAGCTGATATGGGCGAAGCGCATGCTGGTCTGCGTGTTGGGCAGCAGGCCGCATTCGAGCGTCGAGACCGCCATGCCGGCCCAGGTATGGGTATGGGCGACGCAGGCGATCTCGTGCTTGGCCTTGTGGATGGCTGAGTGGATGACGAAGCCGGCGCGGTTCACACCGTAGTCCTGGCCGGGGAATTCCGGCTTCAGCAGGATGTTGCCGTCGTAGTCGATCTTGATGAGCGAGGAGGCGGTGATCTCCTCATACAGCATGCCATAGGCATTGATGAGGAAGGCGTCCTCGCCGGGGACGCGGACCGAGACGTGGTTGGCGATGAGGTCGTTCATCTCGTAGTGCGCGACCAGCCGGTAGCAGGCGGCGAGGTCGACGCGCGCCTGCCACTCGGCCGGGCTGACCTTGTGGCGCATCGAGGGGATTCGGTATTCGGTGCTGTCGAGCATTGTTCGGGGATCCTTACCTTGGGGGGGGTACCGGCGTGGCGCTATCCGGCACCCAAGACGGTCGATTGTCCAGATGCGATCAGCGACCCTTGAACTGCGGCTTGCGCTTGGCGGCGAAGGCGGCGGTCGCCTCGCGGTGGTCGTCCGTCGCGCCGACCACGGCGGCGCAGCTCGCGGCCATCGAGAGCGCGTCGCGGAAATTGCTGGTCTCACCCTGCTGGACCAGGCGCTTCATCAGCCGGATGCCGACGGTCGGGCCATTCGCCAGCCGCTCCGCCACCGAATAGGTATGGGCCATGAGCTGGTCGTCGGGCACGCATTTGTTCACCAGGCCGATCCGCTCGGCCTCCGGCGCGCCGACGAAATCGCCGAGCCAGAGCATCTCAAGCGCCTTCGGCCGGCCGACCAGCCGCGGCAGCATCCAGGCGCCGCCGTCGCCAGCGACGAAGCCGACCTTGATGTAGGTCTCGGCGAAGCGGGCGGATTCGGCGGCGAAGCGCAGGTCGCCCATCAGCGCCATGTCCATGCCCGCACCGGTCGCGGCGCCGTTGACGGCGACGATATAGGGCTTGTCCAGCTCCATCAGCGTCAGCGGGATGCGGTGGACGTGGTCGGTCAGGTACTTCGCGCGGTCCCAGGGCTGCTGGCCGCCGGCGGTATTGGCCGCCATGCGCTTGACGTCGCCGCCGGAGCAGAAGATCCGGCCGGCGCCGGTCAGCACCACGGCGCGGATCGCGTCGTCCAGGATGCATTCGCGCAGCGCCCGCTCCCACATCCCGAGCATCTCGGTGGTGAAGGCATTGCCGCTGTCGGGGCGGTTCAGGGTGATGGTGGCGATGCCGCCGGTGGTCTCGAACAGCAGCTCACTCGTGGTCTCGGTCATGGGCAATTCCTCCGGGGGTGCTTTCTCTGGCCGGCATCCTGCCCCCATCCGCGAGCAACGGCCACAGGCCCCCCTCCCCCGCCGCATGCGCCACGGCGGCGATGCGGCGGGCCCAGAGCTCCTCGGTGCCGTACTCGCCGGCCCAGGCCCGCAGCCGGGCGGCGAGCGGGCCGAGCGGATGGTCCGCCGCCAGGGCGGCGGGGCCGAGCAGGCGGGTGGCGAGCGACGCGCCGCGCATTGCGGCCAGCGAGACGCGGAGCTTGGCGCAGCCGATCTCGAAGCCCGCCGCGCCACGCCCGGCGGCCGTGGTGGCGCCTTCCAGCACCGCGCGGGCGATGGCGGCCTCGGCCGCCAGCTCGGCCAGGACCGGGGCGACCTGCGGTTCGGTCAGCGGCCGGCGGCCATCGGCCCGGCGCAGCTTCAGCACCGCCTGCACCAGGGCCAGCAGCCGGTCCAGCACACCGACCATGGCCGCGGCGCGGAACAGGGCGCCGAGCTCGAACAGCCCCTCGGCCGACAGCCCCTGCCCCGGGGCGCCGGCCGCCAGCACCGGGGTTTCCGCCAGCAGCACCTGGTCCCGCGGCTCACCGGCCCGGTTCAGCCCGCCCTCGCCGATGGCCGGGCGGCCGGTGAGGATGGTGCGCGGCCCCTCCGGCGTCGCCAGCACCAGCACGGCCGCGGTCGCGTGGCGGGCCCAGGGCAGCGCGGGCAGCAGGCCGGACAGCAGGCCCCCGGCGAAGCCGCAGGATGGCGGTTCGGCGGTGGCGGGGCCGAGGCTCAGCGGGCCGAGCGGCGGGGCCATGCCGGCCAGGGCCAGGGCATATTGGCCGAGCAAGGTTTCCGCCACCGGCAGCGGCGCGGCATGGCCGGCGCAGATCCGGGTCAGCGCCAGCAGCGGCGCCAGGCCGAGCGACAGCCCCCCCGCCTCGGCCGGCAGGCCGGCGCGCAGCACCCCGGCGCCTTCCAGGCTGGCCCAGAGCGGGCCGGGGAAGCCGCCCTCGGCCATGGCGGCCAGCAGGTCCGGCGTGACGGCGGCAGCGAGCAGGCGGTCGGTACGGCGGACCAGGGCGGCCTCGGCGGCGTTCAACGGAAGCTCCGGCGGCGGTCCAGCTGCAGCGGGTCCTGCGGATTCCAGGCGGCCGCGGCCTCGGCGGCGCGCAGGGCCTGGAGCATGGCGGCATCGGGCGGCAGCCGCTGGGCGGCGTCCAGCACCGCCTCCGCCTGGGCCGCGCCGAGCCGGGCGAGCCAGGCGGCCTCGGCCGCCGGCACGTCCCGTGCGGCCTGGTCCTGGGCCAGGCAATGCAGCGCGAAGGCTTCCGCCACCAGCCGGCCGGTGGCCTCGGTGGGAGTGGCGGCAAGGCAGGCGAGCAGCAGCCAGTCGCGCATCCAGCCCTCCGGCCCGCCGCGAAGCGCGGCGGCGACGGCCAGCAGGGCGGGCAGGCCGGAATCGGCCGCGCCGATCAGCCGGTCGCCGGCGAGGAAGACGGCATCGAGCGCCACCTCGGCCGGCAGCGAAAGGCCGGAGTCCTCCGCCGCCAGGGGCCGCACCGTGACCCCGGGCAGGGCGAGATCCAGCAGGAACAGGCCGAAGCCGCGCTGCCGGTCGGCGGGGTCCGGCTGGTCCTGGGTGCGGGCCAGCAGCAGCAGGCGCTGGGCCTCCCTGGCATCGGCCACGGGGAATTTCCGGCCGGTGATGCGCCAGCCGCCGGCGACCGGCATGGCCCGGCAATGCATCGCCAGCGGGTCGGGCGAGACCGCCGCTTCCTCCACGCCGAGGCAGAGGCCGAGCCGGCCGGCGGCGATGCGCGGCAGCAATTCGCGCTGCTGCGCCGGGGTGCCGAACTGCAGCAGCAGGGGCCCGAGCAGCCGTTCCGCCGCCCAATGCGCCCGGAGCGGCGCGCCCTGGGCCAGCAGCTCCTCCGCGATCACCAGGCGGTCCAGCCGGGTGCCGCCGAGGCCGCCGAACGCGGGGGGCCAGTCCACGCCGATATAGCCGCGGGCGCCGAGGCGGGCGGAGAAGCCTGGATCGGCATGGGCGAAGCTGCCAGCGAAGCGGTCCCAGCCGCCGCGTGCGGCCTCCCCGCGCAGGAAGCGGCGGAGGTCGCGGCGCAAGGCGCCGTCGGTCCCATCGAAGCCCTCCATGCGCCTGCCCCCACCCTGTGGCGGCAGATTACACGCGCATGGCGAAATGTTGAGCCTGGACCGTCAACCCCGGCGCATTAGGGCGTCGCCTGGGCGGCACGCACGGCGCGGCGCAGCTTGGCGATGCCGGTGCGGACATGGCCATTGCCGCAGAGCCGCACGCCTTCCGCCGCGAGGGAGCGGGAGGGCTCATGCGAAGCCGCCGGCATGGCGGCCAGCCGGGCGGCCAGGCTGCCGCAGTATTCCGCGGTATCGGTGGTGACGCGCGGCCCCGGTTCCGCCGTGGCGGAGACCGCCAGGATCAGCAGCAGCGCCGGGGGCGTGAGGAGGCTTTGCATGGAGCGCCATGATGGCGCGAGGCGGCTGATGCCGCGGTGGGCGGCGGATGACGCTTCGGTCATGGGCTTGCAGCCGTGCATCCCCGGGTGCCGATCAAGGTTCGGGCAACAGCAGGACGACGCGCAATCCGGGGGGCTGACGGCCGGGCACCGCATCCTCCAGCCGGACCTCGCCGGCATGCAGATGCGCCACCGCCTGCACCAGCGAGAGGCCGAGGCCGGAGCCCGGGGTGGCGCGGGCCTTGTCGGCGCGGAAGAAGCGTTCGCCGGCATGGCTGCGGTCATCCGGGGAAAGCCCCGGCCCGTCGTCGGCGACCGCCACCTCCACCCCCTTGGCGACGCGGGCGGCGCAGAGCTGCACCGTGCCGCCGGCGGGGGTGAATTTGATGGCGTTGTCCAGCAGGTTGGCGACGGCCTGGAGCAGCAGGTCGCGGTCGCCCACCAGGTCGAGCCGCTCCGGCAGGCTGGTCACCAGCCGCTGGCCGCGGGCCTCGGCCGCGACCTCGTAGATCTCGGCCGCATCGGCCAGGACCAGGCTGAGGTCGAGCGGGGCGAAGGCGGCGCGGCGGGCGCCGGCCTCGGCCTCGGCGATGCGGAGCAGGGCCTGGAAGATGCGGCTGATGGCATCGAGGTCGGCGATGCCCTGCTCGACCGTGGCCCGCAGGGCGGGCTCGTCCGGGGCATCGGAGAGCGCGTCCTCCAGCTTGGCTCGGGCCCGGGCGATGGGGGTGCGGAGGTCGTGGGCGATGGCGTCGGAGACGCCGCGCACGCCCTCCATCAAGGTGCCGATGCGTTCCAGCATGGTGTTCAGGGTCTGCGCCAGCCGGTCGAATTCGTCGCCCCGGCCGGAAAGGGCGACGCGGGAGCCGAGATTGCCGCCGGCGATGGCGGCGGTGGTGGCGAAGACCGGCCGCATCCGCGCCTGCAGGGCATGCCGCAGCAGCCAGGCGCCGAGCAGGGCGAAGAGCACCACCGCGCCGGAGGCCCAGAAGACGCCCTCGGTCAGCAGCCGCCGGAGCTGCTCGCGCTCGGATTCGTCGCGCCCGACCAGCAGCTGCAGGCCCGGCAGGTCGAGCCGGTGCATGCGGGCCTCGGCGGCGAGGCCGTCATGCAGCACCCGGGTGCGGAACCAGGCGCCTTCCGCGGGCAGGCCGGCCGGCCAGCGGTCCAGGTTGCCGGCCAGGCGGCGGCCGCCCTCGGCCTCCATCAGCAGGTAGATGGCCTCGTTCTCGACATCGACGGCGAGGCGCTCCTCGATCGCCTCGGCCAGGCCGGTGGCGCCGGCCTCGCGCCAGCGTTCGGCCAGGGCGATGGCATCGGCGCGCACCGCGGCATCGGTCTGCCGGTCCAGCGCCCCCGCCGTGGCCCACCAGAGCACCGCCACCAGGGCGATGGCGGCGGAGGCGAACATGGCGGCGAAGAGCAGGGCGAAGCGGAAGCCGGCGCTTTTCAGCAGCCGCGGCGGGCCGAGCGCCAGGTTGGGCGATCGGCCCGCCGCGGCGGCGGAACGGGGGACGGTCCCCATCGAGGCCCGCCGCCGCATCGTAAGGCTCAGGGCTCCGCCCGGATCATGTAGCCGGCATTGCGGACGGTATGGATCAGCGGCTTGTCGAAGCCCTTGTCCAGCTTCTGCCGCAGGCGGGAGACATGGACGTCGATGACGTTGGTCTGGGGGTCGAAGTGGTAGTCCCAGACCTTCTCCAGCAGCATGGTGCGGGTCACCACCTGGCCGGCATGACGCATCAGATGCTCCAGCAGGCGGAATTCGCGGGGCTGCACATCGATGCGCTTGGCCGCCCGGGTGACGGTGCGCGACAGCAGGTCGAGCTCGAGATCGGCGACGCGGAGCTTGGTGGCGGGGGCATCGACCGAGGGACGGCGGCCGAGGGCCTCGACCCGGGCCAGCAGCTCGGCGAAGGCGAAGGGCTTGGACAGGTAGTCGTCGCCGCCGGCCTTCAGGCCCTTCACCCGCTCATCCACCGCCGACAGCGCCGAAAGGAAGAGCACCGGGGTGCGGTTGCCCTGGCTGCGCAGCGTCTCCACCAGCCGGACGCCGTCGACGCCGCCGGGCAGCATGCGGTCCAGCACCAGCATGTCGAATTGCTCGGAGGCGGCGAGGAACAGGCCGTCGCGGCCGTTGGTGGCGTGTTCCACCGTATGGCCGGCCTCCTGCAACCCCTTCTTGACGAAGCGGGCGACCTCGGCGTCGTCCTCGACCAGCAGAATCCGCATGATGTCCTGATCCTTGTCCGGACGTTTCTTTAAAGCTTTTCCCGGCGGGGCGGAAACGCCCGAAAGCCGGCGGTTGATTGCAAAGCCACCATGCAGCGAAACTCGGTCACTCTGGCTCGGTCAGCTCTGGCCTGGTCAGCTTTGGCCGGGGCGGCGGCCGACCTGCACCGGCATCTCCCGCTCCCGCCCCTCCCGCAGCACGGTCAGCCGCAGGGTCTGGCCGGGCGGGATCGCCGCCACGGTGCGGACCAGGGCGCGGGAGGTCTCGATCCGGTCGCCGTTGATGGCGACGACCACGTCGCCCTGGCGCAGCCCGGCCCGGCCGGCGGGGCTGGTGCGCTCCACCGCCGCGACCAGCACGCCGCGGCGGGTGGTGCGGCCATCCTCCGGCACCAGGTCCTGCACCGAGACGCCGAGCCAGCCGCGCTCGACCCGGCCATCCCGCCTGAGCTGCTCGACCACCGGGCGGGCGAGGTCGGAGGGAGTGGCGAAGCCGATGCCGGCGGAGGCACCGGAGGGCGAGTAGATCGCGGTATTGATGCCGATGACCTCGCCGGCCGCATTGAACAGCGGCCCGCCGGAATTGCCCGGGTTGATGGCGGCATCGGTCTGGATGAAGTCGTCGAAGGGCCCGGCACCGATCTCCCGCCCGCGGGCGGAGACGATGCCGGAGGTGACGGTGCCGCCGAGGCCGAAGGGATTGCCCGCCGCCAGCACCCAGGAGCCGACCCGCGCGGCGGAGGAGACGCCGAAGGCGACCGAGACCAGGGCCCCGCGGGGATCCACCTTCAGCAGCGCCAGGTCGGTCAGCTCATCCGTGCCGACCACCCGGGCGGTCAGCTCCGTGCCGTCCTGCAGGGCGACCACCACGCGGGTGGCGCTGCCGACGACGTGGTTGTTGGTAACGATGAAGCCGGCCGGGTCGATGACGAAGCCGGAGCCGGCGCCGGTGACCTCCTGGCGGCGGTTGCGCAGCCGGTCGCGGAAGTAGCGCTCCAGCGGGGTGCCGCGCACCTCGGGCGGCAGTTGCGCCGCGGCCTCGCTGGTGACGGCGATGTTCACCACGGCGGGCAGCACCCGCTCCGCCAGGTCGGCGAAATCCGGCAGCAGGCCGCGCTGGGCAGCGGCGCGGGTGGTGGGGCCGGCGCAGCCGGCGAGCAAGGCGGTGCCGAGCAGGCCCAGGTGGCGGCGCGAGAGCTGGGCGGACATGGCGGGGACGATCCTTGGCATCGGGGGGCGCTGCTGGTGGTGGCGCGGAGCATGGGCCGGTTCAGTCCTAGGGCCCAAGCCGGCGGTGGGCCTCATCAAAGTCTGGGCAGATGGATGCGATCCTTCAACCTCCCCTAGCCATCTCCCCCCGGCCATCTTCCCCCGGCCATCTCCCCCGGCCCATTGGGCCGCGGATCAGCCCCCACGCGGCGGGCGGGGCGGATCGGGCGGCGCGGTGGCCGGGTCCTCCGGCCAATTGTGCCGGGGGTAGCGGCCGCGCATCTCCTTCCGCACCTCCACCCAGCCGCCCTGCCAGAAGCCGGCGAGGTCGCCGGTGACGGCGATCGGCCGCCCGGCCGGGGAGAGCAGCGCGACCTGCAATGGCACCCGGCCCTCGGCCAGCGGCGGCAGGCGGGTGAGGCCGAAGAGGTATTGCGGCCGCGACTCGAGGGTCGGCGTATCGCCGGTATAGTCGATGGCGGCGCTGCGGCCGGCGGGCAGCTCCAGCCGGGCGGGCAGCGCCGCGTCCAGCCGCTGCCGCCGCGCCCAGGGCAGGCCGGCGAGCAGCAGGTCCGGCAGGTTCAGCCCGGCGAGCTCGGTGAGGCGGGAGCGGCCGTGCAGATGCGGGGCGAGCCAGTCCTGCACCGTGGCGGCCAGCGCGGTGTCGCTCGCATCGGGCCAGTCCTCGCCTTCGACGCGGCGCATCCAGCCCAGCCGGGCCTGGAGCTGCCGGGCCGCCGGGGTCCAGGGCAGGTCGCGCAACCCGCGGTCCGCGACGGCCGCGGCCAGCGCCGCGGCGACCACGCCGGGGTCGGGGTTGGGCAGCGGCTGCTCCTCCAGCACCAGCGGGCCGAAGCGGAGGCGGCGGCGGGCGAGGACCGCCCCGGTGCGGGCATCGAAGGCAGCGCCCTCGTCGCGGATGAAGCGGGCGGGGAAGCGGGCCTCCAGCACGGCGCGGTCGAGCGGCGCGGCCATGCGGATGCGCGCCTCGGTGCCCTGGAGCTCGAGGTCGGCGACGGCGAGCAGCGGTGCCTTGGCCAGGGGGTCGGTGCTGGCCAGCCGCGCGCCCTGCCCCGACGCGAGCCGGAAGGCGCCGGCCATGACGCCGCGCATGGCGGCGATGCGGTCGGGGAAGCCGGCGGCGAGCAGCGCGCCGGGGTCGCCGTCGGGCATGGTCGCGCCATGCACGCCGAGGCGGCGGCGGTGCAGCGCAACGGCACGGCGGATGCGCTGGATGGCCGGGCGGTCGGCATTCGGATGGTCGCCGCCGTGCAGCAGGTCGAGGCGGAGGGTGATGTCGCTCGGTGCCTCCTTCCCGCGGATCGGGTCGCGTTCCTCCAGCAGGGCGGCGAGGTCGGCGGCCAGCGCCTTCTCCCCCTCGGTCTCGGCGGCGGCCAGCATCCGGGCCAGCCGGGGATGGGTGCCGAGCCGGGCCATGCGGCGGCCGGTCGGGGTGACGGCGCCGGCGGCATCCAGCGCGTCGAGGTCGGTCAGCAGGGCGCGGGCGGCGGCGAGCGCCCCGGCCGGCGGCGGGTCGAGCCAGGCGAGGTCGCCGGGCGCGGTGCCCCAGGCGGCGAGGTCGAGCGCGAGCCCCGAAAGCTCCTCCTCCAGGATGGCCGGGCGGTCCTGCGGGGCGAGGCCGCGGTGCAGCGCCTCCGACCAGAGCCGGATGGCGACGCCGGGGGCGGTGCGGCCGGCGCGGCCGGCGCGCTGCTCGGCGGCGGCCTTGCTGATGCGGACGGTGACGAGGCGGGCGAGGCCGGTGGCGGGGTCGAGGCGCGGGGTGCGGCGGAAGCCGCCGTCCACCACGATGCGGACGCCAGGGACGGTCAGCGAGGTCTCGGCGATGGAGGTGGCGAGGACCACCTTGCGGCGGGGGTTCGGGCCAAGGTTGGGGTTCAGCGCGCGGTCCTGCTCGGCGGGCGGCATCTCGCCATGCAGCGGCAGGATGTCGGCGTCGAGGCCGGTGAGGCGTTCGGCGGTGCGGCGGATCTCGCCCCAGCCGGGGAGGAAGGCGAGCACGTCGCCCTGGTGCGCCTTCAGCGCAACGCGGATGGCGCCGGCCATGGCCTCGGGCAGGTCGCGGGCATCGGCCAGGTCGCGCGGGCGGTATTCCTGGGCGACGGGCCAGGCGCGGCCGAGGCTGCTGACCACCGGCGTCTCCGGCCCCAGCAGCCCGGCGAAGGCGCCGCCGTCCAGCGTGGCGGACATGGCCAGCAGCCGCAGCTCCGGCCGCAGCGCCTGGAGATCGAGGCAGAGGGCCAGGGCGAGGTCGGTGTCGAGGTTGCGCTCATGCGCCTCGTCGAAGAGGACGGCGCAGACGCCCTCGAGGCCGGGGTCGGATTGCAGGCGGCGGACCAGCAGGCCTTCGGTCACCACCTCGACCCGCGTCGCGGCGGAGATGGCGCGGTCGAGCCGCGTGGCGAGGCCGATGGTCTGGCCGGGGGCGCTCTCGCCCAGGATATCGGCCATGCGGCGGGCGGCGGCGCGGGCGGCGACGCGGCGGGGCTCCAGCACCAGGAGCTTCTGCCCGGCGGCCCAGGGCTCGGCCATCAGCACCAGCGGCACCAGGGTGGTCTTGCCGGCGCCGGGCGGGGCGATGAGCACGGCATTGGGGCCGGCGCGGAGCGCGGCGGTGAGGGCCGGCAGCGCCTCGGCGACGGGGAGGTCCGCGAGCGGGCCGAGGGTGGCGGCGAAGCCTGGGACGGGGGGCATGGGGCGGCATAGTCCGGCCCGGCGCGGGGCGCAAAGCCGCGGGCCGGACAAGGGTTTGCCGGTGGGATCGCGGCCCTCGGCGAGGCTTCCAGAGATTCAGCGTCCGGTTGCAGGAATCATGCAGGTTTCCCTTGATCGCAGCAATGTGAACGTATACTTTATCCTCATAGCGCAAACGTGAGGACCGGCCATGCAGCCCAAACTCCGCCGCCTTCCCACCGCCACCGCCGATGCCGCCGAGCTGCGGCGCCGGTCGCTTGGGGCGATGCTTGCCCATAAGCGCCGCTGCCGCGACGCCGGGCCGCCGGATGCGGCCGACCTGGATCGCATGCTGCGGGCCTTCCACGAGAATGGCGGCGCCATCACCCGCTGCCCGACGGCCTATGTGCTGCCGGTGCAGAACGGTGCCGGCGGCTAACGCCCACCACCGAACGGCCTAATCCCCCCGGCTGGCCCTCTGTCCGTAACGGAATCCCTCATGTCCTGCGTCATCCCCTTCCCGATCCGCCGCCCCGCTGCCGAACAGGCACCGCCGGGCCGTGCCCATGGTCCGGGCCAGACGGCCAAGCGCGCCGATGTGGCGAGCCTGGCTGCCCGGCTGCAGCGGCTGGAGCGCAGCGCCAGCGTCGACGAGGCGAAGATGGAGGAGTTGGTGGATGCCGAGCTGGCGGTGCTGGACGCCCTGGGGACGACCCAGTCCAGCCATCTCGGCGAGGTGGCGCTGAAGCTCGCGGCCCTGCTGCGCCGGGCCGAGGCGGATGACGAGGGGCTGCTGCCGGAGGGCGAGATGACGCTGCTGCGCGGGGCGCTGCGCGACCTGCGCCGGCTCGGCCGCCAGCAGGTCGCGGTCCAGGCCTGACGGCCAGGCCGCGATAGGGCCTTGCGGAAGGGGCGCCGCGTCCCGTTCTATCCGCCGCATGCGCGCCCTTCTGTTGCTTCTTGCCCTGCTCGGCGTCCCGGTCGCCGAGGCGGCGGAGAGTCCCGCCATCCGTTCGCCCCGGGCGACCGCCACCCTGGTGGCGGATCGGCTGGTGGTGGCGCCGGGGGAGGAATTCCGGCTCGGCCTGCGGCTGCGGCTGGCGCCGGGCTGGCATACCTATTGGCGCAATCCGGGCGATGCGGGGGCACCGCCCGAACTGTCGCTGACCTTGCCGGCGGGCGGTTCCGCCGGTGCCATCGAATGGCCGGCGCCGCAGCGCATCGCGACCGGCCCGCTGGTCAGCTTCGGCTACGAGGGCGAGGTGCTGCTGCCGGTCCGCGTCACCGCGCCGGCCACGGGCGGCAGCCTGGCGATCGAGGCCGAGGCGAGCTGGCTGGTCTGCGCCGAGCTCTGCATCCCGGAGGAGGGGCGCTTCCGGCTCGAGCTGCCGATGGCGCCGGCCAGCCGGCTCGACCCGGCGCTGGCGCCGCTGTTTACCACGGCGGAGGCGGCGATCCCCCGCCCCTCCCCCTGGGCCGCGCGGGCGGCGCTGGCGGGGGGCCGCGGCAGCCTGACGCTGACCGGCGAGGGCCTGTCCCCGGCCAGCCTGCGGGAGGCGAGCTTCTTCCCGGATGAGGGCGGCCTGCTCGACAATGCCGCGGCACAGCCGTTGCGGCTGAGCGAGGGCGCGATGACGCTGGGGCTGGCGCGGCCGGAAGGCGCGGCGCTGCCGGCGACGCTCGGCGGCGTCGTCACCCTGGTGGATGCCGCCGGGGTGCGGAGCGCCTATGCCGTGGCCGCCCCGGTCGGCGGGATGCCGGAGACGGCGACGGTCGAAGGCCTGCCGCTGTGGCAGGCGCTGGCTTCGGCCTTCCTCGGCGGGCTGCTGCTGAACCTGATGCCCTGCGTCTTCCCGATCCTGGCGATGAAGGCCATGGCGCTGGCAAAGCTGTCCGGTGCGGCGCATGCGACGGTGCGGGCGCATGCCGCGAGCTATACCGGCGGCGTGCTGCTGAGCTTCCTGGCGCTGGCCGGGGTGCTGATCGGGCTGCGGCAGGCCGGGGTGGCGGCGGGCTGGGGCTTCCAATTCACCGCGCCCGCCTTCGTCGCGGCGCTGGCCTGGCTGATGCTGGCGGTCGGGCTCAACCTCTCCGGCGTCTATGCGCTCGGCGGCCGGCTGGCCGGGGCGGGTGGGAGCCTCGTCGCGCGCGGCGGCCATGCCGGCAGCTTCTTCACCGGGGCGCTGGCGGTGCTGGTGGCGACGCCCTGCACCGCGCCCTTCATGGCGGCGGCGGTGGGCACCGCCCTCGCTTTGCCGCCGCCGGCGACCCTGGCGATCTTCCTGGCGCTCGGCCTGGGGCTGGCGGCGCCCTATGGGCTGCTGGCCTTGGTCCCGGGGCTGGCGGGGCGGCTGCCGCGGCCGGGGGCCTGGATGGAGGCGCTGCGCCAGGGCCTCGCCTTCCCGATGTATGCCGCCGCCGCTTGGCTGGCCTGGGTGCTGACCCAGCAGGCCGGGCCGGATGGGCTGCTGCTGGTGCTGGGCGGCGCCGTGCTGATCGGCTTCGCCGGCTGGGCCTGGGGCCTCGCGCAGCGCAGCGCCGGCGGCGGCCGCTGGGCCGGGCGGGCGCTGGCCGGGGTCGCGGGCCTCGCCGCCCTGGCGCTGCTGCCGGCGCTGGGCCCGGCGCCTGCCAGCCCCGCCAGCGGCGATGCCGAGGCCTGGTCGTCCGGCCGCGTCACCGCGCTGCAGGCCGAGGGTCGGCCGGTCTTCGTCAACCTGACCGCCGCCTGGTGCATCACCTGCAAGGTGAACGAGCAGCTGGTGCTGCGGACCGCGCCGGTGCAGGCCGCCTTCGCCGCGCGGAACCTGGCCTATCTCAAGGGCGACTGGACCCGGGGCGATGCGACCATCGGCGCCCTGCTGCGCGAGCATGGGCGGGAGGGCGTGCCGCTGTACCTGGTCTATCCGGCCGGGGGCGGCGCGCCGGCGGTGCTGCCGCAGGTGCTGACGGAAGGGATCGTGCTGCGGGCGCTGGACCAGCCCGGCTAGGGGCTTCCCCAAATGCGGTGGGCGGCGGGCAACAATCACGCTCCCGTCCCGAAGCCGACATTGCGGCGTCACGGAACGCGGGCTATCCGCTGATCCCCATGGAAGCAGTCGCACGCGCCCCGATCGACGCCCTCCGCCCCCGCCGGCTGCGGCGACGCAAGCCGCTGCGCTTCAAGCATGGGTTGCCGGGCGGGCGGCTGTTCGATGTCTTCGAGGAGCGGCCGCTGGGGGGGCGGTTCCGGGCGGTGCGGCGGATCACGATGCTGCTGCTCTGGACGCTGGTCGCCATCCCGGTCCAGGCGGCGCTGCTGCTGCTGCCGGGGCGGCCGAAGGTGGTCTTCGCCCGGGTCTATCACAGCGTGCTCTGCCGGCTGCTCGGCCTGCGGGTGCATGTGGTCGGCACCCCGGCGACCGAGCGGCCGACGCTGTTCCTCTCGAACCATTCCTCCTGGCTCGACGTGCTGGTGCTGGGCGGGGTGCTCGAGGCCTGCTTCGTCTCCAAGGCGGAGGTCGGCACCTGGCCGCTGATCCGCACCGTGGCGCGGCTGGGCCGGACGGTCTTCGTCAGCCGCAGCCGGGGCCGCACCGGCTCCGAGGCGGATGGCATGAAGGCGCGGCTGGCGGCGGGGGACAGCCTTATCCTCTTTCCTGAGGGCACCAGCAACGACGGCGCCCGCACCCTGCCCTTCCGCAGCTCCTTCCTGGCGACGGCCGGGGCGGCGCGGCAGGTGCAGCCGGTATCCATCGTGTACGACCGGCTGGGCGGGCTGCCGGCCTGCCGCCGCGACCGGCCGCTGTTCGCCTGGTACGGCGACATGGAGATCGGCAGCCATGTCTGGCGGCTGGCGCGGCGCAGCGGGGCCCGCGCAACGGTCCTGCTGCACGATCCCTTCGACCCGGCGGCGATGCCGGACCGCAAGGCGATGGCCCTGGCCACCTGGGCGACGGTCTCGGCCGGGGCGGACCGGCTGCGGCAGAATCGCCCGGCGGAGCCGCTGGCGACCCTGCCACGCCGGCCTGTCCAAACGATATCCATGGCCGGTGACGAAACCGTCGCTTGACCCGGCCGGTCCGGCTGGCCGAGCCTGATGGCATCATGCGAATCCTTCTCCCGCCCCGGGTGATCCCGGGCCCCTTCGCCGCTTGACCCGGAGGCATCGCCTGCGCATCTGCGCAAGCGGGGCCGACGCCGCGGCGTCGGAGGTGCGGCCAGGGAAGTGGAGCGGGTTGCGGGCATGATGGAGTCTTCGGAGGGCGCCGGTTCTGCGGGTGGCCCGGGGCGCAAGCGCCTGTTCATCCGCACCTGGGGCTGCCAGATGAATGTCTACGACAGCACCCGCATGGCGGATGTGCTGGCCCCCCTCGGCTATGCCCCGGCCGAGAGCGCCGAGACGGCCGACATGGTCATCCTCAATACCTGCCACATCCGGGAGAAGGCGGCGGACAAGCTGTTCTCCGAGCTCGGCCGGCTGCGGCTGGTCAAGCGCGACCGCGAGGCGGCGGGCCAGGGCCTGGTGCTGGCGGTCGCCGGCTGCGTCGCCCAGGCCGAGGGCGCCGAGATCGCCGCGCGTGCCCCCTGGGTGGATATCGTGCTCGGGCCGCAGACCTATCACCGGCTGCCGGAGATGGTGGCGCGGGCCAGCCGGGCGGCGGGGGCGGTGATCGAGACCGAATTCCCCGTCGAGCAGAAATTCGACCACCTGCCGGTGCCGGCCGCGAGCCAGGGCGTGACCGCCTTCCTGACGGTGCAGGAGGGCTGCGACAAGTTCTGCTCCTTCTGCGTGGTCCCCTATACCCGCGGTGCCGAGTATTCGCGCCCGGTGGCGGCGGTGCTGGCCGAGGCGAAGCGGTTGGTGGCCGCCGGGGCGCGGGAGATCACGCTGCTTGGGCAGAACGTGAATGCCTATCACGGCGAAGGCCCGGGTGGCGCGACCTGGGGGCTGGCGCGGCTGCTGCGCGAATTGGCGGAGACGCCCGGCCTGCTGCGGCTGCGCTATACCACCAGCCATCCGCGCGACATGGACGACGATCTCATCTCCGCGCATGGCGAGCTGGCGGCGCTGATGCCCTACCTGCACCTGCCGGTGCAGTCGGGCTCCGACCGGGTGCTGGCGGCGATGAACCGCGGCCATACCGCCGCCGAGTTCCGCCGGGTGGTGGACCGGCTGCGGCGGGCGCAGCCTGATCTTGCGCTGTCGTCCGATTTCATCGTCGGGCATCCCGGCGAGACCGAGGCCGATTTCGCCGCGACCATGGCGCTGATCGAGCAGACCGGTTTCGCCATGGCCTATAGCTTCAAGTACTCGTCCCGCCCGGGCACCCCGGCCGCGGCGGCGCCGCTGCCGGTGGCGGAAGCCGAGAAGGATGGCCGGCTGCAGGCTTTGCAGGCCCTGCTGCGCGACCAGCAGGATGCCTTCAATGCGTCCCGCGTCGGGCTGACCTTCCCGGTGCTGTTCACCGGGCCGGGGCGGCATCCGGGCCAGATGATGGGCCGGTCGCCCTGGCTGCAGCCGGTGCATCTGCTGGGCGATTCGTCGCTTATCGGCCATGTGGCGCCGGTGCGCATCCTGGCGGCGCATACCAATTCCCTCTCCGGCACGCTGGTGACCCAGGCCGGGGTCGCCGGGGCGGGGCATGACCCGAGCCAGCCAAAAACAAGCCTTCGAGCAGAGGAGCCCGCGCCCGCTTGAACAACGCCCCCATCGTCTTCCGCGCCGGGGAAGGCCGCGCCGCACGGCCGGCTTCCCCTCCCCCAACCTCGCCGGACCAGCGCACCGTGACGCTGCAATTCGACGACAACGCCTTGCTTCCCCTGCTGTACGGGGAACACGACCGTCATCTGGCGCGGATCGAGCAGCGATTGGGGATAAGGCTCGGGTCGCGCGGCAACCGATTGACCATCGGCGGCACGTCCGAGCAGACCGAAGTGGCGGAAGCGGCGTTGCGGTCCTTGTGGCGGCGGCTGGAAAAGGGCCAGCCGGTGGGCACGGCCGAAGTGGAGGCAGCATTGCGCATGGCCGAAGGCGGCGCCGAGAACGATCCGCGCCTGCCGCTGCAGGACCGGCCGGAGATCCGTACCCGCAAGGCGGCGATCGCCCCGCGGACGCCGGCACAGGCCGCCTATATCGATCTGCTGTCGCGGCAGGAAATGGTCTTCGGCATCGGCCCGGCCGGCACCGGCAAGACCTATCTGGCGGTCGCTCAGGGCGTCGCCCTGCTGCAGGCCGGTCGGGTGGACCGCATTGTGCTGTCCCGCCCGGCGGTTGAGGCCGGGGAGCGCCTGGGCTTCCTGCCCGGCGACCTGAAGGAGAAGGTGGACCCCTATCTTCGCCCCCTGTATGACGCGCTGCACGACATGCTGCCGGCGGAACAGGTCGCGCGGCGGATCACCTCGGGGGAGATCGAGATCGCCCCGCTGGCCTTCATGCGGGGCCGGACCCTCGCCCATTGCTATGCGATATTGGACGAGGCGCAGAACACGACGCCGGCACAGATTAAGATGTTCTTGACCCGCATGGGGGAAGGGACACGGATGGTGATCACCGGCGACCCGACCCAGGTCGATTTGCCGGCGGGGCAGAAAAGCGGGCTGAGCGAGGCGCTCCGCATCCTGGATGGGGTGCCGGGCATCGGCGTGGCCGGCTTCGACGAACGCGACGTGGTGCGGCACCCCTTGGTGGCGCGGATCGTTGCGGCTTACGGGCGGGCGGATGGACAGGCTGCGGAGCAGGCTGGCCGGGGGCCCAAGAAGGAACGCGATGGAACCGGAAAGTAGTCGTCCCGAAGGCCTGGATGCGGAGGACCCCCTCCATCCGGCTTTCGGGATGTGGGACGAGGACATGACCGCCGCTTCGGTGGCGGTCGATGTGGTGATCGCCGACCCCGCCTGGCGGCGCCTGTTGCCGCGGGCCGAGGTTTTGGCCCGGCGGGCCGCCGCGGCGGTGCTGCGGGAGGCTGGTGCCGAGGGCGCCATCACCGTGCTGCTGACCGATGACCGCGCGCTGCGCCGGCTGAATGCCGAGCATCGCGGCAAGGACAAGCCGACCAATGTGCTGAGCTTTCCCGCCGGCATGCCCGGCCAGCTCGGCGATATCGCCCTGGCGCTGGGCGTGGTGCGGCGGGAAGCGCTGGCCGCGGGCAAGCGGCCGGCGGCGCATTTCGCCCATCTGGTGGCGCATGGCACGCTGCACCTGATCGGGCACGACCATATCCAGGTCGGCGAGGCCCGGCGGATGGAGCAGGCCGAGGCCCGGGCCATGCACCGGATGCGGCTGCCGAACCCCTGGCGCAGTGCCGGCGGCCGGAGTGCCGCGGCATGAGCGCCGCCAATGGCAATGGCCGCGACGGGCTGATGTGGCGGCTGCAGAGCCTGCTCCGCAAGCGGGAGGCCGAGAGCGTCCGCGACCGGATGGAGGAGCTGATCGAGGAGCCGCACCTGCCGCAGGGCGTGGCGGAACCCGGCCAGCGCGGCACCGACCTCGATGCGCAGGAACGGGCGCTGCTCGGCAACGTGCTGAAGCTGCGCGACAAGACCGCGGGCGACGTCATGCTGCCGCGGGCCGATATCATGGCGATGCCGGAGGACTATACGCTGGAGCAGGCGATCCGGCTGATCCAGCGGGATGGCCACAGCCGCTACCCGGTCTTCCGCAAGCAGCTCGACGAGATCGTCGGCATGGTCCACATCAAGGACGTCTTCGCCAGTGTCGGCAACGATGCGTCCTTCGACATGAAGGCCATTTTGCGGAAGCCGCTGTTCGTGGTGCCCAGCGTGCCGGTGCTCGACCTGCTGCTGCAGATGCGGCAGGCGCGGATCCACATGGCGCTGGTGGTCGACGAATACGGCGGGATCGACGGGCTGGTGACGATCGAGGACCTGGTCGAGACCATCACCGGCGACATCTCCGACGAGCACGACGAGCCGGGGCCGCCGCATATGGTGGAGAAGCCGGATGGCAGCATCGAGCTGGACGCCCGCACCCCGGTCGAGGCCTTCGAGGCCATGCTGGGCCCGGTGCTGACCGAGGAGGAGCGCGCCTCCGACATCGATACCATGGGCGGGCTGGTCTTCACCCTGGCCGGGCGCGTGCCTGCCAAGGGGGAGCTGGTCTCCCATTCCTCGGGGCTTGAATTCCGGGTGCTGGAGGCCGATCCCAGACGGGTGCGGCGGTTGCGGGTGCGGCGGCCGGGTACCCTGCCGGCGCCGGTGACGGGGCTCGGGGCGCCCCCCCCCGCGGCACCGGGGGCGAACCAGCAGCAGGCGGCGGAATAGGGGCGGCGGGGCTCCAGGGAAGGCGGGATGGCATTCAAGGGCAAGCCTCCGGGCACCGGCTCGGGCGAGATGTCGCGCATCACCCAGGCCTTGCGGCCCAGTATCGCCCTGACCGAACAGGAATCCCGCAAGGCCCGCACCCTGCGCCGGCAGGGCCATGCGCCGGTGGCCATCGCCGCCAAGCTCGGCGTGCCGCCGGAGGAGGTCGAGAAGGTCCTGCTCCAGATGCGCAACCCGCGGCCAGAGACGACCCGGGGCACGCTCAACGTGACGCTCGCGGCGCATCGCTTCGTCCTGGCGGAACGCCTGGGCGATGAGCCGATGTGGCAGACCATGGACCGGCTGCTGGATGAGCTGATCCGCCGCCGCGCCGAGGCGGCGAAGCGGGCCACCGGCCGCCGTGGCGGTGGGCCGGATGCGGAGTGGCTGCCCGGGCTCGACGGCTAGGCCGGAACCCGGGCTGCGGCCAATACGTTCTGCGGCGAGGCCCGGCCCTGCCGATGGCGGAAAGTTGTAGGCCCGCCACACGCTCGCCTCATGGTTGTGCTCAACCTGGGGGGTTACGGCATGATCCGAACTGGGACAGGCTGCCGGGCGCAAGGGAGACGGAATGGCTGACCCGCAGCAGGAGCCCCCGTGGCATGACTCTCCGCGGCATGAACCGATGACGGATGAGGATGACCCGCCGCGCATCTCGACCGGCAGCGAGGGGCTGGACGATATCCTCGGCGGCGGCTTCGACGGGGACCGGCTCTATCTCTGCGAGGGCCGGCCGGGTGCCGGCAAGACCACGCTGGCGCTGCAGTTCCTGCTGGCCGGCGTCCGCCTCGGCGAAGGCGTGCTCTATATCTCCCTCTCCGAGACCGAGCGCGAGTTGCGGCTGGTGGCGGCACGGCATGGCTGGAGCCTCGACGGCGTCGAGGTTTTCGAGCTGGTGCCGCCGGAGTCCAGCCTCGACCCCAACCGGGAGCTGACGGTCTTCCATCCCGCCGAGATGGAGCTGAACGAGACGACGCAGCTGGTCTTCGACCGGGTCGCCGCGCTCAACCCCTCCCGCATCGTCTTCGACAGCCTGTCGGAGCTGCGGCTGCTGGCACAGAATTCGCTGCGCTACCGCCGGCAGATCCTGGCGCTGAAGCACTTCTTCACCGGCCGGCGCTGCACCGTGCTGATGCTGGACGACATGTCCTCGAAGAGCGACGACCTGCAGCTGCATTCCATCGCCCATGGCGTGGTGATGCTGGAACAGGTCGCGGTGGATTACGGCAGCGAGCGGCGGCGGCTGCGGGTGGTGAAGATGCGCGGGATGCCCTTCCGCGGCGGCTTCCACGACTTCAACATCCGGCGCGGCGGGCTGGAGATCTTCCCCCGGCTGATCGCGGCCGAGCATCGCAAGGCCTTCCCCGCCGATATGGTCTCCAGCGGCAGCGCGGAGCTGGACACGATGGTGGGCGGCGGGCTGGAACGCGGCAGCAGCCTGCTGCTGCTGGGTGCCGCCGGCGTCGGCAAGTCCACCATCGCGCTCAGCTTCGTCATGGCGGCAGCGACACGGGGCGAACGCGCCGCGGTCTATGCCTTCGACGAGGGGCGGGCCACCATCCTGTCGCGGACCGCCTCGCTCGGCCTGCCTCTGCACGGGGCGGTGGATTCGGGGCTGGTCAGCATCCAGCAGGTGGACCCGGCGGAGCTGTCGCCCGGCGAATTCGCCCATCGGGTGCGGCGCGCGGTCGAGGTCGAGGATGTCCGGGTCGTCGTCATCGACAGCCTCAACGGCTATCTCAGCGCCATGCCGGACGAGCGCTTCCTGGTGCTGCAGATGCATGAGCTGCTGAGCACCTTGAACCAGCTCGGCGTGCTGACGGTGCTGGTGCTGGCACAGCATGGGCTGGTCGGGCCGATGCAGACGCCGGTCGATCTCAGCTACCTCAGCGATGCCGTGCTGATGCTGCGCTACTTCGAGCACGAGGGCCTGGTCCGCCGCGCCCTCTCGGTCGTGAAGAAGCGCAGCGGCCAGCATGAACGGGCGATCCGCGAGTTCCAGCTCGGCAGCCGCGGCCTCGCCGTCGGCCAGCCGTTGCGGCACTTCAGCGGGGTTCTGAGCGGCACGCCGGTCTATACCGGGACCCGCGGGATGCTGCTGGACGACGATGCCACAGACCCCGGTTGAGCCCGGCGCCCCGCGGGTGCTGGTGCTCGCCCCGACCGGGCGGGACGGTCCGGCCTCGGTCGGGCTGCTGCGCCGGGCCGGGCTGGATGCATTGGTCTGCGAGGATCTCGCGGCGCTGATCGCCGGGCTCGACCAGGGCGCCGAGGCCGCCTTCGTCGCGGAGGAAGCCCTGCACCTGCAGCCGATCGAGACCTTGCTGGCCTGGGTGGACCGGCAGCCGCCCTGGTCGGACATGCCCTTCGTGGTGCTGACCAGCCATCGGCAGCAGCCGACGGTGGTTGCCGCGCGCGGCGCGCTGGTGGCCTCGCTGCGCAATGTCTCCCTGCTCGAGCGGCCGGTGCAGGCCATCACCCTGACCAGCACCATCCAGGCCGCGGTCCGCGCCCGGCGGCGGCAATACGAGGTGCAGGCGCATCTGGCCGAGCGGGAGGATGCCGCCCGCCGGCTGGAGGAGCTGGTGGTGGCCCGGACGCAGGAGCTGGGGGCGGCCAATACCGAGCTGCGCGAGCAGATCGCCGAGCGGGAGCGGGTCGAGGAATCGCTGCGCCATGCCCAACGGATCGAGGCGATCGGCCAGCTCACCGGCGGCGTCGCGCATGATTTCAATAACTTGCTGATGGTGATCTCCGGCGGGCTCGACATGCTCGGCCGGCAGAAGGATCCGGCGCGGCAGCGGCGGCTGATGGAGGGGATGCGCCAGGCGGCCGGGCGCGGCGCGGCGCTGACGCGGCAGCTGCTCGCCTTCTCCCGCCGCCAGGCGCTGCGGGCGGAGGCGGTGGACCTGCGCCGGCAGATCGGCAGCATGCGGGAGCTGCTGGACCGCAGCCTCAGCGGCGACGTGCATGTCGCGCTGCAATTCGAGCCCGGGCTCTGGCCGGTGGAGGTGGACCCCGGCGAGCTGGAGCTGGTGATCCTGAATCTGGCCGTGAATGCGCGGGATGCCATGCCGGATGGCGGCACCATCGAGATCCGCGCCGCCAACCTGCCGGGCTGGCATGCCGATGGGCTGCATGGCGATTTCGTCCGCCTCGCGGTGATCGATACCGGGACCGGGATGCCGCCCGAGGTGGTTTCGCGGGTCTTCGAGCCCTTCTTCACCACCAAGGATATCGGCAAGGGATCCGGGCTGGGGCTGGCGCAGGTCTATGGCTTCGCCCGGCAATCCGGCGGGACGGTGCGGATCGATACCGCGGTCGGCCGCGGCACCACGATCGAGCTGCTGCTGCCGCGCTCGGCCGGGCTGCCCCAGACGGAGGCGCGGCCGACCGGCGAGTTGCGCGGGATGGGGCCGCCGGGGACGCAGGGCCATGTGCTGCTGGTCGAGGATGACGACGAGGTCGCCACCGTGGTCGGCCAGATGCTGGCGGAGCTGGGCTTCCAGGTGACGCGGACGGCGAGTGCCGCGGCGGCGCTGGCAGCGCTGGCCAATGGGCGGTCCATCGACCTGGTCTTCTCGGATGTGCTGATGCCGGGCGGCATGAACGGGGTGGAGCTGGCGCGCGAGCTGCGCGGCCGCCATCCCGGGCTGCCGGTGGTGCTGACCACCGCCTATGCCGGCCCCGCCAAGCGGGAGGCCGAGGCGGCGGGGATCGCCCTGCTGCCCAAGCCCTATCGGCTGGAGGAGCTGGCGGCGGTCACCGCCGATGCGCTGGGGCGGTGATCCGGCGGCGGCGCCGGGCGTTCAGGCCGGATGCCCCAGCCTCCCGAGGATCTCCCCGCCAAGGACCCCTTCGATATCGACGTGGTCTTCGGCCTGCTGCATGACGCCGTCGCGCCGCTGCCCAAGGCGGCGATGTTCGAGCTGCGCGACCGCGGCCACGGCACGCCCTTCGAGCAGCTCGTCGCCGCGCTGATCTCGGCCCGCACCCGCGACGAGACCACCACGCCGGTCTGCCTGCGGCTGTTTGCCGTGGCCCGCACCCCGGCGGCGATGGCGGCGCTGGAGGAGCCGGCCTTGGTCGACCTGCTGCATGGCGCCACCTTTCCCGAGCCCAAGGCGCGCGACATCCTGGCGCTGTCCCGCAGCATCGCCGCGGCCGGCGCGGTGCCCGATACGGCGGAGGGGCTGATGGCGCTGCGCGGCGTCGGGCCGAAGATCGCGGCGCTGACGCTCGGCGTCGGCTTCGGGGTGCCGGCGATCTCGGTCGACATCCACGTGCATCGCATCGTCAACCGCTGGGGCTATGTCGCGGCCAATACGCCGGAGCGGACGATGCGGGCGCTGGTGGCGGTGCTGCCGGAGCGCTACTGGATCGAGATCAACGAAAGGCTGGTGCCCTTCGGCAAGTTCATCTGCACCGGGGAGCGGCCGCGGTGCTCGACCTGCCTGCTGCTGCGGCAATGCCGGCAGGTGGGGGTTTCGTCTAATCGCTGATGGGAAGAGGATTATTTACACCGTAAGGGACATGTCCCGCTGCCATTAGGGACGCTGCCGGGTCGATATGCCTGACGCTATCGTCAAAGAAAATATCCGGACCGAAATCTTCAAGAAAGGGCGCCTTTGTCGCCGACCCAAGAAAGGCGACCTCATCGAGCCGAATTTTCCATGCCATTAATGTGCGTATGGCACGCTCATGCGCTGGAGCCGACCTTGCAGTGAACAAGCCAAGCCTGATGCGGATTGGCGTATGTTTTGACTGCATCTCCTTAAGTTGGTGCATTGCTTCTAGCAGTGGACGTAACGGGCCAGCTGGTAGAGGCTCAAATGCTTTTGCACTTTCATGCGCATAAAATCCCTCAAGCTTACTTGCCTTAAATATAGCTTCAGCTTCATCGCTAAATAATACTCCATCACCGTCGAACGCGATCCGAATTTCATTTGGATTTGAATTATTATCGTGCATCGCTCGCGGTGCCACTTGTGCTGAAGGAATGCCACAAGCCAAAGCATCTCGTACGTCACTTTGGTTTGCAGACAAAAATAGTTTGGCCCCGAACGCTCGAGCATAGCCAAATGGTGATCGCCCGCGCGTAAAAATACCTCTCTCAATATTAAGTCCATGCGCCTTGCATGAATTGAAAATTCTAAGCCCGCTGACAGGATCATTCCTGGACAGCAAAACAACTTCAACACGCCGCTCTGATTGGCCATTAAGTTGAAGCAGCTTTTGTACGAGTCGAAACGCCACGCCAGGCTCAGCCGCTTTATCTAATTTTCCCAGCTGCAGCTCCATATAAGGAGCGTCATCTTTTGCATCGAATACATTATTCTCATCTTCAAGAGAAAATAAAGCTCGTGATGAGACGGCAATGAGGAGAGGCTGCAGGGAATCGATCATATTTAATTCATAACATAAAATTTGTTACTCGTCTCGTCGCGGCCGCGCCAGCAGCCGGCCCATCGCCTCCGGCACCGTCAGCCCGCCGGCCAGCAGGTCGGCGACGGCGGCGCAGATCGGCATCTCCACCCCGGCCGCGGCGGCGCGGGCGACCAGGGCGGGTGCCGTGGCGGCACCCTCGGCCACGCTGACCTTGCCGGTCAGGGCCTCGGCCAGGCTATGACCGCGGCCCAGTTCCATGCCCAGGGCGGTATTGCGGCTGCTGGGGCCGGTCGCGGTCAGCAGCAGGTCGCCGAGGCCGGAAAGGCCGGCCGCCGTCTCCGCCCGGCCGCCGAGCGCGACGGCCAGCCGCGAGAGCTCGGCGAGGCCGCGCGTCACCAGCGCCGCCCGGGCATTCTCGCCGAGGCCGGCGCCGATGACCGCGCCGGCGGCGATGGCGATGACGTTCTTTGCCGCGCCGCCGGCCTGCACGCCGATCGGGTCGTCGCCGCCATAGAGCCGGAAGCCGGTGGTGCCCAGCAGCCGGCCCACGAGGTCCCGCAGCGCGGCGTCGCGGCTGGCGACCACGGCGGCGGCGGGCAGGCCGAGCGCCACCTCCCGCGCGAAATTCGGGCCTGAAAGGATGGCGGTGGGGCCGGGGCGGAGCGATTCCGCGATCTCGAGCGGCAGCAGCAGGCTGCCCTGCTCCACCCCCTTGGCGGCGATGACCAACGGCGGCGGTGCCGATGGCAGTCGGGCGAGGATGGCGCGCAGGTGCTGGGCGGGGATGGCCAGCAGCACGAAGGCGGCGCCATCCACCATGCCGAGGTCGGCGGTCGGGGCGACGGAGGCGGGCAGCGTGACGCCGGGCAGGTGGCGGGCATTCTCCCGCGTCGCGGCCATGGCGGCGGCACGCTCCGCCTCGCGCGCCCAGAGCGAGACCTGCAGCCCGGCGCGCGCCGCCTGCACCGCCAGCGCCGTGCCCCAGGCCCCGGCGCCGAGGACCGCGATGCGCACCGCTATTCCTCGGCGACCCGGGTGACGGACCAGCCCTCGCCCGCCTCGCGGTCGCCGAGCAGGCCCAGCATCTCATGCAGAATGGCGCCGGCCTCCTCGGCGAAGTGCCAGGGCGGGTTGGCGACCAGCAGGCCGCAGCCGTTCAGCCGCTGCGCATCGGTCGGCTCGCGCAGCCAGATCTCGACGGCGATGAGGTCCCGGGTGCCGCCGTCCCGCAAGGCCTGGTGGAAGGCGCGGACCGGGGCGCGGTGCTTGATGGGGTACCAGCAGGCCTGGATGGCGGCGCGGAAGCGGTGCGCCACCAGGGCGATGCCCGCGGCCATGCGCTCGAACTCGCCCTCCTGCTCGAAGGGTGGGTCCACCAGGACCAGGCCGCGGCGCTCCGGAAAGGGGGTCAGGCCGCGCAGCGCCTCCCAGCCGTCCCGCAGGTGGACGGCGACCTGCGGGTCGTGGCGGAAGCGGGTGCGGAGGGCGGCGTGGTCCTCCGGGTGCAGCTCGCAGGCCAGCAGGTGGTCCTCGGCGCGTAGCAGGGAGCGGATGATGGCGGGGGAGCCAGGGTAGGTCCGTGGGGCGCCGGCCGCACGCATCAGCTCGGCATAGTCGGCGAGCGGGCCGGATTCGATATCCAGCAGGCGGAGGATGCCGCGTTCCCATTCGCCGGTGCGGGCGGCCTCCGGCGCGTCCAGGTCGTAGCCGCCGGTGCCGGCATGGGTGTCCAGCACGCGGAAGGGCTTGGGCTTGGCGGCGAGGGACCGCAGCAGCCGCACCAGCAGGGCGTGCTTGAAGCAATCGGCGAAGTTGCCGGCGTGGAAGGCGTGGCGGTAGTTCACGCGAGGAGGCTGACGACCGCCCCGTGCCGCGTCTCGGCGGGCAGGCAGAGCGCGGCGATGCCGGCGGCGACATCGGCCGGCTGGCGCAGGCCGGCGGGATCCTCGCCCGGCATGGCGGTGGCGCGGAGCCGGGTGGCGACCGGGCCGGGGTCGACCAGGTTGACCCGCAGCGGGGTGCTCTCGACCTCGGCCGCCCAGGAGCGGGTGAGGTGGTCCTGCCCGGCCTTGCCGAAGCCATAGAGGCCCCAGTAGGCGCGGGGCTCGGCGACCAGCCCATCCGTCAGCACCACGGCGCGGCCGGCCGGGGCGGCGCGCAGCGGCGGGTCGCAGGTGCGGATCAGCCGCCAGCAGGCGGTGAGGTTGGTGGCGACGGTATGCTGCCAATCCGACGGCATGATATGCGCGACCGGCGTCAGCTTCGCCAGCAGCCCGGCCGCATGCACCAGGATATCCAGCCGGCCGAAGCGGCTGACGATCGAGGGGCCGAGCATGTCGAGCTTCTCGCCATCCTTCACCAGGTCGAGCGGGAACAGCGTGGCGCTGCCGCCGATAGCGCGGATGGCATCATCCATTTCCTCGAGCGCGCCCTGGGTCCGGGCGGTCAGCACGCAATGCGCGCCGAGCCGGGCCAGCTCCAGCGCCACCGCGGCGCCGATGCCGCGCGAGGCGCCGGTGACGAGGGCGACCGAGCCCTCCAGCGGCCGCGCTGCGCCCTGGGACATCAGCCGACCTGCAGCAGCGACAGTTGGCGGTCGGTATTGGCCTGGGTATCGCTCAGCGGGATGGCGTAGTCGCCGGTGAAGCAGGCGTCGCAATAGGCCGGCTTGGCCGCGTCGCGGCCCGGCTTGCCGAGCGCGCGGTAAAGGCCGTCGAGCGAGATATAGGCAAGGCTGTCGACGCCGATGATCTTGGCCATCTGCTCGAGGTCGTGGGTCGCGGCCAGCAGCTTGCCACGCTCCGGCGTATCGATGCCGTAGTAGCAGCTATGGGTCGTCGGCGGGGAGGAGATGCGCATGTGCACCTCCTTGGCGCCGGCGGCACGGACCATCTCGACGATCTTCTTGCTGGTGGTGCCGCGGACGATGCTGTCGTCGACCAGGATGACGCGCTTGCCTTCCAGCATCGGCCGGTTGGCGCTGTGCTTCAGCTTGACGCCGAGGTTGCGGATCTGGTCGGTCGGCTCGATGAAGGTGCGGCCGACGTAGTGGTTGCGGATGATCCCGAGCTCGAAGGGGATGCCGCTTTCCACCGAATAGCCCATCGCCGCCGGCACGCCGCTGTCCGGCACCGGGACCACCACATCGGCCTCGACGCCGCTCTCGCGGGCGAGTTCGGCACCGATGTTCTTGCGGGTCTCGTAGACCGGGGTGCCCTCGACCACGCTGTCGGGGCGGGCGAAATAGATGTACTCGAAGATGCAGAAGCGGTCAGCCTGCTTGCCGAAGGGCTTGATGCTGTGGACGCCCTTGTCGTCGATGATGATGATCTCGCCGGCATCGATGTCGCGGACGAATTCGGCGCCGACGATGTCGAGCGCGCAGGTCTCGCTGCAGAGCACCCAGGAGGTCGGCTGGCCATCGGTGCCGCCGAGCCGGCCGAGCACCAGCGGGCGGACGCCGAGCGGGTCCCGCGCGCCGATCAGCGCGCCGTCGTGCAGCGCGACCAGGCTGTAGGCGCCCTGGACCTGGCGCAGCGCGTCGATCAGCCGGTCCACCACGGTGGAATAGAGGCTGATGGCGATGAGGTGGATGAAGACCTCGCTGTCCGTGGTGGACTGGAACAGGCAGCCGCGGTTCACCAGGCTGCGGCGCAGCGCCAGCGCATTGGTGAGGTTGCCGTTGTGCGCCACGGCGAAGCCGCCGAAGGCGAAGTCGGCATACAAGGGCTGGACGTTGCGCAGCGCGGTCTCGCCGGTGGTCGCATAGCGGTTGTGCCCGGCGGCGGCGCGGCCGCGCAGCGAGGCCATGATCTTGGCATCGGAGAAGGTGTCGCCGACTAGGCCGCGGCCGCGATGGGCGTGGAAGATGCCGCCCTCATCGAGGCTGACGATCCCCGCCGCCTCCTGCCCGCGGTGCTGCAGGGCATGCAGCCCGAGCGCGGTGAGCGCCGCGGCGTCGTTGGTGTTCCAGATGCCGAAGACGCCGCATTCCTCGTGGAATTTGTCGTCGTCGTGCTGGTCGTCGGCAGCAGGCCGCGGGGACTCTTGGGTCATGGGGTGTGTCCTCAGGTCCGGTTGCGGGCAGGCGGCCGCTCGAAATCTTCCTGTGTCGGTCCCGGGCGCAGCGGAGGGGCGGCCACGCGCGGGCGATACTCGGCAGGCAAATGGGCAACCAGCCAATTGGCGCCGTCGATGACCAAGGGCAAGGACCGCGCCTCACGCACGGGGTCGGGCCATCGGTCGGTCGCCGGCAAAACCATGCCACCCAATATATAAGCGAGGATGACCAGGAAGGCACCCCGGGCGACGCCGAAAACCAGGCCCAGTGCCCGGTCGGTGCCGCCGAGGACGGAATTCTGCACCATCCGCGCGACCGAGCCGATGATCAGCTTGAGGATGATGAGGACGACGAGGAAGACCGCGCCGGCGGCCAGGGCATCCGCCAGCCAGGGGGGATCGACCGAGCCCTGGAACCAGGGCACGACCTTCGGCCGCAGGACGAGTGCGAGGAAGGCAGCGCCGATCCAGGCGCCCACCCCCAGCACTTCCTGAACCAGCCCCCGCAGGAAGGCGAGTACCGCCGATACGGCGAGCACCGCCAAAACCACACCATCGACCCAGGTCATCGTGCGCGGGGGTATAGCCGCCGGCACCAGGGGTGTCCACGCGCCGTGGCGGCGGCCCAGTCCCGCCCTGGCGGCATAGGGCCTACCCGCCCTGGCGGCATAGGGACTTAACCGCCCTGGCGGCATGGAAGCCTCAGCCTGGGCGGAGGCCGGCGCGGTCGGCGGCGTCGCGGGTCCAGGCGTTCTCGGTCACCAGGAAGGCGGCGAAGCCCTCCGGCGTCGCCTCCGCCGGGCTGGCCATCTCGCTGCCCATGTCCTCCAGGCGCTGGCGGGTGATGGGGTCGGCGACGGCCGCGGCCAGGGCGGCGGCCAGGAGGGTGGTGACCTCGGCCGGGGCGCCCGCCGGCAGCATGATGCCGATGAAGGCGGCGGCACGGTAGCCGTGGACGCCGGCCTCCTCGATCGTCGGCACCTCGGGTGCCACCGGCAGCCGGCCGGCCGAGGCGATGCCGAGGATGCGGATCGCGCCCTCGCGGTGGAAGGGCAGCGCGGTCGAGATCTCGGTGACGCAGGCATTGATGTTGCCGGCGACCAGGTCGGGCGCCATGGCGCCGCCGCTGCCATAGGGGACGTGCTGCATCGCGGCGCCGGTCGCGGCATTGAACATCTCGATCGCCAGGTGGGAGATGCTGGCGGTGCCGGAGGAGCCGACGGTGATGCGGCCCGGGTTCGCCCGACCATAGGCGATGAACTCGGCCAGGGTCCGGGCGGGGAAGGCCTTGTGCACCGCCACCACCTGCGGCGTGCGGCAGGCGAGGCCGATCGGGGCGAAGTCCTTCAGCGGGTCATAGCCGAGATTGGCCTGGACCTGCGGATTGACGGTGATGGGGCCATTCGAGCCGAGCACCAGCGTATAGCCATCCGGCCTGGCCTGCGCCGCGGCGCGGGCGCCGACGCTGCCCCCTGCCCCGGCCCGGTTCTCCACCACCATGGGCTGGCCCAGCTTCTCCGCCATGCGGGGGGCGATGAGGCGGGCGACGGTGTCCGAATTGCCGCCGGGGGCATAGGGGACGACGAGGCGCAGCGGGCGTTCGGGAAAGCCGGCCGCACGGGCCGGCAGGGCGAGCAGGGCCGGGGTCAGCGCCAGCAGGGCGCGCCGGGCGACTGGCAAATGGGCGATGGGCATGGGCGGGTTCCTCCGCGCCGGCTGTGGCCGCCGGCCTCGTTGCGGGAAGGATGCGGCGGTGCCGGCCCCGGCTCAACCCGCTTTCGCGGGCTCCCGTTTCGCGGATTCCCGGGGCGCGGCATCCTTCTTCACCGTCTTGCCGGCGAAGGGGGCGACGAGGTCGGCGAGGTGCCCGATCTCGGTCAGCCGCAGCCCATCGAGCGCGGCCGGGGCACGGCCGCCGCGGGCGACGCGGCGGGGCAGCACGGCGGCGGCGAAGCCGAGCTTCTGCGCCTCCCGCAGCCGTCCCTCGGAATGTGCCACCTGGCGGACCTCGCCGGAGAGGCCGACCTCGCCGAAGTAGACCGTCTCGGGATCGGTCGGCCGGTCGGTCGCGGCGGAGACCAGGGCGGCGGCCACCGCCAAGTCGGCGGCGGGTTCGTTGATCCGCAGCCCGCCGGCGATGTTGAGGTAGACGTCGTTCATCCCGAGCGTCAGGCCGCAGCGGGATTCGAGCACCGCCATCAGCATCGAGAGCCGGCCGCTGTCCCAGCCCACCACCTGCCGCCGCGGGCTGCCGCCGGTGGAAGGCGCCAGCAGCGCCTGGACCTCGACCAGCACCGGCCGCGTCCCCTCGATCCCGGCGAAGACCGCCGAGCCGGAGACGTTGCCGCGGCGTTCGGCGAGGAAGAGGGCGGAGGGGTTGGGGACCTCGACCAGGCCGCGCTCGGTCATCTCGAAGACGCCGATCTCGTCGGTCGCGCCGTAGCGGTTCTTCACCGCGCGCAGGATGCGGAACTGATGGCCGCGGTCGCCTTCGAAGTAGAGCGTCGCATCGACCATGTGCTCCAGCACCCGGGGGCCGGCGAGCGTCCCCTCCTTGGTCACATGGCCGACCAGCACCATGGCGAAGCCGCGGGTCTTGGCGAGGCGGATCAGCTCGGCGGCGCAGGCGCGGACCTGGGCCACGGTGCCGGGGGCGCTGTCCAGCGCATCCAGCCACATGGTCTGGATGGAATCGATGACGACGAGCGCGACCTCCTCCTCCTGCTCCAGGCTGGCGACGATGTCGCGCAGCGCCGTCGCGGCGGCCAGCGCCAGCGGCGCCTTCTCTAGGCCCAGGCGCAGCGCGCGGAGGCGGACCTGCTCGATCGCCTCCTCCCCGCTCACGTACAGGGCGCGGTGGCCGGCGGCGGCGATGCGGGCGGCGGCCTGCAGCAGGATGGTGGACTTGCCGATGCCGGGGTCGCCGCCGACCAGCACGGCGGAGGCCGGGACGATGCCGCCGCCGAGCACGCGGTCCAGCTCGGCCAGGCCGGTCGGGATGCGGGCGGGCGGGGCGGAGGAGCCCTGCAGGCCGACGAATTCGACCCGCTTGCCGCCGCCCAGCTTGGCGGCCGGGCCGGGGCCGCGCACCGGGGCGGCCGCTTCCTCCTGCAGGGTGTTCCATTCGCCGCAGGCATCGCAGCGGCCCTGCCATTTCGGGTGGACGCCGCCACAGGCCTGGCAGACGTAACGGGCGCGATCCTTGGCCAAACGGATAATCCTCGGGACGAAACGTGAACATGGGCGAGCCCGGGCTGCGGTGCAAGCCTGGACCAGGCGCGGCGGGCGGCGCACCCTGCGAGCCGGCAACCCGGTGAAACCATGCAGAGCATCGCCCCCTTCCCCCTCAGCGTCTGCGGCATCGAGGAATTGCACGGCCATTGCGAGACGGGGGTGAGCCACGTGCTCTCGATCCTCGACCCCGGGCATCCGGAGCCGGAAGCCTTCGGCCGCTTCGGCGAGCATGCCAAGCTGGAGCTGCGCTTCGACGACATCATCGAGCCGACGGCGGGGAAAATCGTGCCGGATGCCGGCCATGCGGAATCGATCCTGCGCTTCGGCCAATCGATTCAGGCCGAGGCGGGCGCCCGGCTGCTGGTGCATTGCCATGCCGGCATCTCGCGGTCCACCGCCGGGATGGCGCTGATCCTGGCCCAGGCGCGGCCGGACGTGCCGGCGGACCGGCTGCTGCAGGCGATCCTCGGCATCCGCGAGAAGGCCTGGCCGAACCTGCGGCTGCTGGAGCTGGGCGATGCCATGCTGGGGCGGGGCGGCAGCCTGCCGGCCGCGGCGGCGGCGCTCTATTGCCACCAGCTCCGCATCCGGCCGCATCTGGTGGAGGTGATGCGCCGCGCCGGGCGCGGGCGGGAGGTGGATGCGGCGGCGACGGCGGTGATGCCGGGGGGTTAGGTCCCGAGCCCGGCGAGCAAGGCCGTCCGCACCGCGGCCGAGAGACTGCGGACGCCGAGCTTGTCCATCACATGCGCCCGGTGGACCTCCACCGTGCGTGGGCTGATGCCCAGCTCATGCGCGATGGTCTTGTTCGGCTTGCCGGCGACGAGCCCGACCAGCACCTCCCGCTCCCGCGGGGAGAGCAGCGCGATCTGGCGGAGCGCCTTGGCCTCGGGTGCCGGCGGCAGGCCGCGCAGCGCCTGGGCGACGGCGCCGAGGATGGCGGTATCCTCGTAGGGCTTCTCGATGAAATCCACCGCGCCGGCCTTCATCGCCCGGACCGCCAGCGGGATGTCGCCATGCCCGCTGACCAGGATGGCCGGGATCAGGCTGCCGCGGCGGCGCAGCGCCTCCACCAGCGCCACGCCATCCATGCCGCCGGGCATCCGAACGTCGATGATGAGGCACCGGGCCTCGGCCGGCAGCCCGGCCAGCAGGGCCTCCGCCGAGGCGAAGCCGGCCGAGGCATAGCCCGCCGCGCGCAGCAGCAGGGCCAGCGAATCCCGCACCGCCGCATCATCGTCGACGACGAGGACGAGGATGGGCGCGGCCGGGCCGCCGGCCATGAGGGAGGCGATGGGCGTCATGCGGCCGTCCCCGGTGCCGGGGGCAGGAGCTGGGGCAGGAGCTGGGGCAGGAGCTGGGGCGGAAGCTGGGGCGGAGGCAGCGGCAGGGTGACGGTGAAGACGGTGCCGCGCTCGGTGCCGTCCGCCGCGGTGATGGCGCCGCCCTGGGCCTCGGCGATCCGCCGGCAGATCGCCAGGCCGACGCCCATGCCGTCCGGCTTGGTGCTGACGAAGGGCTCGAAGAGCCGGTCCAGCACGTCGCGCGGCAGGCCCATGCCGGTATCCGCCACCTGGATGTCCAGCCAGCGGCGGCCCTCCTCCTCCCGCATCGCGGCGGAGACGGTCAGTTCCTGTCGCTCGCAGCCCTGCATCGCCTCGACCGCGTTGCGCAGCAGGTTCACCAGCACCTGCTGCAGCGCCACCCGGTCGACCCGTATCGGGGCTAGGTCCTCCGCCAGGTTCAGCCGGAACCGCAGGCCGGGCGGCTGCAGGACGCCAAGGCCGAGGCGCACCCCTTCCTCGATCACCGCGACGACCGGCTCGGGCACCGGGGCGCTGTCGCGGCGGGTGACGAAGTCGCGCAGCCGGCGGATGATCTCGCCAGCCCGCAAGGTCTGCTCGGCGGCGGCGCGCACCGCTTCCTGCAGCACCGGCAGGCGGTCCGCCGAGTTGCCGCTTTCGAGCAGCCGGCCGGCGGCGCGCAGGTAATTCGTCGCCGCGGTCAGCGGCTGGTTCAGCTCATGCGCGAGGCCGCTGGCCATGGCGCCGGCGGTGGCGCGGCGGCCGAGCCGCTGCATCTCCACCTCGGCACGGCGCAATTCGCCTTCCGTCCGGCGCTGCCGGGTCACGTCCTGGATCAGGATGATGATGCCGGCGATGCGGCCATCCGCCGCATTCCGCAGCGGCGCCTTGGTGACCTTGTAGATCTGCTCCAGGGGGTCGGCGATGCGGTATTCCTCGCTCGAGGTGCGGCCGTCCCGCAGCACCTGGGCATCATGCGCCCGGGCGACGGCGGCGATCTCGGGCCGCGACAGGTCGACGGAGCGCCGGCCGACCAGCCCGCCGCGCGGCACCTGGAAG
Organism: Belnapia sp. AC561; assembly: GCF_979252845.1. Classification (NCBI taxonomy): domain Bacteria; kingdom Pseudomonadati; phylum Pseudomonadota; class Alphaproteobacteria; order Acetobacterales; family Roseomonadaceae; genus Belnapia; species Belnapia sp. AC561. The sequence goes on from NZ_CEEDBP010000024.1 coordinate 59,002, forward strand.
AAGGCATCCGCCGCCGCATTGGCGACGATGGTGCGGCCATCGAGGCCCTTCACGTGCAGTACGTCGGGCGTGCCCTCGATGACCGCTTCGAGCAGTGCCTGGCCCTGCCGCGCTACCAGCGCCTGCCGCTCCAGCGCCGCATGGGCGGCGGTGAGGGAGGTGCTGAGCAGGGCGAATTCCCGGACCGCGGAGGTCGGCGGTGCCGGATCGGGCGGCAGGCCGGCAATAATGGCCGCGGCGCGCTGGGTCAGCGCCTCGACCGGTTGCAGGCAGCGGCGGGCGAGCAGCAGCGCCAGCCAGGCCCCGGCGGCGATGCCGAAGATGGCGGCGGCCGCGAGCGGCGGCGCCGGGCGGCGCCAGGCCGTGCTCGCGGCGGCCGGGTCGTGCACGACCACGGCCCAGCCGCGCGCCTGGACCAGCGGGGTGACGGCGACCATGCCATCCGCCGCACCGGCCGGTGGCGGCGGCGCATCCGGCTGGCCGGCGCGCCTGATCCAGTCCGGCAGCGCATCGCCGACGTCCGGTGCCTGCGCATCCGACCGGGCGACGATGGTGCCGGCACAATCCACCACCATGGCCGCGCTGCCCGGGCGCAGCGCATGCCGCTTGAGCAATTCCCGCAACTCCGGCAGGTCGAGCCTGACGGCCATGGCGGCCACCACGGCATCGCCCTGCAGCACCGGGGCGAAGGCGGCGGCGACCCAGGCCTTCGACAGCGGGCCGAACCAGGCCCGGCCGACCTGCGGCCGCACCTCGGCGAAGACGCGCGGCACGGCATCGGCCGGGCCGGTGCCGGGCGCGACCGGCAGCAGCGCCGAACCGGGTGGCTGCACGGTATTGGCCAGCGGCAGGATCTGCGGCGGCGGCCCATAGACGAAGACGCCGGCGCCGAGCCGGGCGGCGACATCGCGGAGCTGGTCGCCGAAGGCAGGCGGGTCGTCGCCATTGGCCGCCATCGCCGCCAGCGCGACCGCCAAGCCGATGCGCGCATTGATGGCGGCATCGACGGTGAGCGCCAGGGTGCGGGCCGATTCATCCAGGCTGCGCCGGGCCTCCGCCTGGGTGGCCCGGATTTCCTGCCAGATGGCGACGAAGCCGACGAGGCAGGCCGGCAGCAGCGCGGCGAGCAGGATGCCGATGAGGTGCAGGCGGAAGGAGGCGCCGGGACGGTCGGGCATGGGCAGGCTGCCGGCCCGGGATGCCGGCAAGGCAGCGGAGACGGCGCTATCCATCCTGGGTATCCATGTCACCTCTCGGGAAGGCCCTCCGCTAAGCAATTTCCCGAAGTCGCCGCGGCTCCTCGGGCGGATCATTCTGATCCCGCAGATAGGGCCGAGCCAAGGAGATAGCATGCCCAGTGACGAGGTCCAGCCGCTGGTCGGCATGAGCGAGCCGCAGGTGGCGGGGACGGCGGGCGCGCTGCTTCGCCTCATTCGCCTGAGCCAAGCGGAGACGGCGGATATCGCGCTCTTTATCGCGCCGGGCCGGCTTCCCCTGGCCCGGCAGCGGTTGATGGCCGGCCTCTTCGCCGGGCAGCCGCCGCAGGGGACCCGCCCCTGCAACGATAACTAGGCGGGCGCGGCCTCAGGCCGCCATCTGCTGCTCCAGCGTCGGCGCGACATCGGTCAGGGTGATGCGCCGCATGTCGCGGGCAAAGGCCTGGTCCTCATAGGGCCGGGCGCGATGCATCGTGCTGCGGTTGTCCCAGATCACCAGATCCCACTGCTGCCAGTGATGCGCGTAGACGAACTGCCGTTGCGTTGCGAATTCGAGCAATTGGCGGATCAGCGCCATAGCCTCCGGAACCGGCCAGCCGAGGATGCGGCCGATGTGCGACGACAGGTAGATGGAATGCCGCTGCGAGCCGGGATGCCAGCGCACCAGGCGCTGCTGCACCGGGGCGAAGTCGATCCTCTCCTGCTCGGTGTAGTCGGTGAAGCCGAGCTGGCCGCGGCTGAAGATCAGGCTGTGCTCCGTCACCATGTCGCGCACCTTGGCCTGCATCTTGGCGGGCAGCGCGTCCCAAGCGGCGCGCATGTCGGCGAATTCGGTGTCGCCGCCCTCGGGCGGGATCAGCCGGGCATGCAGCATGGAATACTTGGCCGGCGTCGCCTTGAAGCTGCTGTCCGAATGCCAGAGCTGGTTGCCGAGGTTGAACATGCGCCGGCGGTCGTCGGCGCCGAGCAGCTTGCCGTCGAGGTCGATGTTGGAGATATCGGCCATCTGCTTGTGCTTCAGCCGCATCTTGTGGGCATCCACCACGCCGCGGGACTGCTCGAGCGGGCCGAGCGCCTCGCCGAAGGCGAACTGCTGGTCGTCGTCCAGGTGCTGGTCGCGGAAGACGAGGACGGCGTAGCGGTCCATCGCCCGGTCGATCTCGGCGCAGAGTGCGGGGCCGGGGGTCTGGCGGAGATCAACGCCCTGCACTTCGGCGGCGAACAGCGGGTGCAGCGGGGTGAGTTGCAATGCCATGACGGATCCTCCTCAGTGATATATTAGGACCCCGGGACGGGGCCGGGTCAAGCCGGCCCCGTCCCGCTTTTCACGCCCGGTAGTGTCGCCGCGCGCGCCGTTCCGCCTCCCGCGCCGCGGCTTCCGGCGTGGCCTGGCCGGAGGCGACGGCGGCGCACATCTGCACCAGCACGTAGTCGGCGGCGACCGCGCCGGAGGCGACGCTGATCGGGCCGCGGAAGCCGCTCCAGAAGGGGCTGTTCATGGCATCGGCGAAGACCGCGAGCTTCGGGTCGGAATTCCAGACCGCGCTCTGCCGGTAGGCGTTCAGCGACTGGCCCCAGTAGCCGATGCAGCCGGTGAGCCAGGGGTCGTACTGTTCGGCCTCCAGCATGAAGGTGAGGAAGGCCTTGGCGGCATTGGGGTAGCGGGTGTGCTTGAAGACCATGGCGTTCAGCACCGTCGCGGTATGCGGCGCGGCGCTGGCGAGGCCCTTCGGCATCGGGGCGTGGTCGGTGTCCTCGGCGATGGCGCGGGTGGCGGGATCCGACTTCAGGGTGAAGTAGAGCGAGACGCCGTTCGAGGTGAGGAAGATGTCCTGCGAGGAGAAGGCCCGGTTGTTCGAGACATCGAGCCAGGACAGCGTGCCGTTCACGAAGGTCGGATAGAGCTCCCGCAGGTAGTTCAGCGCATCCACCGTCTGGCGGCTGTTTATGGCGACCTTGCCCTCCTCATCCACCAGCATCCCGCCATGCGACCAGACCAGCCACTGGGCGAAGGCATTGCCGTCGCCGACCGCATTGCCGAGGGCGAAGCCGACCGGCTTGTTGTTCCGCTTCAGCCCCTGGCAGAGCCTGAGGAAACCCGCGTGGTCCTCCGGGATGGCATCGAAGCCGGCGGCCTGCACGGCCGAACGGCGATAGGTGACCGGGCCGATGCCGCCGCCGAAGGGGATGCCGAGCCAGGTCTCCGAGCGGTCCTTCTTGCCGTACTTCTGCGCCAGGAAGGTCCAGCCGCCGTAGCGGGCGCCGAGGTATTCGGCGACGTCGGTCAGCTCGATCAGCTTGTCGGCATAGATATGCGGGTCGTCCGACCAGCCGATGACCACGTCCGGGCCGCTGCCGGTATTGGCAGTGACCGCAGTCTGCGGCCGGATATCCTCCCAGCCGACGAAATCGACCCGGACGGGGATGTTGAAGCGGTCCTGGAAGGCCTGGGCATTGCGGCGGAAGATCACCTCGTCCGGCTCGACGAAGCGGGCGGGGCGGATGATGCGGAGGCTGGCGCCGGGCTCCGGCGGCAGCCGGGGGGCGGCGATGTCGCGGCGGGGGATGGCGCCTTGGCCGAAGGCGGGGGCGGCGAGTGCCGCGGCGCCGAGGGCGAGCGTCGCCCTGCGGGTCAGATCGTGCATGGTTTGTTCCTCCCAGGTGTTGGCTTTGGCGGGGCCAATACCCTGGGGCATTCCCTGGGGCACGGCCCAGCGCGGGAAGGATGCGCCGTGGCCGGGCAGGAATGCGAGGAAAACTGGCTAGGAGGGCGTGTCCACGAAGCCGCGGTAGACTTCCATGATCTGGTCGTCGATCTGCAGGCCGCGGTCGAGGAAGCGGTGCAGCACCTTGGCATCCACCTTGCGCCCGGCGGCCTTCATCCGGGCGGCCAGGTCATGCACGGTGATGTTGTTGTCGGTGAGGTAGGATTGCAGGGCGGTCTTCACCCGCTCGCGCTCGGACGGTGTCATCGGTGGGCCTCCCCCGGGCGCCTTGCTTCGCGGCGCCTCGAGCGGTGATCCAACGCAGAAGGCACGCCACCTGTCCAATCGCCTACTTGCGAAGCTCCATCTGGATCGGCCCGTCGCGCTCGCCATTGGCGAATTGATCCACCATGGCATTGCCGCTGCGGCCGAGGCTTTCGGCCGGGCCGGTCCAGACGATGCGGCCGTGGTAGATCATGGCCGCGGTGGTGCCGATCCGCCGGGCGCTGGCCATGTCGTGGGTGATGGAGACCGCGGTCGCGCCCAATTTCTGCACGCAATCGACGATCAGCCCGTCGATGACGGCGCCCATGATGGGGTCGAGGCCGGTCGTCGGCTCGTCGAAGAAGATGATGTCGGGCTGGGCGGCGATGGCCCGCGCTAGGCCGACCCGCTTCTGCATGCCGCCCGAGAGCTCGGCCGGGGAAAGGTCGCCGACCGTCGCGGCGAGGCCGACCTGGGCCAGCACCTCGGCCGCCTTGTCGCGCGCCTTGGCCCGGGTGATGCGGTTCTGCGCCAGCAGCTTGAAGCAGACATTCTCCCAGACCGGCAGGCTGTCGAAGAGCGCGCCGTTCTGGAAGAGCATGCCGATGCGGTCGCCCAGCGCCTCCCGCTCCCGCCGCGGCAGCTTGAGGACGTCGACGCCGTCGATCTCGATCGTGCCCTCGTCGGGCTCGATCAGCCCGAGGATGCATTTGATGGTGACGGACTTGCCGGAGCCGGAGCCGCCGAGGATGACCAGCCCCTGCCCCGCCGCCACGTCGAGGTCGACGCCATCCAGCACCTGCTTGCCGGCGAAAGACTTCTTCACGCCGCGCATGCGGATTTTCGGAGTCGCGGAGCCGCTCATTGCGCGAAGAATATCTCGGTCAGCACATAGTCCAGTGCGAGGATGAGGATGGAGCTGGCGACCACCGCCGCGGTCGTCGCCCCGCCGACGCCCTGGGCGCCGCCCTTGCTTTTGTAGCCGCACCAGGTGCCCATCAGGGCGATGATGAAGCCGAAGACCGCGGCCTTGACCAAACCGGAGACGACGTCGTCGGTCTCGAGGAAGTCGAAGGTGGATTTCAGATAGGCGGCCGAGACGAAGCCCAGCTTGAAGGTGCCGATCAGCCAGCCGCCCATGACGCCGAGCACGTCGGCGACCACCACCAGCAGCGGCATCGCCAGGGTGGCGGCCAGCAGCCGCGGCGCCACCAGGTATTTCATCGGGTTGGTCGAAAGGGTGGTCAGCGCATCGATCTGGTCGGTGACGCGCATGGTGCCGATGACGGCGGCGAAGCTGGCGCCGATCCGCCCCGCGACCATCAGCGCCGCCAGCACCGGGCCGAGCTCCCGCACCAGGGAGATGACGACCACGCTGGCGACCGCCGACTGGGCATTGAAGCGGGCGAAGCCGGTATAGGATTGCAGCGCCAGCACCATGCCGGTGAAGACCGCGGTCAGCGCCACCACCGGCAGGGAGAACCAGGCGACCTCGAGGAAGGCGGACCAGAACAGCCGGCCATAGAAGGGCGGGCGGACGAGGTGGCTGATCGCCTCCAGCGCAAACAGCGCGACGCCGCCCACCGTGCGGCAGGCGCCGAGGACCATGCGGCCGAGCGCCGCCATGGGATCGAGGATGACGGACCCCATCAGGCGCCGCGGTATTCGCGGCGGTAGCGCTGTCCAAGCGAGGTCAGGATCTCGTAGCCGATGGTGCCGGCCCGGGCGGCGATATCGTCCGGCGTCTGCCCTGGCCCAATCAGGTCTGGCCCGATGAGGCGGATGGAATCGCCAGGCGACAGTTCAGGCACGTCGGTCACGTCGAAGGTGATGAGATCCATGGATACCCGGCCGACCAGGGGCACGGGCCGCCCGGCGATGATGCCGGCAGCCCGCCCCGAGAGGCTGCGAAGGTAGCCATCCGCATACCCGGCGGCAACCGTGGCAATCCGGCCGGGGCGGGGGGCGGTCCAGCCGGCGCCGTAACCGACTGTTTCCCCGGCCGGGATTTCCCGGATCTGCAATATCGGGGCATCCAGCGTTACCGTTTGCCGCATGGGGTTCGGCCGCCCCGGCGTGGGGTTGATGCCATAGAGGGCGCAGCCCGGCCGGGCGAGGTCGCTGCCGAAGGCCGGGCCGAGGAAAAGCCCGGAGGAATTGGCGAAGCTGGCGGGCATGGCGGGCAGCCGGGCCCGCGCCGCGGCGAAGCGGGCGGCCTGGGCGGCGTTCAGCGGGTGCTCCGGCTCATCGGCGCAGGCCAGATGGGTCATCACATACAGCAGGTCGAGGCCGGCGAGCAGGCCGGGCTCGGCGGCCACCCGGTCCAGCTCCCCGGCATCCAGCCCGAGCCGGGCCATGCCGGTATCAACATGCAGGATGGCCGGCAGCGCCCGCCCGGCGACCCGGGCCGCCGCCGTCCGCGCTGCGATGTCGCCGAGGCCGTTCAGCACCGGGACCAGCCCGGCCGTGCCATCGGCGCCGGGTGGGAAGCCGTTGAGGACCGCGACCATCGGTCCGGGGCCGAGCGCGGCGCGGACCGCCATGCCCTCCGCCAGATGGGCGACGAAGAAATCCCGGCAGCCGGCGGCCAGCAGGGCGCGGGCCACCGGGGCGGCGCCCAGGCCGTAGCCATCCGCCTTCACCACGCCGGCGACGCGACCGGGGGCGGCATCCGCCAGTTGCCGCCAATTCGCGGCGATGGCGCCGAGGTCGATGGTGAGCCGGGCCTCAATACCCGCCATGGGGCTCATGCGCCTGGTCGAGGTCGCCGAAGCGGGTGAACTCGGCCTCGAAGAACAGCGGGATGGTGCCGGTCGGGCCATGCCGCTGCTTGGCGATGATGAGGTCGGCCTTGTTGTGCGCCTCCTCCATCGCCCGCAGCCACTGGGCATGGGCCTCGTCGAACTTGGATGTCCGGTCGGCTTCGTCCCGCCCCTCGAAGCCGGTCGGCTTGGGCTGGCGCTGGCTGAGGTAGTAGTCGTCCCGGTAGACGAACATCACCATGTCGGCGTCCTGCTCGATCGAGCCGGATTCGCGAAGATCGGACAGCTGCGGCCGCTTGTCCTCGCGCTGCTCGACCGCGCGGGAGAGCTGGGACAGCGCCATGACCGGCACCGAAAGCTCCTTGGCGATCGCCTTCAGCCCCTGGGTAATCATGGAGATCTCCAGGACGCGGGATTCCGGCCGGGTGCCGGCGGCGGGACGCATGAGCTGGAGGTAGTCCACGACGATGAATTCCAGCCCCCGCGTCCGCTTCAGCCGGCGGCAGCGGGTCCGCAGCGCGGAGATGGTGATGGCCGGGGTATCGTCGATCACCAGCGGCAGCCGGGCCAGCTCGCGGCTGACCTCGACGAAGCGGTCGAAATCCCGCTGCGAGATGTCGCCGCGGCGGATCTTGTCGCCGGAGATGCGGGAGGCTTCCGACAGCAGTCGGGTGGCGAGCTGGTCGGCGCTCATCTCGAGCGAGAAGATGGCGACGGTGCCGCGCGGCTGGACCCCCTCCCCCTTCTCGTCCGCTTCCCGGACCAAGGCCTGGGCGGCGCCGAAGGCGATTTTCGTCGCCAGCGCGGTCTTGCCCATGCCGGGGCGGCCGGCGAGGATCAGCAGATCCGAGCCATGCAGCCCACCGGTCTTGGAATCGAAGTCCCGCAGGCCGGAGGACAGGCCGGAGACGCCGCCGGGGGTGGAGAAGGCACGTTCCGCCGCCAGCACCGCATCGGTCAGGGCGCGTTCGAAGGTGACGAAGCCGCCCTCCGAGCCCCCATCCTTGGCGAGGTCGAAGAGCCGCTGCTCGGCGGCCTCGAGCTGCATCTTGGCATCGAGCTCGGGCTCGGCCCCGAAGGCGCGGTTCACCACCTCCTCGCCCACGTCCACCAGCTGGCGGCGCAGCCAGCTGTCATGGACCATGCGGCCGTATTCGCCGGCATTGATGATGCCGATCATCGCCGAAAGCAGCTGGGTCAGGTAGGCCGGGCCGCCGACCTCGTCCAGCAGGCCGGAATGCTCGAATTCCGGACGCAGGGTGACGACGTCGGCGAGCTGCCCCGCTTCGCAGCGGCGCTGGATGGCGCGGAAGATCCGGCCATTCACCGCATCGGCGAAATGTTCGGGGGCGAGGAATTCGGAGACCCGTTCGTAGGCCTTGTTGTTGGCCAGCAGGGCGCCGAGCAGCGCCTGTTCCGCCTGGAGGTTGGAGGGCGGCACGCGCTGCGACAGGCCGAGCAGGCCGGCGCCGGCATCCAGATAGGGGGCGGACGGGTCCATGGTGTTCATGAAGTCCAGTCTAGCCCATCCGCAGCCCTGTGGATTACGGGGATGCCTGTGGATAACGGGGAGGAAAACCGTGCGGCCCCGCTGCGTGGCCTTGCCGCCACGTTGCCGCTTCAGCCTATTGACAGCCTGGGCCGCCGTTTGAGCGCGGCCTGGAGCAGTACCGCCAGCGGCAGGGCCATCCCGCACAATGCCGCCATCGCCCAGAAGCCGCCGCCGCCGAAGGCCGCATACAGGGGTCCGCAGCCCAGCGTCAGCAACCCGGAGGCGAGGCCGACGCCGAGCGAGGCATGCAGCGTCTGCGCCGTCGCCGCCTGGCCCGGCGGCATCCCGCCCAGCACCCGCATGGCGCCCAGGTGCATGCAGCCGAAGGTCAGCGCGTGCAGCAATTGCACCACCGCCAGGGCCGGCAGCCAGGTGGTCTCGGCCAGCACGGACCAGCGCAGCACCCCGGCCAGCGCCGCGACCGCGGCCAGCCCGGCCGGGCCCAGCCGGTCCGCCAGCGGCCGGCCCCAAAGGAACAGCGCGACCTCCACCACGACGCCTTCGCCCCAGAGCAGGCCGATGACCGAGGGCGAGAGGCCGGCGGCGGTCCAGTGCAGGGTGCTGAAGCCGTAGTAGAGGGCATGGCTGCCCTGGATCAGCGCCGAGAGCGGCAGCAGGCAGCGGAAGGCCGGATCGGCGAAGGGGGCGGCGAAGCCGGTGCGGCCGCCGCCGGTGCCGGGCATGGCCGGCAGGCCGCGCGCCGCCAGCGCCGTGAGCAGGAAGGCGCCGGCCGCCAGCCAGATGACCGCCACCGGCCCGGCCCATTGCACCGCCGCCCCGGCCAGGATGGCGGCAAGGATATAGCTGGCCGAGCCCGCCGAGCGCACCCGGCCATAGTCGAACCGCAGGCCGCGGGCGGCGCCGAGGCAAAGGGTATCCGAAAGCGGCACCACCGGGGCGCTCACCATGGCATGCAGCATGGCGGCCAGGATCAGCACGGCATAGCCGGAGGCCGCCGGTACCAGCCAGGGCGCCCAGGCGAAGGCCGAGACGGTGCCGGTCGCCAGTGCCGCCGCCAGCACCAGGATGCTGCGGGCATCGCCGAAGCCATCCGCCCCCCGGCCGACCGCCGGCGCCGCCAGCAGGCGCACGGCCGAGCCGGTGGCCAGCACCACGGCAATTTGCCCCGGTGTCAGCCCATGCCCGGCCAGGACCGCCGGCAGGAAGGGCATCAGCACCCCCACCGCGGCGAATTGCGCGGCGAAGAGCAAGGCGAAACGGCCTGATACGGTCAAGGCTGGCGCCTGGGGACGGTCAAGGGTGCCACCGGGCGGGCGGGCGAAAACGGCAGGGATTCGGCATTGCGCCCAGTAGCGCGGCCTTGCCCGAGGTTGCAATCCGCGGCCATCCGGCCCATGCATGGCGCCACATGCCGGACACCCATACCCCTATGTTTGACGCCCGTGTTCGTGCCGTGCTGGGCCCCACCAACACCGGCAAGACTCATTTGGCGATCACCCGCCTGCTGGCGCACTCCAGCGGCATCATCGGCTTCCCGCTCCGCCTGCTGGCGCGCGAGAATTACGACCGCATGGTCGCCGCCAAGGGGGAACGCTACGTCGCCCTGATCACCGGGGAGGAAAAGATCGTCCCGCCGGAGGCGAAGTGGTTCGCCTGCACGGTCGAGGCCATGCCGCTGGACCGGCGGGTGGAATTCCTCGCGGTGGACGAGATCCAGCTCTGCGCCGACCCGGACCGCGGGCATGTCTTCACCGACCGGCTGCTGAATGCCCGCGGCATGGTCGAGACCATGTTCCTCGGCGCCGAGACGATCCGGCCGCTGCTGCAGCGCCTGGTGCCCCAGGCCGAGATCGAAACCCGGCCGCGGCTCTCCCAGCTCACCCATTCCGGGCCGCAGAAGCTGACCCGCCTGCCGCCGCGCAGCGCCGTGGTCGCCTTCAGCGCCGCCGAGGTCTATGCGATCGCGGAAGCCATCCGCCGCCGCCGCGGCGGCTGCGCCGTGGTCATGGGCCGGCTGAGCCCGCGGACCCGCAATGCCCAGGTCGCGCTCTACCAGAACCGCGAGGTCGATTTCCTGGTGGCGACGGATGCCATCGGCATGGGGCTGAACATGGACGTGGACCATGTCGCCTTCGCCGCCCTGCAGAAATTCGACGGCCACAAGCCACGCCAGCTCACCGCCCAGGAAGCCGCGCAGATCGCCGGCCGGGCCGGGCGCGGCATGCGCGACGGCACCTTCGGCGTGACCGGCGACTGCCCGCCGCTGCCGGAGGAGATCGTCGACAAGATCGAGAAGCATAATTTCGAGGCCCTGCAGACGCTTGCCTGGCGCAACAGCGACCTCGACTTCTCCAATGTCGATGCGCTGCTCGACAGCCTCGCCGCGCCGGCGCCGCAGCCGGGCCTGGCCAAAGGCCATGACGCGACCGACCACATCACGCTCTCCATGCTGGCGCGGGATGCCGAAATCCGTGGCCTGGCGGCGACCCGCGGCCGGGTGCGGCTGCTCTGGGAAGCCTGCCAGATCCCCGATTTCCGCAAGCTGTCGGACGACAGCCATGCCGCCGTCTGCAGCCGGGTCTTCCGCCATATCGCCGAGGACGGTGTGCTGCCGGACGAGTGGGTGCTCAGCCAGATCGCCCTCTGCGGCAGCACCGAGGGCGACCTCGATACGCTGATGGCCCGGCTCGCCAATATCCGGGTCTGGTCCTATGTCGCCGCCCGTTCGGATTGGGTGAAGGACGCGGCCAATGTCCAGGGCGAGGCCCGCAAGGCCGAGGATGCCGTCTCCGACGCCCTGCACGAGCGCCTGACCGCCCGCTTCGTCGATCGGCGCGCCGCGCATCTGATCCGCCGGCTGGACGATACCGAGGATGAGCTGCTGTCCGCCGTCACCCGCCAGGGGCAGGTGGTGGTCGAGGGCCATCCGGTTGGCCGCGTGGAAGGCTTCCTCTTCCATCCAGAGACCGAGGGCGGGACCGAGGATGAGAAGAAGCTCGTCCTCCGCGCCGCCCGCCGCGCCCTGAAGGAGGAGATGCCGCGCCGCGTCGCCGCCCTCGACATGGCGAAGGACGATGCCTTCACCCTGACCGCCAGCCACCGCATCAGCTGGAACAACGGCGCCACCATCGCCGAGGTCGCCCGGCTCCGCCCCGGCTCCGAGCCCGGCAAGCCGCTGGTCGAGCCGCTGCCGAGCGAATTCCTTGATGGCGCCCAGCGCGAGCGCGTGCGCGCCCGGCTGGCGAAATTCGTCGAGGGGCTGATCAACAAGGAACTCGGCATCCTCACGACCATCGAGGGCAAGGCCGAGGGCGAGGGATCGCTGCGCGGCCCGGCCTTCCTGCTGCGCGAACAGCTCGGCCTGGCGCTGGGCGGGACCGAGGGCAACATCGCCCCCGACCTGCGGCAGAAGCTGAAGGCAATCGGCGTCCGCGCCGGGCGCTTCGCCCTGTTCGTGCCGGAGGCGCTGAAGCCCCGCGCCATGGCGCTCAGGGCGCAGCTCTGGTCGATGTCGCGCAACATCGAGACGCCGACCCTGCCGCCGCCGGGCCTGGTGGCGCTGCAGATCCGCGAGCCGGCCGAGGGCGAGACCGCCCTGCCGCCAGGCTCCCCTCCCCCGGCCGGCTGGCCGACCGGCTTTGCCGAGACCATGGGCTGGATCCCGGCCGGGCCGGTGCTGCTGCGGCTCGATGTCGCGGAGCGCATCGCGGCCGAGCTCGGCTACTTGACCCGCCGCGCCCCGGCGCCGCCGCCGCCCGACCTCGCCAGCCGCCTCGGCGTGAAGGCGGATACGCTGGGCGTCACGCTCGCCGCGCTCGGCTTCCGGCTGATGGAGGCGCCGCCGCTGGAGGAGGGCATGTATGGCCCGCCGACGCCGCTGCGCGTCGCCCAGCCGCGGCCGCAGCATCATCAGCCGCGCGGGCCGGAGCGCCGTCCCGGCGGCCGGCCGCAGCACCAGGGTGCCGGCCCGGCCCCGCAGCAGCGCGACCGCCGGCCACAGCAGCCGCCGCGTGAGGCCGCACCGGCACTGCCGGAAGGCATGTATGGCCCGCCCGTGCCGCCGCCGGAGCGCCCGCGCCATGAGCCTCGCCAGGATCGCGGGCCCCGGCCACAGCAGGGCCGGCCCTATCAGGGCAAGGGTCCGCCGCGGCATGAGGGGGCCCGGCCAGATGGACCCCGTCCCGAGGGAACCCGCCATGAGGGGCCGCGGCCCGAGCGGCAGGACCGTGGCGACCAGCCGCGCCCGCCGCGTGAAGGCAATCGCCTCGGTTCCGGCCGTGACGAGAGCCGGGCCCGGCCGCCCTACCAGGGGCCGATCCGCGAGCGGCCCGAGCCGCGCAAGCCGCCCGAGCCGCGGATCAACCCCGATTCGCCCTTCGCCATCCTGGCCAAGCTCAAGCTTCGGTAAGCCTTGGCGACGGAGACGGAAGACCGCGACTGGCAGCGGCTCGACAAATGGCTGTGGTGTGCCCGGGTCGCCAAGACCCGGGCCATCTGTTCCCGGCTGGTTGAGACCGGCGGCGTCCGGGTCAACCGGCAGCCGACAGACAAGCCGCATTACAAGCTGCGGCCGGGCGATGTGCTGACCTTCGCCCTCGGCGGGCCGGACCGCGGGGTGGTGCGGGTCTGGCGGGTGGTCGCCCTCGGCGAGCGTCGCGGGCCAGCCACCGAGGCACAAGCGTTATTCGAGGACATTGCGAGCGGTCCGGGCGCCTGACCGGCTTGCCAGCGGCTTCGCGCCGGTCCATGTCTCGGGCTGTTGTACCGCCCGCGCGAGGGACCGCCTGCCGTGACCTATGTCGTTCTCGAGAATTGCATCAAGTGCAAGTTCATGGACTGCGTGGAGGTCTGTCCGGTGGACTGCTTCTATGTCGGCGAGAACATGCTGGTGATCCATCCGGATGAGTGCATCGACTGCGGCGTCTGCGAGCCGGAATGCCCGGCCGAGGCGATCGTCCCGGACAGCGACGACCGTGCCGCCGAATATGCCGAGTTGAACCGCACCTATGCCGCGGAATGGCCGAACATCACCCGCAAGGGGGAAGCGCCGGCCGATGCGGATGAGTGGAAGGACAAGCCGGGCAAGCGCGCCCTGTTCAGCACCGCACCCGGCAAGCCCTGAGGGCACGCAAGCCCTGAGGCCGCCACTCCCGGCGGTCGTCTCAAAACGACGACAGTGGCCGGGAGGATGGACGGCGCCTGATGACTCGTCCCGAAATTTATGCTAGTGGTTTCAGCGTGATGGCAGAACCGGCTCGACAGGGTCGCGAACGGGATTGACCGAAGCTGGCGCATGCCCCGGGACGGCACCATATGCGGTGTCTCGGCGCTGCCGGAACTTTGGGCCGGTTCTGACGCCAATGGATAGTCCAGGCCCGCGTTCGCCTGCGCGCCCGAACGGCGCCGGGCCGTCGTGGCCGGCGACGCAGGAGAGTTGTCCGGTATGAAGCCAACCGCTCGCGCCAAGCCTCCGGGCCAGCAGCCCCCGTCGGGCCGCCCGGCCGAAGCCGCCAGCGTGACCGCCACCGGACGTCCCCGTGCCATGGCCGCCGCCATCGCCAAGGCCCCCGCCAAGATTGCCGCCGAAGCTGCCACCCCCAAAGCCCCGCCCGCCGCGAAGCCCTCGGTGAAAGCCGCCGAGGCGACTAGGCCTGGCCTGGCGGAGGCGCAGAGTTCGGCCCCCATGATGCCCAAACCCGAAGTCTCCAAACCCGACGCTGCTCTGGCCACCCAGTCCAGCCCCGTTCCTCCCACCGGGCCCATGCCCATGCGGCGGGACGCCCATCCCTCCATCCCGCAACGCCAACCGTCCAAGCAGGTCGAGTTCAAGGCCGGCGATCATGTGGTCTATCCGACCCATGGCGTCGGCACCGTGCAGGGCATCGAGACGATGTCCGCCGCGGGGCATTCGCTGCAGGTGATCGTCGTGACCTTCGACGAGAACCGGATGACGCTCCGGGTGCCGGTCGGCAAGGCCGCCTCCTCCGGCCTGCGCAAGCTGGCCGGGCCGGATTCGATGAAGGAGGCGCTGGATACGCTGAAGGGCCGTGCCCGGATCAAGCGCACCATGTGGTCCCGCCGCGCCCAGGAATACGAAGCCAAGATCAACAGCGGCGACCCGATCGCCATCGCCGAGGTCGTGCGCGACCTGCACCGCAACGCCGGCCAGCCCGACCAGTCCTTCAGCGAGCGGCAGATCTACGAGCAGGCGATGGACCGCCTGGCCGCCGAGCTGGCCGCCATCGACCGCACCGACAAGGCGCAGGCGACCATCAAGCTGCTGGAACATCTGAAGGCGGCCTGAGCCATGCGCATCCTGGTCCTCGGCGCCGGGGCGCTGGGTGGGTATTTCGGCGGCCGGCTGGCGCAGGCGGGGGCGGATGTCACCTTCTTCGTGCGTCCCGGCCGGGCGGCGCAGCTCGCAGCGCAGGGGCTGGTGATCGAGAGCCCCTTCGGCGATGCCGCCCTCCCGGTGCGGACGGTGGCTGAGGCCGGGCCGGGCTACGACCTGATCCTGTTGACCTGCAAGGCCTATGACCTGGAGAGCGCGATCGCCGCGATCCGCCCGGCCATGGGCGCGGGTACGGCGGTGCTGCCGGTGCTCAACGGCCTGTCGCATGTCGCCACCCTGCAGGCGGCCTTCGGGCCGCAGGCGGTGCTCGGCGGCATCGCCAAGATCCAGGCGACGCTGACCCCCGCCGGGGTGGTGCGGCAGCTGAACGATTGGCGCTGGCTGACCTTCGGCGAGACGGACGGTAGCCTCTCCCCACGCGTCCAGGCCCTGGCCGAGATCGCCGGCCGGGCCGAGGGCATGGTCGCCGAGGCGGTGCCCGATATCATGCGGCGGATGTGGGAGAAGCTGGTCCATCTCGGCACCAGCGCGCTCGGCACCGTACTGATGCGGGCCAATACCGGCGAGATCGCCCGGGCGCCGGGCGGGGCCGCCTTCATGCACCGCATCCTGGCCCGCAACGCCGCCATCGCCGCGGCCAATGGCCATGTGATGCGGCCCGGCTTCCTGGCGGATTTCGAAGCGCTGTTCGCCGACCCGGCGGGGGGTTATGCAGCCTCCATGCTTCGGGACCTCGAGGCCGGGGGGCGGATCGAGGCGGATCATATCCTCGGCTTCCTGCTGGAGGCGGCCAGGGCCGCCGGCGTGCCGCATGAGCTGCACGAGGCCGGCTATATCCATGCCAAGGCCTTCGAGCAGCGGCGCGATGCGGGACGCCTGCCCCGGGGCTGAGCCTCAGCGCCCGCGGAAGCCGGTGGCGACGACGTAGAGCTCGGCACTGTCCTTGCGGCTGGCCGGCGGCTTGCCGTGCTTCACCGTGGCGAAGCTGCGCTTGAGCTGATCCAGCAGGCCTTTCTCGGTGCCGCCCTGGAAGACCTTGGCGACGAAGCCGCCGCCGGGGGCTAGCACCTTCAGGGCGAAATCCAGCGCCAGCTCGGCCAGGCCGATGATCCGCAGGTGGTCGGTCGCATTATGCCCGGTGGTATTCGGCGCCATGTCCGAGAGCACCAGGTCGGCCGGGCCATCCAGCGCCGCGAGCACCGCCTGCTCCGCCGCCGCGTCCTGGAAATCCCCCTGCAGGATGACGGCGCCGTTCAGCGGGTCCATCGGCAGCAGGTCCAGCGCGACGACGCGGACGCCGCCCTTCTGCACCACCACCTGGGTCCAGCCGCCAGGCGCGGCGCCGAGGTCCACCACCCGCAGTCCGGGCTTCAGCAGCTTATGCTTCTCGTCCAGCTCCAGCAGCTTGAAGGCGGCGCGGGAACGCAGGCCCTGGGCTTGCGCGGCGCGAACGTAGGGGTCGTTGAGCTGGCGTTCCAGCCACTTCTGGCTGCCGACGGTACGCTTCTTGGCGGTCTTCAGACGGGTGGTCAGGCCGCGACCACCCGGGGTGGGGCTTTTCATTATGGGGCAATACTCAGGTGAAGGCCCGCCTTGGGGCGGCGGGGCGAGAGCCGCCGGCGCAGCGGTCGGCCCGCATCATACGCAGAAGCATGCCCTCGCGCAGCCCCCGGTCGGCGACGGTCAGCGCCGGCAGCGGCCAGACATGGCGGATGGCGGCATAGACGGCGCAGCCGGGCAGCACGAAATCGACCCGTTCCGGCCCGACGCAGGGATGCGCGGCCAGCCCGGCCCGGCCGAGCGCGAAGAGGTCGCCGAGCGCCTGGTCGGCGGTTTCCATGGCGAGCGTCCGGCCATCCACCAGCGGCCGGCGGTAGCGCGGCAGGGCCAGCGCCACGCCGGCGAGCGTCGTGACGGTGCCGCTGGTGCCGATGAGGCGGACGCCGCCGGCGCGGATCTCCTGGCCGATGCAATGCACCCGGTCGAAGGCCAGCAGATGGGTCGCCACCTCCTCCACCACCGCGTGGAAGCCTTCCTCGGTGAAGCACGAGGCACCGGCGCGCTCCGCCAGGGTGACGACGCCGAGCGGCAGGGAGACATAGCCGATCAGCTCCGCCATGGGGGCGCCGGCCGGGCGGCCGCCGCGGGGCGGGATGCGGATCCAGGCGATCTCGGTGCTGCCGCCGCCGATGTCGAAGAGCAGGGCGCGGCGGTCCGTCTCCTCCAGCAGCGGGGCGCAGGATTCCATCGCCAGCTCGGCCTCCTCGCGCGCCGAGATGGTGCGGGGGCGGAGGCCGGTCTCGGCCTCGACCCGGGCCAGGAAGGCGGCGCCGTTGGTGGCGCGGCGGCAGGCTTCGGTGGCGACGGCCTGGAATTGGCGGATCGGGCGGCGGGCGAGCTTCTCGGCGCAGGCCGAGAGCGCGGCGATGGCGCGGTCCATGGCGGGCTCGGCGAGCTGGCCGCTGGCGGCCAGGCCTTCGCCGAGGCGGACGATGCGGCTGAAGCTGTCCACCACGCGGAAGCCGCTGCCGGTGGGCGCGCCGATGAGCAGGCGGCAGTTGTTGGTGCCGAGGTCGAGCGCGGCATAGGCCGGCGCGGGCGGAATGGCATAGCGCGTGGCAAGCACCGCTGGCGCCACAGGCTCGGGGAGCGCGGTGGTCGGCAAAGGGGGCTCTGTCAGCCGAAGCGGGAGGACATCATCCGGCATAATCGTTGGCCTGGGGTTTCCCGGCGGGTTGCGGCCTGCTGCGGCACCCCTCTGCATGATCCGGGGATGCACGCTTGGGAGCAAGCGCTTTCCGCAGGCAACGGGTTGCAGGGTCCGATGGGAAATGGTACTGGCGGCGCCCGCGACCAAGAGTAAGGTGGCGGGTCCCGCTTGGGGGATAGTTTAACGGTAGAACTCCCGACTCTGACTCGGGCAGTCTTGGTTCGAATCCAGGTCCCCCAGCCACTTCCGCCCGATGGCGGCACCCTACCCCACCCGCGCCGCTGCCGCCGCCCAATGGGCGATCGCCGTCGTCGCCGCGGCGAAATCCTCGATCCGCATGGCTTCCAGCGGCGTATGGCTGCCGTTCTGGTTGCGCACGAAGACCATCGCCGCCGGGATCCCGACCTGGGCGAAGGAAGCCGCGTCATGCCCGCCGCCCGAGGGCATGATCTTGTAGGGCGTCCCCACTGCCTCCGCCGCCAGCCGCATCGCCTCCCGGATGCCGGCATCCATCGGCGTCGGGTCGGCCTGCTGCCGGCCGGTCAGGGTGAAGGCGACGCCGCGGCTGGCCTCGATCTCGGCGATCAGCCGGTCCACCTCGGCGACGGCGCGCTCCAGCGTCGCCACCTCGGGCGCCCGCAGGTCCAGGCTGAAGGCGATCTCGCCCGGCACCTTGCCGAAGCCGGCCTGGTCGGAAGTGGCGATGGTGCAGAAGGTGCAGACCATCGGTACGCCCTCCGCCTCCAGCCCGCCCCAGAACTGGTCCAGCCGATGGGCGAATTCCGCCAGCGCCAGCGCCGCGTCATGCCGGTAGCGGCGTGGCGTGGCGCCGGAGTGGTTCCACTCGCCGCGGATGGTGCCGAGCCGGATGCGGCGGTTGCCGGGCAGCGCGGTGACGATGCCCATCGGGATCTCCTCGGTGTCGAGGACCGGCCCCTGCTCGATGTGCAGTTCCAGATAGGCCTGGACATTGTCCGGTGTCAGTTCCGCGCGGCCGGCGCGTACCGCGTCGGGGTCGAAGCCGAGTTCGCGCATGTGATGTTCCAGGGTCTGGCCGCTGTCCTTGCGCTTCGCCTGCAGGTTTTCCGCGGGATAGGTGCCGAGCGCCATGCGGCTGCCGGGCAGGTTGGGGAACCAGGCGCCGCCTTCCTCCGCGCGGATCGCCATGACGGTGATGTCCCGCCCCGGCACGAAGCCCGCCTGGCGCATCCCGGCGACGACCGCGAGGCCGCAGAGCACGCCCGCCGCGCCATCGTAATTGCCGCCCTGCGGCACGGAATCGAGGTGGCTGCCGAGGATGATGCGCTTCAGGCCGCGGTCGGCGCCGGCCAGGGTCATGTAGAGGTTGCCGGCATGGTCGTTGTGGATCTCGAGGCCCAGCGCCTCGGCTTCCGCGCGGACCAGCGCATGGGCGATTTCCTCACCGCGGCCGAAGGCTTCGCGGGTGACGCCGACGCCGTCGAAGGTCTGCTCCCGCAGCGCATCGAACAACCGCGATGCCATGGCGATATCCGGGCGAATGTTCGTGGGCATGCGGGATCTCCTTGCGCCGGGGCAGCCTAACCCACGGCTTGCCAGGGGCAAGCGACCTCCATAGGCTTTCCCCAACGCCGGCACGCGCTCCGCGAAGGATCGCCGCCATGAAACGTCGCCATCTGCTTGCCACCACGGGTCTGCTGGCCGCGCCACGCCTTGCCATGGCGCAGGCCGCGCGGGTGCTGCGCTTCGTGCCGCAGGCCGATCTCTCCGGCATGGACCCGGTGGTGACCACCCGCCAAGTGGTGCGCAACGGCGCGCTGCTGGTCTGGGACATGCTCTATGGCATAGGCGCCGATTTCGTGCCGCGGCCGCAGATGGTCGAGGGCCATACACTTTCGGCCGATGCGAAGACCTGGGACTTCACGCTCCGTGCCGGCCTGCGCTTCCATGACGGTGAACCAGTGCTCAGCCGCGACGTCGTCGCCAGCATCGCCCGCTGGATGCCGCAGGATGTCATGGGGCGGAAGCTGCAGGCGGCGCTCGCCGCGGTGGAGGTGGTGGACGACCGCCGCTTCCGGGTGCGGCTGAACCGGCCCTTCCCCAAGCTGCTGCAGGCTTTCGGCAAGGTGACGACCCTGGCGCTGGTCATCATGCCGGAACGCATCGCCCGCACCGAGGCCTCCCGCAACATCACGGAGTTCATCGGCTCCGGCCCCATGGTCTTCAGGCGCGACGAATGGAATGCCGGGGCACGGGCCGCCTTCGAGCGCTTCCCCGGCTACCTCCCGCGCGAGGAGGCGCCGGACTGGCTGGCGGGCGGCAAGCGCATGCTGCTGGACCGGATCGAGTGGATCACCATGCCGGACCCCAGCACCGCCGCCGCCGCGCTGCGCCGCGGCGAGATCGACTGGTGGGAACAGCCGATCCCCGACCTGGCGCCGATGCTGCGTGCCGCGCGCGACGTGCGGATCGACATCGCCGATCCGCTCGGCAATGTCGCCATCTTCAAGCTGAACCATCTGTTCCCGCCCTTCGCCGATGTGCGGATGCGGCAGGTCATGCAGGCGGCGGCCAACCAGGCGGACTACATGGGCGCGGTGGTCGGCGGCGACCCGGCGCTGTGGAAGCCGATGCCGAGCTTCTTCACCCCCGGCACGCCACTTTACACCGAAGCCGGCAGCGAACCGATGCTGGGGCCGCGCGACCTGGATGCGGTGAAGCGCCTGCTCGCCGCCTCCGGCTATGGCGGGGAGACACTGGTGCTGCCGGCGGCGACCGACGTGCCGGTGGTGAAGGCGCAGGCCGAGATCACCGCGGACCTGCTGACCCGGCTCGGCATCAAGGTGGATTTCCTGGCAATGGATTGGGGCGCCCATTCCAGCCGCACCGCCAGCAAGCTGCCGCCGCAGGCCGGCGGATGGCACATCTGCCATACCTGGGTCGCCGGCGCCGAATGCGCCAGCCCGGCCGGGCACAAGTCGCTGGATGGCAGCGGGGAGAGCGCGACCAATGGCTGGGCAAAATCCCCGGCGGTGCAGGCGCAGATCGAGGCCTGGTTCGACGCCACCGACCCCGCGGCGGAACGTGCCGCGGTGGAGGGCGCCAACCGCGCCGCCATGGCGCATGTGAGCTTCGTCCCGGCTGGCTTCTTCCTCAACTACACCGCCTGGCGCGGCAATGTGACGGGCATCGTGAAGGCGCCCTTTCCGTGTTTCTGGGGGGTGGGAAAAGGCTAGAACCGAGGAGACGTATTCGCCCGGCCCCCTACAGCGCTTCCCCTGCCCCCGTCCCGTGGTGCGGCGTTGGGATGCACCATTCCTCGCCGCGCGGGGTGCTGACGTATTCCGGCCAGCGCAGGTCGACCGGCGGGTCGAAATCCGCCGGCAGCAGCGGCCCGACCCAACCCGGCCCGCCGATGCCGCCGGTGCGGGCACGGAACTCCGCCTGTGCTGCTTCCAGCGTCTCCGGCAGGGTCGCCAGATCCACCAGCGTCAGCGCCATGGTCTTGGCCGCGACGAACATCCCGGGGTCCATCGCCGCCGGCAGCCCGCCGAGGGCGTTGTAGGTCCAGTTGGGATAGGCGAAGCCCGGCGTTGGCGGGCGCAGCCGCGGCCGCCCGGCCAGCAGCCGCACCGTCGGCGCATGCCAGCAGAATTCCACATAGTCGTCGGCACTGAGGTGTTTCTGCCAGGACGGCAGGCCGGACCGCAGCTTGGCCTCGAAGGCCTCCGGCGGCGTGAGCTCGCTGACGCTGGCGATGAAGGGGTCGGGCATCGCATCCAGCCCCAGCTCCCGCTGCATGGCGCGGCCGAATTCCAGCGCTTCTTCCGGGAAGACCGGCGCGCCGACCGCCTGCAGGTTCTTCCAGGTGAGGTCGGTCATGGCCTGGTTCGGCACGCCGACGCGGGTCTTGGTCACCCAGCGGACGAAGGCGCGGCATCCCGTCATCGCCGCGACGTGGCGGGCGTTGTTGGCCAGCACCCGCCAGATCTGCTCCTGGATGCCGAGCGAGGAGGACCGCCAGGAATACTGGATCTGCGAGAAGCGGGGCGCCAGGTTGTCCGAGGTGGCGCCGCCATCGCCGAGGACGAACTCGTTGAGCGTCCATGAGCCGGCGTGGGGGAACATCGCCTCCTTGGTGTATTTCGTCGTGGTGTACATGAGGCAGAGCGCATCGAGCGCGCCGGGGCAGCGGGCGGCGGCATGCGCCCCCTCGATCGGCACCAGGGTCGGGTCGATCCAGGTCTCGGGCGAGGTCGCCTCGAAGGAGATCACCGCGCTCCAGTAAGCACCGAAATGGGTATCGCTGGTGACGGTGTTGGAAGGCCAGGGGTGCCAGACCACGGCGGCATCCAGCCCGTCGTAGTAGCCCTTGGCGGCGTGGATGGGCTTCGAGCCGCAGACCTTCTCCGCCGGCTCGCCGAACAGCTTCAGCGTGCCGGGCACGCCATGCGCCTGCATCGCCGCGCGGGCGCCGAGCACGCCGGCCAGCGCTGCGGTGCCGAGCACCGAATGCGGGTCGGTATGGCCCGCCGTATAGGGGTGCAGCCCCGCGCGCGGCGCCTCGCGCGGCACCACCTGCTGCGAATTGCCGGGCACCGCATCGTATTCGGCGAAGCTGGCGAGGGTCGGCCCGGCGCCGTTGCGCCACTCCGCGACGAAGGCGGTCGGCATGCCGCCGGAACCTTCCTCCACGGTGAAGCCCTCGGCCCGCAGCAGCTCGACGTAGTCGCGGGCGGAGCGGTACTCGCGCCAGGCCGGTTCGGCATGCGCCCAGATGCGGGCATTGAAGGCGGAGAGCCGCGCCTCGTTGGCGGCGATCCAGGCGAGCGCGGTGTCGCGCTGCGGCGTGTTGCTCATGTGCGTCTCACATTCCAGAAGGTGGCGAAGCCGTCGAGGATACCGGTCAGGTTGCTGCGATAGGCGGTGGGCTGGAGGTACTGGCCGAGCGGATAGTAGGGCACCTCCCGCATCGCCTCGCGCTGGATGTCGCGGCAGATGGCCTGCTGCGCGGCGAGGTCGGGTGCGTCGAACCAGGTGCTGCGTAGTTCCTCGATCCTCGGCATGGTGGCCCAACCGGCATAGCCGGCCTCGCCATTGCCACGGAGGGCGATATGGCCGGCGGGATTCAGCCAGTCGGTGCCGACCCAGTTGGTGACGAAGGCGCTCCAGCCGCCCTCGGCGACCGGGCCGCGGCGGTTGCGCCGCTGCAGCATGGCGTTGAACTCGACCGCGTAGATCTCGACGTTGAGGCCGGCGCGGCGGAACTGGTCCTCGACCACGGCGCCGGCGATGGCGTTGATCTCGGAATTGGAGGGGATCATGAGCACCACCGGCTCGTCCCGGTAGCCGGCGGCGCGCAGGTCGGCGCGCACCTTGGCGTAGTCGCGCGGGCCGGTGAGCGGCTCCAGCCCGACGCTCGATGCCATCGGCGTGCCGGTGCCGAAGAAGCCGAGCGGGACGTTGTAGAGGCTGGTCTCGGCCGGGCCGACGATGGCCTGCATGATGGAGGTCTGGTCGATGGCGCCAAGCAGCGCGCGGCGGATCGCCGGGTTGTTGAACGGCGCCTGCAGGTGGTTCACCCGCACCATGCTGACGAAGCCGGAATTGTCCAGCACCCGCACCTGCACGTTGCGCGACCGCCGCATCAGCGGCAGCAGGTTGTGGTAGGCATACTCCATCCAGTCCTGCTCGCCGGCGAGCAGCGCATTGGTCGCCGTCGCACTATCCGGCATGGTCGTCCACTCGACGCGGTCGAAATGCACGACCTTCGGGCCGGAGGTCCAGGCCAGCGCACCATCCTTCCGCGGCACGTAGCGATCGAATTTGCGATAGACGTTCCGCGAGCCCGGCACCCGTTCATCCGCCACGAAGCGGAAGGGGCCGCTGCCGATCATCTCCGGCACCTGGCGGAAGGGGTCGGTCTCGGCCAGCCGCTCCGGCATCATGGCGCAGACCGGGACGGAGGCCTTGCCGAGGGCGATGGGCAGCAGCGGGAAGG
Source organism: Belnapia sp. AC561 (assembly GCF_979252845.1). Taxonomy (NCBI): domain Bacteria; kingdom Pseudomonadati; phylum Pseudomonadota; class Alphaproteobacteria; order Acetobacterales; family Roseomonadaceae; genus Belnapia; species Belnapia sp. AC561. The sequence continues at coordinate 82,505 of NZ_CEEDBP010000024.1, forward strand.
GACGCTTCAGGCGGAAGCGGATGCTGCGGTCGTCGGGGGCGGAGAGCTCGTCCGTCGCCTCCATCAGGGTGGCGCCGAAGGGATCGCGCTTGGCCCAGCGGCGGATGCTGGCGACGCAGTCCCGCGCCAGCACGCGCTCGCCGTCGTGCCACAGCAGGCCCTCCCGCAGGGTCAGGGTCCAGAGCTTGCCGTCGTCGCCGACGACATGGCCCTCCACCATCTGCGGCGTCGCCTGATAGGCGCCATCCATGCCGTAGAGCGTGTCGAAGACCATGTAGCCGTGATTGCGGCTGATATAGGCGGTGGTGGTGACCGGATCGAGCGTCACCAGATCCTGCTGCGGGGTGAAGCGCAGGGTGGTGGCCGACTGGGCCCGCACCGCGGCGGGTGCGGCCAGCGCGCTGCCTGCGGCCAGCATCAGGGTTCGACGGTGCATCGGCTTCACTCTCCTGCCGCGCCGCCAGGGTGCGGGCGCGGCGGCGCCCATGCAAGCGGGGTGCCGCTACAGCAGTAGCGTCGATGGCACCGGGGCGGGTGCGGGCAGCGTGCCCAGCGCGCGGGCGCCGCAGTCCAGCAGATGGGTGGCAATGGCGTCCATCTCGGCGGCGGGGCGCGTGGCGTCGTGGAAGGGATCGCCGAGCGGCGAGCCGCGGGGGACCCAGATGATCGTCTCGTAGCGGGCGCGGGTCAGCAGGACGCGGTAGGTGTTGCGGATGAACAGGCGCTCCTCCGCGCTCTGCACCACCTGCCAGGACTTGCCGGCGAAACGCCGCGGCTGCCAGGTACCGGCAACGCGGATGAAATCGCCGCCCCAGGCCAGCCCGACCACGTCGAGTTCCAGCCCCTGGCAATCATACTCGGTGGCGAAGGTTTCAAGCGCCTCGGAACCGCGGATGTCCGGCCAGCGGTTGAGGAACCAGTCCGCCACCTCGGGCAACTGCACGCCCAGCCCTTCCGCCCGCAGGCGGCGGGCCCCGGCCGAGGCGACCAGCCCCGCCCGGCGCAGCCCGCGGCAATAGCCACGCAGCCCGGCCCGCAGCGCCGGCAGGTCGCGGGTGACGTAGAAGGGGACCGCCGCCGCCGCGGCGATGTCGCGGGCCTCGGCGGTAGCCCCGCGCAGCACCGCATCCACCCAGGGCGCGCCGGCGGCATCCCGTACGCTCCGCATCGGCACCGTCAGGTCGAGGTCCGCATCCAGCGTCAGCCAGGCCGGATGGCCTTCCGCCAGGCGCTGTGCCGGCTCCGCCGCCTCCAGCACACGGACCGCGGCAACCGCCCGCCAGCGTGGATCGGCGGCGATCACCCGGCCCCATTCGGCCAGCCCGGCCTCGCCGGTATTGATCTCCTGCCCATTGCCGATCAGCGCGACGATGACGGACCAATCCGGGTGGCGGCCCATGATCTCCAGCGCATGCGCCGGCTCGCTGGCGGTCAGCCGGCTGACCCGGCGCTGGGTATCCTTGGTCGCCTGCTGCTCGTTCCAGGCGCGCTGCGCCTCGTCGAAGACGATGACGTGCTCGGGCGCCTCGTGCTGCTTCGCGGTGACATGCTCGTCGAGGAAGCGATGGACATTCTGCAGCACCTTGCTGGCCCGGGCATGGGCCAGCTTGCGGGCGGGGCCGCCGGCCGGCGCGGCATTGCGGGCCAGCGCCTCGCGCAGCACGCTCACCAGCGGGACGTTGCCGGTGAGGAAGGCGGCGCCGTGGTCGCGCAGCGCGCCGAAGACCACGTTCAGCCCGCACAGCGTCTTGCCGGCGCCCGGGATGCCGGTGACGAAGACGACGCAATGCGCGCCGTCGCGCCGCGCCGCCGCGATCGCCCGGCCGATGGCGGCCGTGGTCCGGGTCAGGTTCGGCGCATCGGCCCGGGCCGCGGCGAGGTCGGCGACGGAGTTGCGCCGGTAGAGCAGGGTCGCCGCCTCCAGCACCGTCGGCACCGGGCGATAGGGCGCGGCTTCCCAGGCCAGCGGATCGAGCGGATCGAGCGGTTCGGACGGGATGCCGATCCCGGCCTGGATGGTGGCGAGCAAGGCGCCCAGGTCTGCCGCATTGACGCATTGCACCGGTGCCACGCCATGCCAGAACAGCGGCGCGGCATTGGTGGCGGCCGGTGCCGCCGTCGCCACCAGCACCGGCACCACCGGATGCCGGCGGCTACCCGCGTGGAAATCATGCAGGTCGAGCGCGTAATCCTCCGCCTGCCGCAGGTCCGCCGCCTCGAAGCGGGTCGCGCCATGCTTGAATTCCAGCGAGACGATGGCGCGGTCGGTCAGCAGCACGGCATCGACGCGCTTCTCCAGCCGCAGCAGGTCGAATTCGAACAGGAGGCGCCAGCCGGCCTCGGCCGTGGCCAGCGCCTCCTGGAGGATGGCGACCTCCGCTTCCCAGGCGTTCCGCTGGGTCAGTTCCAGCGTGGCGAAGCGGCTCGCCTGGGCATAGGCGAGGCGTCCCGCCACGTCCTCGGGCGTCTCGGCGAGCAGTTCCCCGACCGACAGGGACAGCCAGGCCCTCACGCCGCCGGCTCCCGCCGCGGCCAGGTCGCCAGCAGCAGGCTGCCCCCCATCAGCACGAAGCCCACCCCATGCACCGGCGTGAATTCCTCCCCCAGCACCAGCACCGCGACCGCCGCGGCGCTGGCCGGCAGCAGCGCAGTGAAGACACCGGCCACCCCCGCCGGCACCCGCCGCAACCCGGCATACCACAGCAGCAGGCAGATCACGCTGGCGGTGAGCGAATGGAAGACCAGCAGCCCGACCAACTTCGGCTCCGCCAGCATCCCCAGCGATCCCAGCCCGGTAAGCGAGAGCGGCACCAGCATTGCCGCGCTGAAGGCCTGCATCCAGAAGCTGGCGGTCACCAGCGGCACCCGGCCGGAGATCCGTTTGGCGAGCAGCACATAGGCGGCCTCCCCCAGCACCCCGGCGAAGACCAGGGCATTGCCCAGCAGGTGCCCCGCCCCGCCGCCGCCGCCCAGCCGCGCCAGCACCAGCGCCGCCATGCCGCCCGCCGCCAGCCCGGCGGCCAGCCAGTGCCGTGGCGACAGCCTTTCCCGCAGCCAGGCGGCGCTGCCGAGGGCCACCACCGCCGGCAGGGTCGCCAGCACCAGCCCGGCCTCCAGCGCCGTGGTCAGGCGCAGCCCGGCCAGCAGCCCGGCATTGTACAGCACCGTGCCAACCAGCGCCTGCAAGGCTAGGTTCCGCAGCACCCAGGGCGCTACCCGCACCCGGCCCTCGATCAGCCGCGCCAGCGGCCAGAGCACCGCGCAAGCCAGCAGGCAGCGGAGCAGCAGGATCAGCGGGACCGGCAGCGCCTCCGCCAGCAGCTTGCCGACGGCGACATTGGCGCCGACCAGCGCCATCGCGCCGGACAATTGGGCATAGGCCAGCAGCACGGTGCGGGTTTCTCCTCCCGTCTCTCCCCCGGGGCGGCCACCTTACCACGCCGCTTGCGTTGCACCGCCCACGCTGCTTTTTTGGCCGGCGGAGAACGCCGGTCCAACCCTGCCGGGAGACCGACCGAATGCTGCGACGAACCCTGTTGACCGGCGCCGCCGCGGCGATGGCCGCCCCCTTGGCGCGCCCTGCCCTCGCCCAGCCCGCCAATGCCCGCACCCTGCGCTTCGTGCCGCAGGCGGACCTGACCGTGCTCGATCCGGTCTTCACCACCGCCTATATCACCCGCCACCACGCGCTGATGATCTACGACCAGCTCTTCGGCCTCGACAGCAAGCTGCAGCCGCAGCCGCAGATGGTGGAGGCGCATGAGGCCGCGGCGGATGGGCTGAGCTGGCGCTTCCGGCTGCGCGAAGGCCTGCTGTTCCACGATGGGGAGCCGGTGCGCGGACGGGACTGCATCGCCTCCATCAAGCGCTGGGCGCAGCGGGATGCGCTGGGCCAGGTGCTGATGTCCCGCACCGCGGAGATGACGACGCCGGACGACCGCAGCTTCACCATCCGCCTCACCAAGCCCTTCGGCCCGATGCTGGAGACTCTGGCCAAGATCGGCCCTTCCGCGCTGTTCATCATGCCGGAGCGGATCGCCGCGGGCGATGCCAATACCCAGATCCGCGACACCATCGGCTCCGGCCCCTTCCGCTTCGTCGGCGACGAAAGGGTGGTCGGCGCCCGCGTGGTCTATGAGAAGAACCAAGCCTATCGCCCGCGGGAGGGCGGCGCCGCGGATTGGGCGGCCGGGCCGAAGCAGGTGCATTTCGACCGGGTCGAATGGACCGTGATGCCCGACCCCGGCACCGCCGCCGCGGCGCTGCGCAACAATGAGGTGGACTGGTGGGAGAACCCGCCGAACGACCTGGTGCCGGTGCTGCGGCGGTCGCGCGACATCGCGCTCAAGCGCGGCAATCCGCTCGGCACCTTCGGCACCGGCATCTTCAACACGCTGCACCCGCCCTTCGACAAGCCGGCGGTGCGCCGCGCGGTGCTGCGCGCCATGTCGCAGCAGGATTTCATGACCGCGGCGGCGGGCGCCGATCCCTCGCTGTGGAACGACAAGGCCGGCGTCTTCACCCCCGGCACGCCGCTGGCGACCGATGTCGGGATGGAGGCGATCACCGGCCCGCGCGACATCGAGCGATCCCGCAAGGAGATCCGCGATGCCGGATACAACGGCGAGACGGTGGTGCTGATGAGCGCCAGCGACCAGCCGGTGCTGGCCGCCCTCGGCGAGGTCGGCCACGACCTGCTGCGCCGGCTCGGCATGACTGTCGACTTCCGGGTCGCCGACTGGGGCACGGTGGTGCAGCGCCGGGCGAGCAAGGAAGCGCCGGACAAGGGCGGCTGGTCGATGTTCCACACCACCTGGAACGGGCTCGACGGCATCAACCCCGGCGTCATGCAGTATATCCGCGCCAATGGCGCCCAGGCCTGGTTCGGCTGGCCGGACGTGCCGAAGCTGGATGCGCTGCGACTGAGCTGGTTCGACGCACCGGACCTGGCGGCGCAGCGGAAGGTCGCCGGCGAGATCCAGCAGGTGGTCTTTGAGGAGGCGCCCTATCTGCCGACCGGGCAGTATTTCGCCTCGACGGCGTGGCGGAAGTCGATCACCGAGCCGATCTCGGAGACGATCGCCTTCTGGGGCGTGCAGCGGGCCTGACTAGTCGGTCTCACCGGCCTGCTTGAACGGGGAGAGGGTGGCGAGGGCCTCCATCTCCCGCAGCATCGCCGGGCGTTCGCGGTCGAGGAAATCGCCGACCGCCCGGCGCAGCCCGGGATGGGCGATCCAGTGCGCGCTGTAGGTCGGGCTCGGCAGGTAGCCGCGCTGGATCTTGTGCTCGCCCTGGGCGCCGGCCTCGACCCGGGGCAGCTTGTGCTCGATGGCGAAGTCGATGGCGCGGTAGTAGCAGAGCTCGAAATGCAGGAAGGGCGCATCGACGATGCTGCCCCAGTTGCGGCCATAAAGCGCCTCGGTCCCCAGCAGGTTCAGCGCGCCGGCGACCGGTTCGCCATCCTGCTCGGCCACCATCAGCACCACGCGGTCGCCCAGCGCCTCTCCCATCAGCGGCCAGAAGCGGGAGGTGAGGTAGGCGCTGCGGCCCCATTTCTTGTCGGTGGTGGATTTGTAGAAGCGGTGGAAGGCCTTCCAGTGCTTCGGGGTGATCTCATGCCCGCGCAACGTCTTCAGCACGAAGCCGGAGGCCGCGGCATCCCGCCGTTCCCGCCGGATCGCCTTGCGCTTGCGCGAGGAGAGCGCGCCGAGGAAATCCTCGAACGTCGCATAGCCCTGGTTGTGCCAGTGGAACTGGGTGCCGATGCGCTGCAGCCAGCCGGCCTCGCCCAGCGCCTCCCACTCCGCCGCCTCGCAGAAGGTGACATGCACGGAGGAGAGCTCGAGCTGGCCGCAGACCTGCACCAGCCCCTGGCCGAGCGCCGCCGGGCCGACCCCCGAGCCGGGCCGGACCAGCAGCCGCGGGCCGGGGACCGGGCTGAAGGGGGCGCAGACCTGGAGCTTGGGGTAGTAGTTGCCTCCCGCCCGCTCGAAGGCATCGGCCCAGCCGTAGTCGAAAACGTATTCGCCCTGGCTATGGGTCTTGGCATAGCAGGGGGCGCAGGCGACCAGCGTGCCGGCCGCATCGCGCAGGGCGGCGTGCTGCGGCAGCCAGCCGGTGTGGTCGGTGGCGCTGCCACTGGCCTCCAGCGCCGCCAGGAAGGCGTGGCTGACGAAGGGGTTCGTGCCGCCGGCGCACGCATCCCAGTCCGCCGCCGGCAGATCCGTGATGGCACGATGGAGGCTGAGGGTCAGGGCCGGGGCAGTATCGGGCATCACCGCCAGCATGTGCTGCTGCGGTGCGGCACGGCAAGACCCGGCTGGACATCGGCGGCGGCGCGATGGAGCCTTGCGGCCAATTCGCTGGAGGAAATTCCCATGTCGCCGTCACGTCCGGCCGGGCTCGCGCTCGCCCTCCTGCTCGCCCTGACGCCGCTCGCGGCCACGGCCCAGGCACCGGCTCCCCTCCCCGCACCGGGCCGCATCGAGACCATTCCGCTCGGCACCCGGACCCTGAACGGCGAGGAATTCCTCCGCGGCCGCCGCGATGCCGGCCGCGAATCCCTCGTCGCCGGGGAGCTGCGGCTGCCGGCTGGGCTGCGGCCGGACCAGAAGGTGCCGGCGATGGTGCTGGTACATGGCTCGGGCGGCATCAGCGGCTCCACCGACCAATGGGCACGGGAGCTGAACAGCGTGGGCGTTGCCGCCTTCATCCTCGACAGCTTCGCCGGGCGCGGCATCACAAGCACGGTGCAGGACCAGACCCAGCTGCATTCCCTGGCGATGATGGTCGATGCCTACCGGGCGCTGGACTGGCTGGCCGCGCATCCACGCATCCGGGCCGACCGGATCGGCATCATCGGCTTCTCCAAGGGTGCCGTCGCCGCGGTCTATTCGGCGATGACGCGCTTCCAGCAGGCCTATGGCACCCCTGGGCACCGCTTCGCCGCGCATATCGGGCTCTATACCCCCTGCAACGTCGGCTTCGAGGGGGATACTGCGCTCAGCCCGGTGCCGGTGCGGCTGTTTCATGGGATCGCCGACGATTACGTCGCCATCGGCCCCTGCCGGGACTACGTGGCGCGGCTGAAGCAGGCCGGCGCCGACGCGACCCTGGTGGAATACCCGGACGCCCACCACAGCTTCGACAATCCCTTCGGGCCGCCGCTGCTGGCCATCCCGGCGGCGCAGACCACCCGCAACTGCCGGCTGGTGGAAGGGCCGGATGGCGCCACGCTGAATGCCGAGACCAGGGCGCCCTTCGCGGTGGCGACGGATGCCTGCGTCGCCCGCGGGGCTCACGTCGGGTACAACGCCGCCGCGGCCACGGCGGTGCGGGCCGCGGTGCGGGACTTCGCGGTGGCGAAGCTGGTGAACTGAGCCCCGCCTGCGGCGGCGGGGCGCCTACTCCGCCGCCTTGGCCTCATCCGCCAGCCAGGGCCAGCGCGCCAGGGTCACCGGACTGTCCGGGGCATAGGCGATGCAGCTGCCGACGAGGCCCGGCCGCTGGCGCGTCACCGGCTCGCCGGCGGCCAGCTTCCGCTCCAGCTCCGCGCGCTCCCTGGCGGCGCGGATCGGATAGAGCGTCTGGTAGACCACCGTCGCCATCTGCCCGAGCACCTCGCGCAGATGGGTACAGCCCTGGATGCCGCCGACCCGCTCGTTCACCGCCCGGTTGAAGCCGGGGCCGATCTTCAGCCCGGCCAGCCGGCTGAAATTCGGCGCCGCGCCGGGGCACATGGCATAGGGCGTGTGGTCGGAGGCGGCCTCGCATTCCACCACCTCCATGTCCTCCCGCACCGTCAGCCGCAGCCACATCCCGTGCAGCGGCTCGCCCGGCTGCATGACGCCGCGGTTGTCGTTCTCGAAGGGTTGCGCCTTGGTATCGACCAGATGGGCCTCGATGTCGAAAAGCCCGTCCGCCCGGTGGTAGCCCCGCAGCTGGATATCCCGGAGGTGCAGCAGGTCCCGCTCGGCGGGGGTGGAAAGCGGCATGGCACCATCCTGTTGTGCAGTGCGATAGGATGTCATGCCATGCACCGGCGCAAGTGCATAGGGTGCTACCCAAGAGGACTTGAGGGGGGGTTGCCGGGGGTAGGTCCCTCGGGCGAAAAGCCCTGACCGGAGACGACCCGGCAGTCCGGAGCCTATCCCGTTGGTCCACATGACCCCCCATCCCGGCCCGACCGACCGTACGCTCCGCATCGCGATCGGCAGCGTCGTGGTCGCCTGCGCGGTGCTGGCGCTGAAGATCGCCGCCTGGGGCCTGACCGGCAGCGTCGCCCTGCTGGCCGACGCGCTGGAAAGCGTGGTGAATGTCGCGGCCGCGGTCGCCGCCCTGGCGGCGGTGCACTACGCCGCCCTGCCGGCCGATGCGAACCACCCCTATGGCCATACCAAAGTGGAGTATTTTTCCGCCGTGCTGGAAGGCGCGCTGATCGTCATCGCCGCGGTTGCCATCCTGCATGAGGCCTGGGGCGCCTATCAGCGGCCACGCGCGCCGGACCAGGCGGCCATCGGCCTGCTGATCTCGGCCGCCGCCACGGCGGTGAATGCGGGCTGGGCCTCGGTGCTGTTCCGCCAGGGCCGGCGGTCCAAATCCCCCGCGCTGGTCGCGGCCGGGCACCATCTGATGTCCGACGTGGTAACCTCCGGCGGCGTCATCATCGGCGTCGGCCTGGTGGCGCTGACCGGGAAGCTCTGGATCGACCCGGCCCTGGCCGGGCTGACCGCGCTGAACATCCTCTGGTCCGGCGGCCGGCTGATGCGGGAAAGCGTCGGCGGGCTGATGGACGAGGCGGTGGAGCCCGGCCTGCTGGCCCGCATCCGCACCGTCGTTTCCACCAATGGCGATGGCGCGATCGAGGCGCATGACATGCGGACGCGCCATGCCGGGCGGCTGACCTTCATCGAGTTCCATCTGGTGGTGCCCGGCGCCATGACGGTGGATGAGGCGCATGAGATCTGCGACCGGATCGAGGCGGCGCTGAAGGCGGAGGTCCAGGGCGCCACCATCACCATTCATGTGGAGCCGGAAGGCAAGGCGAAGCACCGGGGCGTCCTGGTGCTGTGAAGCACCGGGGCGAGGGTGTGCCGTGACGCGGCTGGTGCCGATCCTCCGGCAGCCGGAGGGCGAGGCGATGACGGTCCGCGCCCGCCCGCCGCGCCGGCCGCGCGTCTCGCCCTGGGCGGCGGGGTTTTCGGCGCTGCTGCATGGCGCGGCGCTGGCGGCGCTGGTGCTCTGGCCGCGGCCGCCGCGGCCGGACGCGGGGGCGCAGCAATCCGTCGAGGTGGTCTGGCAGGAGCAGACCGGCGAGACCCTGGGCGAGCCCAGCGAGCCGCAGCCGCCCGCGGCGCCGGAGGTGCCGGACGCCCCGCCGCCGGCCGGCGCCCTCGGCCCGGTGCCGCTGACCCAGGGCGGCGCCCCGGTCTTCGGCGCCGTCACCCCACCGGGCCTCGCCGAGGGTATCCGCAACCCGGACCCGGAATACCCCGCCGCCAGCCAGGCCCGGGGCGAGCAGGGCGTCGTCACCGTCCTGCTCCGCATCACCCCCGGCGGCAGCGTCGAGGAGGTGGAGGTGGTCCGCAGCTCCGGCTATGCCGCGCTGGACGAGGCGGCGAAGCGGGCGGTGCAGCGCTGGCGCTTCCGTCCGGCGATGCGCGACGGCCTCGCCATCCCTGGCAGTATCCGCACCGCGATCCATTTCCGTCTGCGGCAATAGACCGATGAGGAGCCTTCGCCGTGGTCAAACTCGATGTCATCACCACCCGCGGCGGCGATGCCGGGGAGACCTCGCTCGGCGACGGGACCCGGGTGCGGAAGGATGCGCTGCGGATCGAGGCGATGGGCGCGGTGGACGAAGCCAATGCGGTGCTCGGCCTGCTGCGGCTGCAGACCGCGGACCATGCGGAGGTCGACCCGATCCTCGCCCGCATCCAGAACGAGCTGTTCGACCTCGGCGCCGACCTCTGCGTCCCCGGCGAGGGCGGCGAGCGGCTGCGGCTGGATGCGGCGCAATCCGTCCGGCTGGATGCCGAGATCGCGGCGCAGAATGCGGAGCTGCCGCCGCTGCGCAGCTTCGTGCTGCCCGGCGGTACCCCGGCAGCCGCCATGGCCCACCTCGCCCGCACCACGATCCGCCGGGCGGAGCGGCTGGTGGTCGGGCTGGCGGCGGAGGAAGCGATGAACCCGGAGGCGGTGCGCTACCTCAACCGCCTCTCGGACCTGATGTTCGTGCTGTCGCGCCGGCTGAACGGCAATGGCGCCGGCGACGTGCTCTGGGTGCCCGGCGCGACGCGCTGATCAGGCGGGGCTGAAGCCCAGCGCGTCCAGCCGCGCCCGACCCTCGGCGCTGGCCAGCGAGGCAAGGAAGGCGCGCACCGCCGGGCGGTCCGCCCGCGTCTCCGGCAGGAAGAAATCGTAGTGCTCATCGGCCAGGGCGGCGAAGCCGAGGCCATAGGCGTCGGCCACCGCGGCGATCGCCACGCCCCAATCGGCGCGGCCCTGGGCGACGGCGGCGGCGACCGCGTTGTGCGACTTCGGCTGGTTGGCATAGCCCGGCGGCCGGGCGCCACCGAGCAGCCCGTCCAGCAATATGCGGGTGCCGGAGCCGGCGTTGCGGTTGACCAGCAGCAGCGCGGGGTCGGTGGCGCCGCGCCGTACCGCGGCCGGCCCGTCCAGCCCCTCGAAGCGCGGATCGCCGGGGCGGAAGACCACGCCTTGCAGCCGTCGCCAGCCCGGCACCAGCCGCAGCCCGGGCGCGAGGAAGGGCGCGTTGTAGGCGCCCGAGCCCGGGTCCAGCAGATGCGCCGGCGCCAGGTCGCATTCGCCGCGCCTCGCCGCCGCCAGCCCGCCGAGGCTGCCGACCGCCAGGCTGCGCGCCCGGATGCCCTCGGCCGCCAGCACATCGAGGATGGCATCCAATCCGGTGCAATGACTGCCGATGATGGTCAGCTCCGGCAGCCGGTGCGCGCCGCCGATCAGCCGGACCTGCAGGGGCGCCCCGGCCGCCGCGCCCTGTTCCGCCGCATCGATGGCGAAGAAGCCATCCGCCTGGGAGAAGGCGGTGACGCTGCCGGAGCCCTTGCCGAGCGGCCAGGCGGCGAGACCGCCGGCCGGGTCCTCGGCCAGGGAGACCATGACGTATTCGGTACGACCGGCCTCGCTCGGGGTGCGGACCGCGAGGCGGGCTTCGGCCACCGCCTCCTCCCGCGCCGGCAGCCCGGCCAGGGCGCGGATCACCGGCACGGCGAATTCCTGGAAGGTGAAGACCGCGCTGGTCGGGAAGCCCGGCAGCACCACCACCGGCTTGCGGCCGACGGCGCCGAGGCAGAGCGGCTTGCCCGGTTTCAGCGCCACGCCATGCACCAGCACGCCGGGCGGCGGCAGGCGGGAGAGGATGCGGTGGGAGACGTCGCCGGCGCCCTTCGAGGTACCGCCCGACATCACCACCAGGTCGGCCATGTCGAGGGCCTGCCGCAGCGCCGCTTCCAGCACCGCCTCCTCGTCGCGGAAGATGCCCATGGGCAGCGGCTCGCCGCCATGCTCGGCGACGGCGGCGGCGAGGATGGCGGCGTTGCTGTCGTAGATCCCGCCCACCGGCAGCGGCTGGCCCGGCGCCACCAGCTCGTCGCCGGTCGAGAGGATGGCGACGCGGGGGCGGCGCACCACCGGCACGGTCGCCAGCCCGGCGGCGGCCAGCATGCCGATCTCCCGGCTGGTGACGAGGGTGCCGGCCCGCAGCACCGTCTCGCCTCGGGCGATGTCGCTGCCGGCATAGGCGACCGCCTGCCCGGCGACGGCCGGGCGGCGGACCAGCACCTCCGGGCCATCCGGGCCCTCCTCGGCCTCGGTCTGCTCGACCATGACCACGGCATCGGCGCCGCGCGGGATGACGCCGCCGGTGGCGATCGCCGTCGCCGTGCCCGGTTCCACCGCGATGGCGGGCGCCACGCCGCAGGCCAGCAGCTCGCCGTTCAGCCGCAGCCGGCGCGGTGCCGTCTCGGTGGCGCCGAGGGTATCGGCGGCGCGGAGCGCGAAGCCATCCATCGAGGCGCGGTCGAAGGGCGGCGCATCGGCGGCGGCGGCGACCGGCACCGCCACCACCCGGCCCAGCGCGGCGCCGAGCGGCACGGCTTCGGCCGGCAGCGGCGCGAGGTCGATGGCGGCATGGAAGCGCACGGTCGCCACCTCGGCGGAGACGACGTCCAGGAATTGCTCCTGCCGGGCGGCGCGGCGGATACGCTCAAGCAAATCGGCGTTTGTCAGGGATCGCATGCCTCGATCTGGGTGCCGGCGTCGTAGCCTTCCAGCCCGGGCGGGACAATCAACAGCGCCTCGACCGGTGCCAGGGCACTGCCCTGCGGCATCCCGCCCGGCCCCAGTGGCACCACCCCGGTGAAGCCGATGGGGGAGGCAACCTTGCGGCCGAGGGTCAGCCGGCGCCGCGGCGGCGCGGCCCGCCCGGCCAGCGCCCGCAGCGCCGGGCGGCCGAGCAGCCACCAGCCGGCCAGCAGATCCTCGGGCAGCGGCCCCAGCCGCACGGCGGGGCGGCCACCCAGGGTGCCGATCGCCGTCGCCTCCCCCGGCCGGGCGCCGAGGGCCGGACAATGCACCGTATCGAGCGTGAGGTCGCAGGCGAGGACGAGGTCGGGATCGGCCTCGGCCACCTCGGCACCCTCGGCGGCGGCCAGTGCCGCCAGGGCGCTGGCGCCGGGCAGGGCGATGCGCGGCACCCGCACGGAGGCCGCCTCGATCCCGGCATCGGCGAGCAGCAGATCAGCGGGGCGCAGCAGGGTGCCGGCGGGGCGTAGCTCGATGCCGGCCTGGGCCGTCTCGCCCGCCAGCCGCACCCCCTCGCCGGGGCCGACCGGCTCCAGCACCAGCTCGCCGTCGCGGGCGAAGGGCTGCAGCACCGCATCGGTGCCGGGCGGCAGGGCGGCGCCCGCGGCAATCCAGGCGAGGCCGGGCAGCAGCACCGGGGCATAGGGGCCGGCGCCCTCGGTCAGCGCGGCGGCAACCGCCCAGCCCTCGCGCAGGGCGATGGCCACCGGCGGGACCGGGCCCCTGGCCCGCAACGGCGCGGCCAGCACCCGGCCGATGGCCTGGGCCAGCGGCAGGCGGCGCGGCGCCACCGGCGGCAACAGGCCAAGCAGCAGGCGGAGCGCCTCCGCCACCGGGACCAGACGCGGCGGCGCGCTCATGCCGGTCCCGCATGATCGAAGGCGACCGACTTCACCAGTGCCCAGAGCGGCATCCCCGGCCGCAGCGCCAGCCGGTCCACCGTATCCCGCGTCACCCGTGCCAGCAGCGGCGTCTCCCCCACCGCGAGGCGGAGGAAGACCTCCACCTCCCCGGCTGGGTCGATGCCGCGCAGGGTGCAGGGCAGGATGTTGTGCATGGAGATGCCGCGCGGCGGCTCGGTCGCCACCGCCAGGTCGCGGGCCCGCAGCCGCACCCGCAGCCGGTCGCCCGGCGCCAGGCCCGGACGCAGCGGCGCGACCAGCTCGCCGCCGGCGAAGCCCAGCCGGGTCAGCCCGCGCGCCGGGTCCTGCGCCAGCACGGTGCAGGGCACCAGCGCCCCGGCATCGCGCCGCCGAGCGAGCGCCGGCAGGTCGGCCCGCGCCGCCAGCGCCTCCACCGGGCCGGCGGCGAGGACCCGCCCGGCCTCCAGCAGCACCAGCGTATCGGCCAGGGCGTCCACCTCCTCCAGCGCATGCGTCACGTAGAGGATCGGCAGCCGGGCCACGTCGCGCAGCCGGGCGAGGAAGGGCAGCACCTCGGCCCGCCGCGGCGCGTCCAGCGCGGCCAGCGGCTCGTCCATCAGCAGCAGCCTCGGCCGCGCCAGCAGCGCCCGGCCGAGCGCCACCCGCTGCCGCTCCCCGCCCGAGAGCCCCAGCGGCCGGCGGCCCAGCAGCGGGGCGATGCCGAGCAGCGCCACAACCTCCTCGAAGCCCGGGCCGGTGGCCTCGCGCGGGGCGCGCTTCAGCCCGTAACGCAGGTTGGACGCGACGCTGAGGTGGGGGAAGAGCCGGGCATCCTGGAAGACCACGCCGCAGCGCCGGTGCTCCGGCGGCAGCATGACGCCGCGGGCGGTGTCCAGCAGCGGGACGCCATCCAGCGCCACCTGCCCGGCCAGCGGCCGCAGCAGCCCGGCGACGGCGGCCAGCACGGTGGACTTGCCGCAGCCGGAGGGGCCGAAGAGCGCCGTCACCCCCGCCGGCGCGGTGAAGGCGACATCCAGCGCGAAGCCGGGCCAGGCGTGGCGCAGCGCGACCTCGAGCATCAGCCGCGGCCCAGCAGGCGGTGCATCCGCCGGCCGATCAGCTCGGCCAGCAGCAGCCCGGCCAGGGCGAGCGCGAAGGAGACGCCGGCGAGGCGCGCCGCCATGGCCTCGCCGCCCGGCGTCTGCGTCGCGCTGTAGATCGCCAGCGGCAGGGTCTGGGTCTCGCCCGGGATGTTGGAGGCGAAGGTGATGACGGCGCCGAACTCGCCGAGGCCCGCGGCGAAGGCGGTGACCGCCCCGGCCAGGATGCCCGGCGACATCAGCGGCAGGGTGATGCCGAGGAAACGGTCCAGCCGCCCGGCGCCCAAGGTGCGCGCCGCCGCCTCCAGCCCCGGGTCCAGCCCCTCCAAGCCAAGCCGCACGGACCGCACGATCAGCGGGAAGGACATCACCGCCGTCGCCAGCGCCGCACCCTCGGTGGTGAAGACCAGGCGGATGCCGAACCAGTCGTTCAATGGCCCGCCGATCGGGCCGCGGATGCCGAAGAGCATCAGCAGGCCCCAGCCGACGACGACCGGCGGCACCACCAGCGGCAGATGCACCAGCGCATCCAGCAGCAGCCGGCCGGGGAAGCGCCCGCGCGCCAGGGCCAGGGCCACCAGCACCGCCGGCACCAGCGAGATCAGCACGGACCGCCCCGCCACGCCGAGGCTGAGCCGCACCGCCTGCCATTCCTCGGGGCCCAGCCAATCCATCATGCGGGCAGCAGGCAGCGGGCGGGCATGCGGCATCCTTTGGCAGGAGGCGCAGCTGGACCAGGCCGAGGTCGGATTTGTGGACCACGGCGCGGCTGACGCCCTTCAGCACCACCGGATAGCCGATGGTCTCGG